>NZ_JBSZQY010000024.1:0-21595 GCF_054165785.1 Staphylococcus sp. SA22 | reverse complement strand
TGCCCTTTTAGGGCTGGCCAGTAAGGAAGGCTTATAGCCGCAGAACAAACCACCCGTTCACACGGGTGGTTTTGATTTTACTTACTTTTCTAAACAACTTCTGAAGCGCCTCAACACTTTCTACTCTAATTACATATACGACATTTTTAGACATTAAAAAATCGAACTAGACAAGATGCTCAATGCATTTCGTACTAGTTCGATTCATGAATAATTAGATTTAAAATGTCATTTGAATCCAAGTGACAACATTATTTATATTTAGAATATTAACGTTAGTATAAATGTCCAAATACAGATAAAGGCTACAAATATAATACTGTATTTTAATGTCATTTTTAATAATGCAGATTCTTCACCAACTTTTTTAACAGCTGCAGTCGCAATGGCAATTGATTGTGGTGAAATAAGCTTCGCTGCTACACCACCTGCAGTGTTAGCTGCCACAAGTAATGAACCGCTTGTCGAAATTTGTTGTGCCACTGTCGCTTGAATAGGTGCGAATAAAGTATTGTTATTTACAACTGAACCAGTCATAAACACACCAATCCAGCCTAATACTGGAGAGAATAATGGGAAAATTGCTCCCGCTTTAGCAATACCTTGTCCAATTGCTACAGTCAAACCACCGTATGTCATAACTTTAGCAATAGCTAGGATAGCTGAAATTGTAAGGATCGGTAACCATAATTCTTTAATTGCTTCGACCAATAAAGCACCTGCACTTTTCCATTTTAACTTCGTAATTAAAATTGTAATAATTACTGTTAATAAAATCGCTGTCCCAGTTGCACCAATTAAATCGAGACGCAACGCAATTCCTTTAGGCGATAAATCACTCACAGTATTTGGAATTGGCAATTTTATTACTAGACTTTCAAGTGCACCTCCAGGTTGGAATAATTTTTTGAAGAATGGTGCACTCCATACTAATACAAAGGCAGTTAAAATGACGAACGGACTCCAAGCAAAGACAATTTCTTTAGGCGTTCGTTTTTGAATTTTATGTTCAGACGCTTCCAATCTGAAAATGTTTTTCGGTTTAAATTTACGACAAACAAATGCTAACACCACCATTGTTGCTAGTGATGGAATAATGTCTGCTAGTTCTGGACCATGGAATATTGTTAATAATAATTGTAATCCAGTATATGTACCACTCACTGTTAAAATGACAGGTAAAATTTCTTTAATACCTTTCATGCCATCTATAACGAATACTAAAACAAATGGAATAATAAAGTTTAAAATCGGAAGTGTTAATGCTGAATATCTCGCAACATCTAATGTTGTAACGCCTCCACTTAAGTTAAACGTATCAATAATACTAACTGGTAAACCTATCGCACCAAAGGCACCCGCCGCACCATTAGCAATTAAGCATAACATCGCTGCTTTTAATGGTTCAAATCCAAGTTGAATTAATAATACTGCACAAATCGCAATTGGCACACCAAATCCTGCTGCACCTTCTAAAAATGCGTTGAAACAAAATCCAATTAATAATAGTTGGATTCTTTGGTCCTCTGAAATACTTGCAATACTATCTTGAATAATAGAAAATTGTCCTGTTTTAATAGAAACTTTATATAACCAAACTGCCATTAAAACGATATATCCTATTGGGAAAATACCGGCAACAACGCCTTCTGTTATTGCACCTGCTGATACACGTGCTGGTAATTCGAACACAAATAAAGCCACAATCAATGTAACAACCAAAGTTGTCAATGCTGCATAAATGCCTTTCATTTTAAAAATGGTTAAGCATAATAGAAATAAAATAATAGGTACTGCTGCAACTAAGGCTGATAATCCAACATTATCGAATGGATTTACAGTAAGTAGTGTCATAATGACTCCCTCTCTTTATATAAAATATTTATCATCCTGATTAATCTACAACCTATTTCAACTTATATTTTGCGATGATCACATATTTAAAATGTAACACTCCTATATGTGACAGGCAATCGAATTTTTACAAAAAGTTCACAAAATATACACAATATTTAACTATAATAAATAATATATCATTTTAATTATAAATACTAGATATTATTTATAATAATCTCAAGAATCCGCTTCAAAACTGCATCATGACAGTTTATATTTTTATTGAGAATCTCTCATTTTATGAATTGTAGGAAGTAAACAAAATATGACAAGCGTCAAACCAATGATAATGATAAATATCATATTAAACCATAGTAAATTGAATTGATGATGGTGTTGTATTTGCCAAATTTCTAATACTGTGAAGATAGACATATAGCTCATAATCTCTAAATTTAACGTACTTAAAAATAATTTAATCGCTCGAATTTCACGTGGTGTATGATTATAATGTGACCATTTGGCAAATCGTTCATAGTATCTACCTGCAATGAAAAATATAAGCCAAATCACTATAAATGCGCTATTAATCAAAAGCAGCACCCATTTATCAGCAAAGTTATCAGCATCCCCTGCTAAATTATAGTGAATAGGTACTTTGGTTGGTAATTTTGAATAGGTCACTACTGTATAGCACATCATAGCTAAGTAAATAAGTAGACTTAATATTGTAAAAGACCTGATTTTAGACATTCTATCGCCTCTTTCTTTACATTTTATGTATAACACTCTGCCTATTTTACCTTTTAATTACATTACCCCAAACGATTAAACAATATGTAATGATACTATAATTGCGTCAGGAGTATCCGCTTGTTAATTGTGCATAGCTTATATTTAGCTGTTTAACATGCCACATAATGATTCGAATTATTGTTTTAATTAAACCTTTTTCACATATGTATAAATTTTATAGAGCGCATGCTTAATATTTTCATTTGATTCAAAGGCAAAAGATAGCCTTATACTCTTTTCTTTACTGCCATAAATGTAACCCGGATTGATTAGTATTTTTTCTTTACTTAACAATTCGTAGAATAAATATTTAATATCTATATCTATTTTAAAGACTAACCATACAAAATAACCTCCACTTGGAACTTCCCAATGTGCTATATCCTTAAATAAATTATTGAGGATGTTTAACATAAAGTCTCGTTTGTCTTTTAAAACATACCTTAACTTTACTAAGTGTTTATCATAAGACTTATTTTTCAACATCTCATATACAACCATTTGTGACAAAATACTGGATCCATAGTCAATTTGCATTCTTACATCTGCCAATTGCTCTATTATTTTTTCAGAAGCAACAATCCAACCTATTCTTATTGCTGGTGCAATCGTTTTTGAAAAACTGCTTATATGTATAACTTTTCCCAATTTATCAAAAGTTTTGATAGCAGGAGTTGGATCGCTAAAGAAAATATCTCTAAAGATATCATCTTCAATGATAGGTATATTATGTCTTTCGCTATAAGTAATTATATTTTGCTTTTGCTCATTCGTTAAAGAACAACCTGTCGGGTTATTAAACCTAGGTTCTATATAAATCGCTTTATTTTTAAAATTAATAAATCTATCAATGATGGTATTAATTTCATTAATTTGATTATAAGGAACATCAATATGTCTAAAATTCAATTGCTCAAAAACATTTGTAGAGTGAATATATGATGGTGTATTTGAAATTATTATGGCATCTTGACCTAAAAACCCAATAGATAAAAGTTGAATGGCATGTAAAGCGCCTGAAGTGATCATTACATTTTCTCTACCTACATTTATACCTTGCTTTGACATTCGTTCAACGATGATATCTCTTAACTTGATATAACCATAGCCATTATTATAACCAAAAGATAAGTCTTCAATTTGACTGGCTGTATTAGACATGGCTTTTTTCAATTGAATATGTGGCATTAATGGTTGACCCAATTCACCTTTACTTATATGTATATACGAGTCATCTGTCTCAATTTTATTAATTAATTGCACCGTATACTGACTTCTTTGTCGAGAGGACCATAACATCATTTCAGACCATTTATTTGTAATATGTGCTTCGTTCAAATAGTCATTAACATATGTTCCACTCCCCACTTTAGTATAGATAAATCCTTCAGCCTCTAATAACTCAATACTTTTAATAATCGTCACTCTATTTACGTTGTATTGTATCGCCAACTGCCTCTGTGAAGGTATCTTCATTCCATAAAACCAATCCCCTGCGATTATTTTATCTCTGATGTCACTAGCAATATCTTTATATTTCGTCATCTTCTCCCCCCTTTTTATAAATTGGATAGGTAAATCTAATCAAAATTGGTTGTACTCATTTTAAATCATATTTTTTAATATAGAAACACATAATTAAAGGAGTGATGATATTAATGAATAAGCTTCGAGACACTACTTTTCTATCATATTTATTTACTATCATATTGTGGGGATCTGCATTTCCAATTATAAAGATTGCGTTAAATGATTTTAGTGCAGAATCATTGTCGGCATTTCGTTTAATTTTAGCAACAATAATTCTCTTGCCGTTCGTAATTATAAAGAAATTGCCTACCCCAGAACTAAGAGATATCCCTGTTATTTTTATTTTAGGATTTTGTGGATTTGTGATATATCACACAGCTTTAAATTTTGGTGAAACTTTGATTAGTGCAGGTATATCTGGAATTCTAGTCTCTACAACGCCTATTTTTTCTAGTGCTTTAGCTTATATATTTTTAAAAGAGCATTTTTCAAAATGGAATTGGTTAAGTTCACTCGTCGCATTTATAGGAATATCCATTATTTCAATAAGTAAAGATGATTACACAACTATTAATGTATTAGGTGTTTTTATTATTTTACTTGCATCTTTTAGTGAAAGTTTGTATTTTACTTTCCAGAAAAAATACATAGAAAAATACGGCTTCATCGCTTTCACACTATATACAATAATGGCAAGCTCACCATTTATGCTTATTTTTATTCCTGAAATCATCAACGATATACACGGCGCCACTTTTACATCAATAGTATCGGTACTTTATTTAGCTATATTCCCTACTATAATTCCATACGTTTTGCTTGCTTATATCGTGAAGTCAGTTGGTGTCTCTGATGCAACAATGTCTCTTTATTTAACACCTATCGTTTCTTTATTATTATCTTATCTGTTATTAGACGAGCTACCAACAACCCTTGCTATTATAGGCGGAATTATCACTCTACTAGGCGTTAGTTTAAGTAACTTCTTTCAAAATACATAATTATTCCAAGTCCCGCACCTCAGAATCCAAAAACATTCGAATGATAAAATTTTAAAAATCAAAAATATAAAAATGATCTAATTTCGTCAAATTTACCAATATAAATACTAATATTTGCAATTCACAAAGGGGTATAGTCTGAGTGTATTCTAATACGAAAGGACTTGGTGGATATGTATTACAGTTATGGAAATTATGAAGCATTTGCGCGCCCTAAAAAACCTGAAAATGTAGAAAACAAATCCGCTTACTTAATCGGATCTGGTCTAGCTTCACTTGCTGCAGCTTGTTTTTTAATAAGGGATGGTCAAATGGAAGGTTCTAAGATTCATATTTTAGAAGAGTTACCCAAAGCGGGCGGTAGTCTTGATGGTGAAAATATGCCTTTAAAAGGCTATGTTGTCCGAGGTGGTCGTGAAATGGAGAACCACTTTGAATGTTTGTGGGATTTATTCAGATCTATCCCTTCACTTGAAATTAATCATGCGTCAGTATTAGATGAATTCTATTGGTTAAACAAAGAAGACCCTAACTATTCTCGTTGTCGTGTTATTGAGAAGCAGGGTCAACGTTTAGTCACAGATGGAGACTTCACTTTGACTAAAACGGCGATTAAAGAAATTTTAGATTTATGCTTAACGAATGAAGAAGATTTAGATGATGTCAAAATAACAGATGTATTTTCCGACGATTTCTTTAATTCAAACTTTTGGATTTACTGGAAAACGATGTTTGCATTTGAACCGTGGCATTCTGCAATGGAAATGCGTCGCTATCTAATGCGATTCGTTCATCATATTGGTGGTCTCGCAGACTTTTCAGCTTTAAAATTCACTAAATATAATCAATATGAATCTTTAGTATTACCTATGGTTGAATATTTAAAATCGCATGGGGTTCAATTTGAATACGATGTAAAAGTCGAAGATATTAAAGTAGATGTTACGACAAGTCAAAAAATTGCCCGAGAAATATTAATTCACCGACATGGTAATGCAGAATCTATTAAACTGACTATAAACGATCTTGTCTTTGTGACAAACGGTAGTATTACAGAAAGCTCTACGTATGGTGATAATGATACACCAGCGCCACCAACTGACGAATTAGGTGGTAGTTGGACACTATGGAAAAATTTAGCACGACAAAGTCCTGAATTTGGTAATCCTGATAAGTTTTGCCAAAATATTCCTCAAAAAAGTTGGTTTGTTTCAGCAACATCGACAACAAACAATAAAGATATTATCGATACAATAGAAAGCATTTGTAAACGTGATCCACTTGCAGGCAAAACGGTTACTGGTGGTATTATTACAATCAATGATTCTGCATGGCAAATCAGTTTTACAATCAATCGTCAGCAACAGTTTAAAGACCAACCTAAAAATGAAATATCTACGTGGATTTACGCCTTATATTCAGATGTAAACGGCGATCATATTAAAAAGCCAATCACAGAATGTAGTGGTAATGAAATATGTCAAGAATGGCTATATCACTTAGGTGTACCAACTGACAAAATTGAAGACTTAGCAAAACATGCATCTAATACGATTCCTGTTTATATGCCATATATTACCTCTTATTTCATGACACGTGCTATCGGCGACAGACCTTTAGTCGTTCCGCACCAATCACAAAATTTAGCATTTATTGGTAACTTTGCAGAAACAGAGCGAGATACTGTATTTACAACAGAATATTCGGTTCGTACTGCCATGGAAGCTGTTTATCAATTACTAAATATAGATCGTGGTATTCCAGAGGTCATCAATAGTACATTTGATCTTCGCGTCTTAATGGATGCCATATACGAACTGAATGACCATCAAGATTTGCGCGAGATTACTAAAGATTCGAAAATGCAAAAACTCGCATTAGCAGGATTCCTTAAAAAGATAAAAGGTACTTACATTGAGTCATTATTAAAAGAACACAAATTGTTATAACGAGGCACATTAAATCATGTCTATATGGTGATTTCAAATCATGGAGTGGGAAAGAAATGATATGTTCACAAACTTTATTTCGTTATCCCACTCACATGATTTTTTTGATGACACATAATTGTATGATTGATTGCATCATTTTGTTAAACAAGTGATTGCAAACCTGCCATTTCACACTGAAAATTTACATAATAAGTGACGATATTTTACAAGTCATATACAAATAACATATATTGTTAAATAATTTTACCTAATCTTAACATTAAATTTACAATTATAAGCGATAATCTAAATATAAAGCTTATTTGAGGTGAAATAATGGAAATGTCGGTTACAGAAGTCATTTTCTCCTTTTTAGGTGGTTTAGGTATTTTCCTTTACGGCTTAAAAATCATGGGAGACGGGCTTCAAGCATCAGCAGGAGACAGGCTACGAGATATTTTAAACAAATTTACATCAAATCCAGTATTAGGTGTTATTGCAGGTATCGTTGTAACTATTTTAATACAAAGTAGTTCAGGTACAACAGTTATCACAATCGGACTGGTAACAGCTGGATTTATGACATTGAAACAAGCCATTGGAGTGATAATGGGTGCTAATATCGGAACAACGGTAACTGCATTTATTATCGGTATAGATTTAGGCGAATATGCAATGCCAATTTTAGCATTAGGTGCATTTTTAATCTTTTTCTTTAAACGCTCTAAAATCAATAACATTGGCCGCATACTATTCGGTTTCGGTTCTCTATTTTTCGGTCTAGAATTTATGGGTGATGCCGTTAAACCTTTAGCATCATTAGATGGATTTAAGCAATTAATGCTTGATATGTCTACAAATCCAATACTCGCTGTCATTGTCGGCGCAGGGTTAACAGCACTAGTTCAAAGTTCAAGTGCGACGATTGGTATTTTACAAGAATTTTATCAACAAGATTTAATCAGCTTAAACGCAGCAATCCCTGTGTTACTAGGCGATAATATTGGTACAACGATTACAGCTATCTTAGCTAGTTTAGCCGGCTCAATCGCTGCAAAACGTGCGGCGCTTGTACACGTCATCTTTAACTTAATCGGGGTAATTATCTTCACAATTTTCTTGCCAGTTGTGATTCATTTGATTAGTTTGTTACAAGATGTATGGCACTTAAAACCAGCGATGACGATTGCAGTATCACATGGTATCTTCAACATAACAAATACTTTGATTCAATTACCATTTGTAGCAGGTTTAGCATGGATAGTTACAAAGCTTGTCCCAGGTAAAGATATTGCTGATGACTATAAACCTCAGCACTTAAACAAAGATCTTGTTTATCACGCACCTGGTGTTGCATTACAAGAAACTCAAAAAGAATTACAAAATGTGGGTCAGATTGTCTTATCAATGTTTGAAGACATTCGCGAAATTACAAAAGACGATAAAAAATTGATCAAAAAGCTTGAACAAAAGCATCAAGCTGTTGAAACAATCAATGATAGTATTCGAAATTATTTAGTTAGAATTTCTACAAAAGCCATTACGAAGGCAGACGTTGAGCGTTTAGCAGTTATGTTTGATGTCAATCGCTCTATTTTAAAAGTAGCAGAGCTAACAGAAGAGTATGTCGCTCAATTAAAACGCCAACATGATGAAGATATTCGCATTACAGAAGATGCACAACGTGGTATGGATAAATTATTCAACCATGTTGCTGAGTCATTTGATAAAGCCATCGACATGTTAGATGTTTATGACAAAACGAAAAAAGATGAAATTGTAGAACGTAGTAGAGAATCATTTAATATTGAACATAAACTACGCAAAGGTCATATTAAACGCCTTAATCGTGGTGAATGTACAACAAAAGGCGGATTACTATATATCGATATGATTGGTGTTCTTGAACGTATCGGTTATCATTCACGAAATGTTTCTGAAGCACTTGTTGGTCTTAACGATGATGTACCTACAGATGAAGAAATTGCAACAACTGAAATTTAATTTTTAATGTCTTATTTATATTCATACCTTATATAAAAATTAGAACTTAATATGCTTATACAAAGCCAATCCAACATTCATGGGTTGGCTTTTTTGTTTAGCAAACTTTATTATCTTAAATCGGCTATAAACACTGATATAATAATGCTTCATTAGTATGCGGTAAGCATGACGGACATTGTTCTCGGAGTCTGACCCCGAAACGTTTAATATACACTTTTACACGTCGCCTTCATTGAAGCGAATTGCCATTATCTTCACATTATATATAGTTCTTTCCATATAAGTGTCCAAATTTTTAGAACAACGCAATAAATAACCATCCACCTAACTTATCAAAAGTTTAAGTGGATGGTTTTTCATTTATATTTATATTAGTGTTAATCCAATCATAGATTTATCTATATGCACTGCTCTATACATTTCCTCATTTAATTTGCTTTACTTTCATTTAAATCATTATCAAAACACTGGGCGTGTCATCGTTATTATTTCGCATCTTTGACACGTTTATCATCATTAGGAATCGCGAATAAAATTGCGATAAATGCCATGATTCCCATTAATACGTTAACCCAAAGTGCAATCATCGCACCTGTATGAATGCTCGTTGCAGCAACTGCACCGGCATATACTGCACCACTAATTGCGACACCGAATGCGCCACCAAGTGATGAAGCCATTTTATAAATACCTGAAGCAACGCCAACTTTATCTAACGGTGCATTCGAAATAGCTGTATCTGTAGAAGGTGTTGCATAAATACCTAAGCCTAGTCCGAAACATAAATATCCTACGACACAACTGATAACATAAAATATGCCTGGTAAGAATACTAATGAAATAAGTGCAATACCAATGACCACAATGAATGTACCTAATAACATTGGTCGCTTAGAACCCATTTTTTGTAATAATTTTTCACCAACTCGAATCATCAATAACACCATGATTAAATAAGTAATTGATAAGTATCCTGCCTGCAATGCTGTATAACCTAAACCTTGTTGCACGAATGTATTCGCTACAATTAATGTACCTGCAACACCGTTTAATAAGAAGTTCGAAATCGTTGCACCTGTATAAGGTTTATTTTCAAATAATTTAAAATCAATAAGTGGATTATCTACTTTTTTCTCAACATTTAAGAAAATAAAGAATGCTACAATTACGATTGCAATCAAACCAAAGAACCATAATGATGTATAACCAAGTGCTGCACCTTTAGTAATAACAACGTTTAAACTTAATAACATAACTACTAGAACAATTAGACCTGCAACGTCAAATTTATGTGTATTGGTAACTTCTGATTTCGTTTCAGGCGTCCCTTTGATGAGTAACATTGAAAGTACGGCAACGATAATTGAGAAGATGAAAATCCATCTCCAACCCATAGTTGTCGCAACTGCCCCACCGAAGAGTGAACAGATACCACTTCCACCCCAAGAACCGATAGACCAGTAGCTTAAGGCACGCTGACGTTCAGCACCCTCATAATAAGTTTTCATAATGGCCAATGTGGAAGGCATAATACACGCTGCTGATACGCCTTGTATAATACGACCTAAAATTAACAATGCTGGTAAATTTGTAATAATAATTAATGCTGAACCAATAATACTTAATAATAAGCCGATATTCGTCATTTTCACGCGTCCAATTTTATCTGCTAGGCCGCCTGCTCCAACAACAAACATGCCTGAAAATAGTGCGGTTAGACTTACCGCAATACTAATTGTTCCCATGTCTGCACCAAAACTTTGTTGTAAATTTGGCACAACATTTACAAGTGATTGTGCAAACAACCAAAATGTAATAACACCTAATACAATACCTAAGATTAACTTGTTGCCCCCGCGATACGTTTCATTCATGTTAGTTATCTCCTTTAAGGTAATCTAAAACAACTGTCCCTACAGCTTCTGCCGAAATAAGTAATGATTTTTCTGAAATGTTAAATTTAGGATGATGATGTGGGTAAATTTCACCATCTTCCACAGCTGCACCTGTATAAATAAAGGCACTTGGTCGTTCCTTAGCATAGTATGCAAAGTCTTCTGAAGGTGGTTGTGGTTCACATATTTCGACACCAAATTCAAGGTCTGCTTCTTTTAGCGTCTTAGCCACGTACTCAGTAAACTCTGGATCATTGTATAATGCAGGATAGTCATCGTTATATTCTAATGTGCAAGTTACACCATACAATGCTTCTAATCCTTTTGATAAACGTTTAATTTCTTTTTCAATTGTTGCTTTTGTAGCATCTGTTAATCCACGTACATCACCTTCAATTTCAACAACATCTTTAATGACATTGAATTGACCTTTACCGTCAAATGAACCGATTGTGACAACACCGGTTTCAAATGGACTTAGTCGTCTAGATACAACTGTTTGTAACGCTGTGACGAAGTAGCTACCTGCAACAATGGCATCATTGGCCATATGTGGTGATGAACCATGGCCACCTTTACCTTGAACTTTCAATTTGAAAAATGCGCGTCCTGTTTGAACATAACCAGGTCTGTAATACACATTACCTGTTTTCATTGTGCTCATGACGTGTACACCTAATACATGATCAACACCGTCTAATACACCATTTTCAATCATTGCTTTAGCACCACCTGGTGGTACTTCTTCAGCTGGTTGATGTATCACAACGACTTTTCCTGTAAAACTATCTTTCATTTCAGCAAGCGTCTCTGCTAATACAAGCATGTATGCTGTATGTGCATCGTGACCACATGCGTGCATAACACCTTTATTTTGTGATGCAAAAGATAATCCTGTATCTTCAGTAATAGGTAATGCATCAAAGTCTGCACGGATTGCTAATGTTTTACCAGGTTTCCCTGAATCAATCGTTACTTTAATTCCACGTGGTCCGACATTCGTTTCTACTTCTACATCTTTACCTTTGTAAAATTCAGCGATGTATCTCGCCGTTTCATCCTCATGAAAAGATAATTCTGGATGCTGATGTAAATAACGTCTGATCTCAATCATTTTGTCTTCTTTTGATTTTAAAGCTTCAATTAATTGTTGATTCATATCATTCATCTCCTTAGTTACATCATATATGATTGATCATTATTTATATTGCCAACAACAGAGATGTTAACCATTAATTTTTTGCAATTTTAACTTTGAATATGAAAAATCACAAATTATGTATAACATAAATTGTGATTTGTGATCATTTTATGAACTTGGGTAACGTTTTACTTCAATTAAGTGAATTCCATTTGTAATCATTTTAATATTTAATGCCAGCGTATCCGTCACATCTATATCATACACTTCTAATTTTGGAAAACTCATTCGATTAACGTAATCTATAGAGTCCTTGTCCATACCATGTATCGTATGATGTTTGCGCCAAAGATTAAATAATGCACCGTTTTCTTTATCTAAGGTAAAATGTTTAATCTTATACATACCTTCTTCTAGGGCATTAATGTTCAAATGGATCATTTCCGTTGCACGCATATTCATTTGATTGTCCAACGCTAAGTACGGATTAAAATGCTTTGCATCATATAACAATATTTGAAAATTTGAATCAGTTCCCGTGACAATACATGTATCATCAGAATATAAAATATTGCTTGTTAATTTATTAAATAGCAATGCCGTGAAATAGACCGGACGTTTTCCATTGTATTGATGAAACAGTTCAATAGAATTCATATAATCCCGTTCATTTCTACAATGACTGACGTGCAAATCATAATTCAACCAATACCCGATACCCTCTACTTTAGAACTTAATTTTAATAATTGCTCAATGATGATACCACCTCTAAAATATTCGCCGTTTGTAATAAATGTATCACCTGTCAATGTATTCCAATTGAGTAAAATGAGTGGACGCTTTAGGTGATGACGATGCATTAAATCGATAAGGTAATTCGTTTTATTAATAATCATTTGACTTGCGGTTTTAAATTCATCATCATTCATTTTATTAAAATCAACAGCATCATTTGAATTGGCATCAAATACAAAATGGTCGATGTGTGGCTCAAGTCGTTTCAGCAATGGTAGATGTCTTTCCGTAGCTTGATCTAAGTGAATGTACAAGCCACCATTAGGGAATAATGCTTTAAAATAATCAATCATTTCAATCAAAGACGTGTGCAATGTCGTCACATACAAGTTGAACTTCAAATCTTTTCTATGACTGACATGCAGGGCAACGTGATGGATAAAAATTTTAAATGCATCGATATAATCACGTGAGTCATACTGATCCAAATGCATTGTCAAACTAAAGTTATGATCTAATAAAAAGTCTAAGCACAAATCGATATCATAAAATATATTCGAAATTTCTGCATCATACGTGAATGGCGCATTGAGCTTTTTCATGATATATGGCATCACATCATATGCTAATACTTCATTGACACGGAAATCATGATGACATGTAAGCAACTGTGATTGATACTGTGTATTGAGCAAATTCCTCAAATAGCCCACTTGAATAATATGATTAAATTGATTTAGTTGGTGATTGGTTGGTTGAAAGGTAATCTCTTTATAGTTCACCTTTTCAATATCTTCAATGAAATGATTCATTTCTTCAATGTAGTCATTTAAAAGTAATATCAATTCACGGTCGTGATAATTATGTTGTGCCGATTGTTGATTTTCAGTGATTGCTGGACGATCACCTCGATATTGTTTAGGTGTTTGATGCGTAAAGTGTTTAAATGTTCTCGCAAAGCTCGCTGCACTTGAAAAGCCATTTTGCAATGCAATATCAGTAATCGTTTCATCTGTGTATGTCAAATCGAGTTTCGCATGCTCAATTCGCGTCGTATTTAAGAAATGCTGGAATCCTACACCTAGCGATTCTGCAAACTTTTTAGACAGATGGCTCTCTGACCACCCAACATATTCGCTTAATTCCGAAAGGCTTAAGTCTTCATGAAAATGTAACTCGATATAGTCGCATACTTGATTCACTTTATCATCATTTAAGATACTTTGGTTCGAATGATATGTACGCGGGACATAATGAATCATATGCATAAGCAACTGAATCACAAGTTGTTGCTCAGTCAATTTAGACAACTCATTATGTCGAATATGTGTTGAAACCAGTCTTGCCATTATATTTCTCAGTTGATGTATATTTTTTGTTGTGGTCGCATCTGTTAAGTGAAAATATAGACAATGCACATCATCAAACTTGTCTGCTAAATATTTCATTTGAAATTGGATATAACATATGATGCCATCTTGTTGAAGTTGAAATCGATACAAGTCGCGGTGGTTAATGATGAAAATGTCGCCACTGTTGCATTGCGTCATATTATTTTCATCATAAATGTGCGCCTCACCTTTAATAACAAAACCAATCATTAAACCATTGAGCCTTTTGAAATCTGACATACTCTCAGTTTCTACTCGAATTAAATAATCACGTTGCATACTATCCCTCAATTCAGTAATATGAATACGTTTATTTTACATTATTTTACAGCAACATATTTGAATTTCATATTGAATCGTGTGGGAGGCAGTGAGGTTATTTATCCTCACTCGGTTTAAAATGTAGACTATCACTAAAGTATATATTTTCTCCTTTTTTTCTCCACGAAAGTAAATTCAATATCTTTATATCCAACTGATGAGCCTTTTAAATTACCTGTACCTTTCAACAATAACTTTGGTGCTTTATTCGTTGGTATATTAAATCTTTTACGTAATTGCTTTACATTATAATCATCATTCGTTAATTGATATTTGGCTGAATAACTCGGCACCTCTGGATTGTATGATATATCGCCATCTTTGTACTCCGACAAATCTTTAAAGTTGCCATATTGCGCAAAGAACTTAAAGTTTTCGATTTCTTTTTTTATTTTTTCGTCATTGATATCTTTAGTTGGAATGATTTTATTGTCGACCATTTTAACCGGATATTCTATTTGATTATCTTGAGGTCTACCATCCTCATCATTCTTTATCGCATTAACATAGTAAAATCCTTTTGCACTTCTTGTATTTCTATTTATTTTCAAAAGCATTCCATTTGTTTTTAGAGCTTTTCCTTTATTTTGAGTCGCCATTTGAGAATTAATAATCCACGTCCCTTTATCCTTTTTATCAAACTGATCATCACGATAACCTTCTTTATCATATAAATCCTCTAGGTTTTTAATCGGATACATACTTAATGTTTTTTCAAAACTTTTCTTAATTTCCGCTTCTTTACCTATGCCACAACCACCAATAAAAATTGTTAAAAATAAGAAACTAATACCTAGCATTAATTTATTTAATCGTTTCATCACCTTACAACTCTCTTCTTTTTAAAATGATTTACTTTTGCAAATTACATATTAATATCAATTTATAACACTTTTTCACTTTAATATTATCAAAAATTTCACAAACAATCTGTTCAATTTATAATATTGTTGAATCATTACTTATTTTCAAAATAAAAACGAGTAGTGAAAATAATTAGAATCTAACTATTTTCATACTCGTCTTAATATCATTATTGAATCCTTATTTATTACTATCTATAATTTCGCTTACAATATCATCATATCCTGGCCACGGATACCCTGCATAGTCAACAATCAGCCAACCCGTTCTAGCTTTCCCATTTGCTTTAATCGTTTTTGCAATTTCAGGATTTATATGTGATGCATAGTTATAAGTACTATTAAATGCACTGCCTCCAGACGCCACACTCAAGAAATTCACATATACATTGTCTTTGTTACTATCCGTTTTTGCTTTAGCCAATAAATTTTTAACAGCTTCAACTTTTTTATCATAGTAATCTTTATACTCATCTTGTACTTGTAAATTTAAGCTACCATTATTAATTTTCGTTTCAAATGTCGCATTGTCTGCCCATTGAATACCTGACGTGTCAGCACCATAACCACTCTTTATGTATGTACCACCCATTCTATTGAATAGGACAATTTTACCTTTTGTTTCTTTTAAAGTAGGATTCGCATTACTTCCTGTGTAAAAAAGATTTTGATATTGCGGGTTATTATAATAATATTCTCTAAAAATCTCTTCAAATGTCTTCGTAACTTTAGAATCGCTATCGTAGTCCTTTTTCATAGACATCACAATTGTTTCATTTGGATAAGCACTCAAGTAATATTTAGCATCATCTAAAAATTTCCCTAGTTCATGATGCAAATAAACCATGCCGTGATGAACCGAAATCATATTATCAGCACTTGCTCTGCCTCTAATATCAAAAAATCTGACTCCTGACTTCATTTGTGTAAGGTAATCTTTATCTTGAGTCTTTGCCCAAACTGATTTTACCGGATCAGTTAAAGTGAATGAGCCACTATCATGTGAACCCGGTATATTAATCTCAGTTAAACGTTTGCTTTCATCAAGTTTACTCATCCAATTTTCTGGACTTTTACTCAACGAATCTGACGCATGTGCTGAATGATATAAACCACTCATCACTACTAAAATGATACTTAAAAACAAAGTCTTAATACACTTTTTCATAATATCAACTTCTTTCTATATTTAATACATTAATTATACATCTTTTTTAAATAAAAATATGTGTAAAATTTTAAAACTTATTTAATTGATGTTTTAATAATGTATTATGGGAATTATTGACATGTGATTCAAACCATGTGATTTAACTTTATAGTTGTACGTAAAATTTAAGGAGCTAGCTTTATAATCGCCAGCTCCTTATCGTTATTTTTTATCTTCCATTGTGTAACATACGAGGCCAAATATAATACCACCTATGCTCCAAACGATTAAATCACTTCTAGTATTTCCTAAGTCAGTGAAACCGTATATATCAGCTACAGTACCTGCTGTCAGCGCCAATGATGTAAATAAAATTGCTACTAAAATTGATTTTAGTTTAACGAAATCCTTACTATTTTTCTTATTTTCTTTATCTTTGCCACGCCTAACATCGTACCCTTTAAAGAAACGTAGTCCAATTAGTGATTCAATTAAAATCAAAACGATGATGATTTGAGTGGTGATTGATAATTTAGGCTCCAAAATGTGAATGAATATGTTAGAAATTACTATCGCAAGCAAAACGAGCATTGAATATGCATATAAAATGATAAATTTTGCGCCTTTTAATTCTTCAGTTGTTCCATTCTTGTCTGTTTGAGATCCACTTATTGCATTTAATATCCAGTTGTTAAATTTCTTCATTATTCAATTTTACTCCTTTTAAAATGTATAAATTGCGCGGTTATTAAGTATCACTTGATTAGCCTATAGAAATGCTGTTATTTTCAATTTCATTTTACATTTCTTTCTTTAAAAATCGTCTCATAAAATGGTTTCGACTGTATTCTTTGCATGTCACCAATTACATAAAATTCCTTTTTAGCTCTTGTCACTGCAACGTTTAACAAGTTTGGTTTTTCGCATGACCAGTTCACAGCACCATCTTGGGTATTATCAGTACCTATTACAAAATACACCTTCTGAGCCTCTTTACCTTGAAAAGTATGAACAGTACCAATGGATTTATCGACCCATTGATTAATTTTTGTACGTTCAATATCAATTCTAGTCGGTAGTTGTTGCTTTAACATACGTTTAATCTGTTGCTGTACTGCTGAAAAAGGCGATATTACAAATGAGCTCGGTTCATTCTTACCTTCCTTAATTGCTTCAATCCAATCATCAGCTAATAATCCCACTACTTTTTCGCCATGCTCTTTCACAAATTGTTTTTGTACTGAGTTTCCTTTAACGTCATACCAACCGGTCTTACCTACGTTTGTAATATTACTAGGTAGCACCATTTTATTATTATAAGCGATTTGTTTAGCTATCGTGAACATAGGTTTTAAACATCGTCTGTGCACCCATAAAGGTATGCCTATCCAGGTTTTTTGATTACTATCAGTAGCATCAGATTTCCAAAAGCCATATTGATTGGCGTTGTCTGCAACAGACTGCACAGAAGCTTCTTTAGAAACTAGATATTCCGGAACATGATAATTTTTACGAATGTTATCAATTAAATGACTTTCTAAAGTCACAACCGGTTCTATTTGAATCGGATCACCTACAGCTACAACTTTTTTTGAACGATATAATGCTCCCACAGCTGCTTGAGGTATTGCTTGTCCTGCTTCATCAATAAATAAGTAGTCTATGAAATCTTTTGGTATGCCCCCATACATAGATTTAAAGCTTGCAAACGTCGTACTAACTACTGGAAATATTAAATGCATCACATTCCATGCGTTGTGTACTTTATCTGGATTTGCATCAATTAATTTTCTTCTATCTTTAAAATCATTAATCGCATAATAAATAGTTGTATTATTAGCAATCAATAATAATTTATGCAATATCATTGCTCTTAAAAAGAGCATGGCACGTCTATATTGAAGTTCGTCACTCGTCCACAAATTAGTAACTTGGCGCTCATCATAATTGTTGTCACTCCAAAAATCTTTTTCTGGAATTGTAATTTTTGACTCAATACGATATGCTTCTAACTCTTGTAACTGTGAATTTAACTCGTCTAATTGCAACTGTACTTTAGTTAATTGTTTAATTAATTTCTCTTTTTCTTTTAGTTTGCTAACAAGGTCTTCATGTTTGTTTTTTTTACATTTCTCTAACTCTAACTGTTGTGTTAATAATTGTTGCTTCTCTTTATTATGATCTTTATAGCTTTCATCTTCTTCTGAGTTAAACATCGCCTTCAGTTTGTTAATAAAACCTTTGTTGCTTTCTTTGATGGATTTAATTAACTCATTTAAAGTTTCTATTTGCTTTGTATTATAATTAATTCGATCATCCAAATCTTCAATTTCTTTATTGTCACAAGATATTTGAATTTCTAAATGATTCAACTTTTCCTTAACATTCATTTTTTTGCTATTTAGTTCATGTTCCATCTTAGAGTAAGACTCACAACTTTTATAAACATCATAGGCTCTAATAGATTCTTCTTTTAACATTTCAACATGCTTCAACTCTTCTAAAAATGCACGTTGATGTGCTTGCCATTCAGTCATTAACTCGTGATAACCCATACGATTATTTTCATTTTGAAGTAATCTAGCAAAGCCAATATCATTCACATCTTGTTTTAACATGTGATCCAATACTTGATTAATATTGGTACTTTTTCCAAACACCCCAGAAAATAAGCCCCAGGCACTTTCCCCAATCAAATCTTCAGCTATTTCAGCAAAATCTTTTAATTCATATGCTAAATTTGCATAAGCTGTTTCATATTCCGGGAATTTACATTTTTCAGGATTTCTTATAATTTCTTCAATTTTCGGTAAATCTTTAGATATATTTTCAACAGCGCCATTATTACTAGACGCAACTACCATCTTATATTTAGCAATAGATTCCTGAAGTAAATAGACGTATTTATCATCTGTTTCATGAATTTTTGTTTTGACAAATGCATCTTTAGGATTATTTAGTTTGGCTAACTCTTTGCCTCTTTCAACTACTAGATGAGCAAATATATCTTTTAATAAAGTCGTCTTACCTGTCCCTGGTGGCCCATTAACAGAACTTATTCTTTCATTACCACTCGTGATTTGGTTTACAGCAAGTTGTTGCATTAAAGACAATCTAAACTCAGTCTGTGATGGCCAGCGTCCATCAGGCAAACGTGAAGGATGTAAAAATTTGTCAAACATTTCTTTATTTTCATCTACTTCTATGCGCTGACTTTCTTCTACACCTTCAATGTAATCAATTAAAGTTTGGTTGGGAGATTTTCTTGCTTTCTCAATATCACTTATGAAGAAGCTGTTAAATTCCGGCTGTGGTAAATCACTATCTTTCACATATTCTATTGCTACATAATGCGCAAATAATCCATCTTTCTTTGAATTTAATACAGAAAAGTACTCATCATAAGCTTTGTCTATCTTCTTCAATTTAAATTCATTAATTGGTTCATCTGCTAAAATTTCTTTTACTTTTTGAACAAATTTTTCAACAGAATCATTAAATTTTTCTTCTATATTGGCATTTTTGTTCTTTTCAATTTCTTTCAATGCACTCATAATCATCGGAATATGTATAGAATCAACTATCACTTTACCGTGTTTATCTATATTAAATGTGTAACCATAACAGTGTGTCCCATTTGGATTATGAATATCTGAATAATCATCAAAAATATCCTGAATTTTCAAATTAATTTCATTATAGCGGAAACAATGTCTGTAAAATTTAAAAATGATTTCGCCAATCTCTGATTTTTCTTCTGATATAATAAAGCGTTCATCATTCCATATTTCAAAATATTCATCAAAACTTTGAAGTTGTGCTTGCTTTGCACCATTTTTAAAATTTTCAGCTAATAATATATCTTCCGCTGTAAAACTAACTTCTCCTGGACTTAAAGATTCAATCAACAACCAAGCCGATAACGTATCATTTACCAATTGATTCATGATAACCCACCTTGTTCCCTGTTTTTATACTTAATGTTATTTTAACAAATAAATTAACCATATTTGAGTTTTTTCAAAAATATTCTTATATTATCAATACCATAACTATCCAATAATTCTTTGTAGACTTCTCACTGGTAAAATAGATCTGTATGACCAGTAATTCAATATTGAACAAATACTATAACTATTCACGAATATCAGTAAATGATTATAAAACTTTTTATAAATTTCTTAAGCATCTTTATTTTTGTTCAATAAATACATGAAAAAAGAGCACCCTTGAATGAGCACTCACTTAATTATCTTTCCGTTATATTTGTATTGACTAAAGTGGTAGTTAGATTACTTCATAGTAGTACAAACTTAAAAGTTAAATATGGTGATTCAAATACTTCTGTAGTATAAAAGATGTAAGTTACATAGATAAACTGATTATTTTAGTGCGCGTTCTTTTGATCTATGTAAAAGCGTGCCGATAAATTCAGAGGCACTCGTGTACCTTGTTTGGAAATTGTAATTGCTCCTATGTCCTTTCCAATAAATGATTATCTTTAAGTTTCACTATAACTACACGTTTTCACCAATATTTATAAAAAGACATCTTTTACAAAAGATTCTAGTACTTGCTTACTGGATTCAGGATTAATTATCAAAGTTGTTTCTAAATTCGTAATATCGACATCGACATCTATTTGAAACAAACTTTTATTTTCTAATTCATCTGCAACAATAAACTCCGGCAATAGCGCAATCCCATCTGAATTTTTTAAGTGTTTTTTCAATGACTCAATTCCTAGAAATTCAATCATTTGTTTTGTTGAAAAGCTATATTTATAGAGAATCTTTTCTAACTGTTCTCTGTAACTACACCCTTTTTCAGTAACAAGTAATGTATGGTTTTGAATATCGTTTAATTTGAAATCTTTCATCTCTTTGTTAGTAACAAATATTAAACGTTCTTCAGTTATAGGTGTAAATGTCAATATAAAAATGTACATAAATGATTGTATAAGAATGTACAAAATTGTTTGCTAAGTAATTTCCTTCT
>NZ_JBSZQY010000023.1:0-22913 GCF_054165785.1 Staphylococcus sp. SA22 | reverse complement strand
TCCTTGCTATAGTCACCAGACAAAATAACTTACTTATTTATGATACACGCTTAATTAATAAGGTGCAATAGTTAATTTTACACTTTGTTGTGAACTTTGTCACACCAGCTTTTAGTGTGTTTCGTCTGTTTTTGACGACTTTTATATATTACTTCATTCAATTGATAAAGTCAACACTTTTAATCAACTTTTTTATTCTTCAAAACTGACATTTCTCGTGCTCTCTAATTCACAACACTTTTAGTATTCTATCATACACATATGTACAAAACCATACACATTCTATACAATTTTAAAGTACTTTTATAGCTTATTAAGATAAATTATACTAATATAGCAATTTTTGTTATAAGATATCTCAATGTCTATCATTAACATTTCTCATCAGAACTACTCTATATACGTATCGTCATTTTCATCTATCAGCTAACTACCTTGTTTAACAGTCAAAAATAGCACCATTATCGTTAACTATTACTATCAAAAACATTCAAACACGAACTAATTACCATAATTAAGAAAACCCTCGCATACACATGTTGTATACACGAGAGCTCTTACTAACAATCAACGTCATTTATTTTTGTCTCATATAAGGGAATAATAATACGTCTCTGATTGATGGAGAGTCAGTTAATAACATAACTAATCTGTCAATACCGATACCAAGACCACCTGTCGGAGGCATACCATATTCTAACGCTTCAATGTAATCTTCATCCATTTCATGCGCTTCATCATTACCTTGCGCTTTTTCAACAAGTTGCGCTTCAAAACGACCTTTTTGATCAATAGGATCATTTAATTCAGTAAATGCATTTGCATGCTCTCTACCTACAATGAACAATTCGAAACGATCAGTAAATCTAGGATCTTCAGGATTTTTCTTCGCTAAAGGTGAAATTTCAGTCGGATGACCATAGATAAACGTTGGCTGAATAAGTGTTTCTTCAACTTTTTGCTCAAAGAATTCATTTAAAATATGACCATATTTCATTGTATCTTTAATTTCAATACCATGTTCTTTAGCTAAAGCTTTAGCTTCTTCATCACTTTTAACTTCATAAAAATCTACACCAGTAGCTTCTTTTACAGCATCAACAATATGCAAACGAGTCCATGCAGATTCTAAATCAATCGTTTCCCCATTATATTGTACTTTTGCAGAACCTAATACTTCATTGGCAATATGTCTCACCATAGATTCTGTTAAATCCATAATGTCATGATAATCTGCATATGCTTCATATAATTCAATCATTGTGAATTCAGGGTTATGTCTAGTTGATACACCTTCATTACGGAATACTCTACCAATTTCATATACTTTTTCAAGTCCACCGACAATTAAACGTTTCAAATGCAACTCAATAGCAATACGCATGTATAACGTTGCATCTAATGCATTATGATGTGTTACAAATGGTCTAGCAGCTGCGCCACCAGCAATTTGGTGCATCATAGGTGTTTCTACTTCCAAGAAACCTTTATTATTTAAATAATTACGCATTTCTTGAATGATTTTACTACGATTAATAAATGTACGAGTGCTATCTTCGTTCGTAATTAAATCTAAATATCTTTGACGATATCTCTGTTCAATATCCTGTAAACCGTGGAATTTATCCGGTAATGGTCGCAATGATTTAGTTAGTAGCGTGAATTTCTTCGCTTTAACCGATAATTCGCCAGTATTTGTTTTGAACATTACACCTTCAACACCAACGATATCGCCTAAATCAGCATTTTTCCATAAATCAAATTCGTTATCACCAACTTGATCTTTACGAACGTAAATTTGAATTTGTCCAGCTAAGTCCTGAACGTGTGCAAATCCTGCTTTACCTTTACCACGCTTAGTCATTAATCGTCCAGCTATAGCGACATGACTATCCGCTTCTTTTTCTACCAATTCTTCTTTAGAATACTGGTCCCACTCTTCTTTCAAATCACTAGATAAACCTGAACGGTCAAATTTAGAACCAAACGGGTCTATACCAAGATCATATAATTCTTGTAATTTTTGACGTCGAACCAACATTTGGTCATTCATTTCTTCTGACATAACTTTCTCTCCTTTAACTTGTTGTAATCCTTTAGTATTCCAACTGGTACACTCAAACATTTTCCTTTAAAGTTTTATAAAATATCAGACATTTTTGCTCAACATACATCTCTTTCGATGTTTCTAATACTTTATCATTAACCATTACACCTTAAAGTTATGATGTAGCATGTTTTCTTATATTCATAACATCAATTTTATCACTTTTTTAATTTTACAAGAGGTTGTAAATGTAATAAAGCTATTTCTGTTTTCGTTTATGAATTACTTATTCATTTAAAATACGATTATCATTAATACAACCCTGAGTAAATGTATAAAATTTTCTTCCACAAACTTCAACAAAAGCCCAAATAAATTACAGCAATTTATCAAATATTGTTTACTTTGATTTTATGAAATAACTTAATTCTAACACATACTAAATCATCATATACTAATTCGAAATCAAATGCATTTAGAGATAATCAAAATGCGGAAACATCTCCAATAATCAATCATCTATTCCCAATAAATATGAATGTTCTCAACAATACATTATTTATATCTCTTTACACTGTCATCGACAAAAACTAAATCTTTCACTTTCAATTTCGAACGTGGTTCTATGACATTTGCTGCTATATCATTTAATGGGATTAAAACAAATGCACGTTCATTCATTCTCGGATGTGGCACCGACAGTTTTGGTAAATCTATCATTTCTTCTCCATACAACAAGATATCCACATCTAAAGTTCTAGGACCCCATCGTTCCTTTCTAACACGGTGTAAACATTCTTCTGTCTTCAAACAACATTCCAACAGTTGTAATACTGTGAGTGTTGTTTGAATTTCAACACACAAATTTAAAAAGTTAGGTTGCTCAGTATACCCAACTGGTGCTGTTTCATAAATCGGAGAAATATTAGATACGTTAATACCATCATATTCATTCAAAATCTTTATAGCATCGTTTAACTGGCTTTCTCTATCACCAATATTACTACCTAATCCTAAGTATGCTTGAATCATTTATTCTCCCTCACTATTTCGATACCTACTCCATCATAATGACCCGGAATCGGTGGGTTTTCTTTAGTGATTCTCACTTTCGTTTCCATTACACGATTATATTGTGAATTTATACGATTTGCAATACGTTCAGCTAGATGCTCAAGTAAATTAACGGCCTTACCTTCCATAATTGATTTAACCTCTTCGAACACTTCACCATAATGAACTGTATCAATAACATTATCAGTACGACCAGCTTCAGCTAAGTCTACTTTCAAAGTTACATCCACTTTAAAAATTTGCCCTATTTCATTTTCAGCCGATAAAGCACCATGATATCCATAAAAGCGCATACCTTTAAGAAAGATTGTGTCTTGCATTTTCATTCTCCTTTAAAAAATCTATACCTTTAGCTAATTTAGCATTTAACGCAACATTATGTACGCGTACTGCTTTAACACCCTTCATAATACCATACGCTGTCGTTGCAGCAGTCACTTCATCCCTTTCAACCGGTGTTGTATCATAACCCATCATCTCTTTAGTGAAACGTTTCCGGCTTGTCGCTAATAAAACTGGATACCCTGTGGCCACAAGTTCATCCAGCCTTGCCATTACTTCAGCTTCCTCTTCTCTTGTCTTGGCAAAACCAATTCCCGGATCTAGCCAAATTTTATCTACTGAAACACCTGACATTTTAGCTTGATGGGCTTGTGCAAGTAAAGATGTCAACATTTCTTCAACAACTGGTTCCTCACGTTCGCCATTGCCATTATGCATTAAAACAATTTCCGCATCGTAGTTGGCTACAACTTGGAACATATGATGATCATACAGCCCCGCCCATTGATCATTAATAATATCAACACCTAGCTTTAAACAAGCTTCAGCAACCTCACTTCGAAATGTATCGACTGAAATTTTCACATCAAAACCGACAATAGCCTCAACAACAGGTAATACTCTGTTCAGCTCTTCTTCTAATGAAACCATTTCATGGCCGGGTCTCGTTGAAACACCTCCAACATCTATAATGTCAGCACCTTCATCCATCATCGCTTTCACTCTAGTTACTGCTGATTCAACATTATTAAATTTTCCACCATCTGAGAATGAATCAGGTGTGACGTTTAATATGCCCATAATTTTTGTTTTAGTCATGTTAACCATCCTTTAATCATGTATTGTTTAACTCTAATAAAATTTACTTCTGCGATTTACTAGTTATTAGTATGTACGTTTATTATCTTATCATTCACTGGATGTTTTTATCAGAAAAATGTTTAATTTAACGCTCATATTTTTAAAATTATACATGGTAGAAAAAAAGAGCAAGTTATCTCAAAAAGATAACTCACTCTTTTAAATGACATTAATTAGTCATCGAATGAATATAAAGGTGTTGATAAGTAGCGCTCACCATTACTTGGCAATACTGTTACTACTGTTTTACCTTTTCCTAATTCTTTTGCTTTTTGAATGGCAGCATAAATCGCAGCACCTGATGAAATACCTGCTAAAATACCTTCCTCTTTAGCAACTCGACGAGACATTTCCATCGCTGTATCATTTCCTACTTTAATAATACTGTCATAGATTTCTGTATTCAAAGTACCTGGAATAAATCCAGCACCTAAACCTTGTAATTTATGTGGACCTGGCTCACCACCGCTCAATACTGGAGAAGCCTCAGGCTCTATAGCAACAATTTCGATGTTAGGATATTCTTTTTTCAGAACTTTACCTACACCAGATAACGTACCACCAGTACCAACACCAGCTAGGAACGCATCGATAGTTTTCCCTTCAAATTGTTGTAATAACTCAGGACCTGTAGTTAACTCATGAACTTCAGGGTTCGCAGGGTTTTCAAATTGTTGTGGCTCGAAGTAACCATGTTCTTCTTTTAATTCTTTAGCTTTTTTAATTGCACCTTTCATCGCTTCTGATCCAGGCGTTAAAACTAATTCCGCACCGTATGCTTTTAATAAATTACGACGCTCTTGGCTCATTGTTTCGGGCATAGTAAATACTGCTTTATATCCTTTAGCAGCACATACAAATGCTAAACCGATACCTGTATTACCACTTGTTGGTTCTACAATTGTATCGCCAGGTTTAATTTTGCCTTCTCGCTCTGCTTTTTCAATCATTGCTAAAGCAATTCTATCTTTTACAGAACCACCTGGATTTTGATATTCCAATTTTACATAAACATCTGCTGCATTGTCATCTACTACATTTCTCAATTTGACTACCGGTGTACCGCCAATAATTTGAGTAATATTATCTACTGGTTTTTGTGCCATTAAGAACACTCCTTTTTAGTTAGTTGTTGAAATCTTAGTTTATTTATCGGATATAGAATTATTTTATCAAATAAATTCTAGAAAGCAAACAAAATCACTAAGGATTATACAACTATTTAGTTCTACATTTCACTAAACCGCTAAAAATAAACATTTTAGCGTATTGATTTAAATTAAATTACGCTAAACTTTCTAGCAACACGTTTAATTCTTCTTCAGTATATTTATATTTATTTCCACAGAAATGACATACTGCTTCAGCACCATGATCTTCTTTAATCATATTTTGAATCTCAGCCTCGCCCAATCCTTTAATAGCATTTAAAAATTTCTCATGACTACAATTACATTCAAATTGAACAGGCATTTTCTCTAAAATTTGCACATGGTCTTCACCTAAGATTTCGTTTAGTAATCCTTCTGGCGTTAATCCTTGTTCAATTAATTTAGAAACTGGTGTCATTTCACTAATTGCTTTTTCTAATTTTGAAATTGTTTCATCTTTGGCACCTGGCATAACTTGAATGATAAATCCTCCTGCTGCTTTAATCGTATTATCAGGATTTACCAATACACCAAGACCTACCGATGAAGGTGTTTGTTCACTTGTAGCATAATAATAAGTAAAATCTTCACCAAGTTCTCCTGAAACAATTGGACTTGCTCCAGAGAAATAGTCTTTCATTCCAACATCTTTAACAACCATAATAGATCCATTTGTCCCTACTGCTCGTCTTACATCAAGTTTACCTTGCTCATTTAATGGAAAATGAGTTTGTGGATGGTCTACATAAGCACGCACCTCGCCTTTAGCATTTGCATCGGCAATAATTCGTCCAATAGGTCCTTGGCCATCTACAGTGACAGTTAATTTTTGATCACCTTTCAACATTGCGCCCATCATAGCTGTTGCTGTCATTGTTCTTCCCATTGCAGCAGATGCTGTCGGCCATGTATAATGTCTCGTTTGTGCTTCTTGAACAGTTTCAGTTGTCAAAGCAGCATAAGCCCTAATCTCCCCATCAAATGCTAATGCTTTAACAATATAATCGTGTGTCATTATTTCAATCTCCTCTATTACTCTATATTTTAAAAATTACTTTACTTCATAAAATGCAACAATTGTACTTATTCTACACCCATCATTCTAAATAATGAAGCAACTTGTTTGATAGTTAATTCATCGTACAACGATTTTATCGCTTACTATAAAACTGATAAACAACTTTCTAATTATTTAAAATGCTAAAAAGTACCTCTTTCTATAACTTTATCATAGAAAGAGGTACTGAATATAATCGATTATTTATTGTCTGGGTGATTTGGATCGTAAGGTTTTTCGATATTTGGGGCTTGTCGATGTGCTGGTTCATCTTTTTCATCAGATTTATCAGCTTCTTTTTTATCCTCAGCAATATCTTTTTCTTCTTTACGATCTTCACTTTCGTCACGTTGTCCATCTTCTAATTGCTCTTTACGAATCTCTTCATAAGATTTACCGAATTTACCATCATTAAATTCAGAATCTTCATCTTTAACAACTTTAGCTGCATCATAATCAATTTCAGGTAATTTACCTTCGTAGAATAATGATTGAATTTGTTCAGCAACTAATGTTTCTTCTGTTAATAATGTTTCAGCAATTAAAATTAACTGTTCTTTGTGCTCTAATAAAATTTGTTTACAACGTTCGTATTGTTCTTTAACGATTCGTTGAACTTCTTTATCAATTTCATATGCGATTTGGCTTGAATAATTAGGCTCACCTTGCATATCTTTACCTAAGAATACTTGACCATTGCTATGACCGAACTGTAATGGTCCTAATTTTTTACTCATACCATATTGTGTAACCATTGAGCGTGCGATTTGTGTTGCACGTTCGAAGTCATTTGAAGCACCTGTTGATACTTCGTTAAAGTTAATATCTTCTGATACACGTCCACCAAGTAAACCACAGATTTTATCTAATAACTCTTGTTCAGTCATTAAGAAACGATCTTGTTTAGGTAGCATCATTGCATAACCACCTGCTTGTCCACGTGGAACAATAGTAACTTTATGCACTACTTCTGCCTCATCAAGTACCATACCGATAATTGTATGACCAGCTTCGTGATGAGCAACAATATTACGTTCTTTCTTAGAAATAACTCGAGATTTCTTAGCAGGTCCGGCTATAACTCTATCCGTTGCCTCTTCGATATCTCTCATGTCAATTTTCTTTTTACCTTCACGTACAGCAATTAAAGATGCTTCATTTAATAAGTTCTCTAAATCAGCACCTGAGAAACCAGGTGTACGTTGTGAAATTGCTTTTAAATCAACCGTTTCATCAAGTGGTTTATTTTTAGCATGAACATGAAGAATTGCTTCACGGCCTTTCACATCTGGACGACCAACTTGAATTTGTCTATCAAAACGACCTGGACGTAATAAGGCTGGGTCAAGGATATCAGGACGGTTTGTAGCAGCTATCATAATGATACCTTCATTTTCACCGAATCCATCCATTTCAACTAATAATTGGTTTAGGGTTTGTTCACGTTCATCATGACCGCCACCAACACCTGCACCACGTTGACGACCAACAGCATCAATCTCATCGATAAAGATGATACAAGGCGCGTTTTTCTTAGCATTATCGAATAAGTCACGAACACGGCTCGCACCAACACCAACAAACATCTCTACAAAGTCTGAACCACTAATAGAGAAGAATGGTGCGCCTGCTTCACCTGCAACCGCTCTAGCAAGTAATGTTTTACCAGTACCTGGAGGTCCAACAAGTAAGACACCTTTAGGAATCCTAGATCCCATTTCTTTGAATTTTTTATTATCTTTCAAGAAATCAACAATTTCAATTAATTCTTGTTTTTCTTCATCTGCCCCTGCTACATCAGAGAAACGAACACGACGTTTATTATTATCGTACATTTTTGCTTTAGATTTACCAAAGTTCATCATACGACCGCCACTACCGCCACCTTGTGCTTGGCTTAGGAAGAAAATAAATAATAACGCTATGACTACAACTGGAATTAATGTTGAAAGTATACTCACAAAGACACTTTGTTTTTCTTCTTCTTTAATCGTTAATTTTACACCGTTTTGCTTTTTAGCAGCATCAGTAATTTTTTGTAATTCTTTTTCGTTGTTATATAAAATAGTTGATGAATAGTCTTCATCATTTTTCGTTTTACCACTTACCATATAGACATTTTGTTGTGGTTGGATTTCTAAAGTTTTAAGGTCACCTTTTTCCAACTTCTCAGTAAATTGATTATATGTAAGCTGTTTCGGCATATTTCCATTACCGTTTAAATATGAAAATAGACCAAAAATAATAACGCCTATTATTACGATAACTAGCACATTGCGAAAAGCTTTCTGCATGCGTCATTTCCTCCTACTTCCCATAATAAAACTAACAAAAATTGTAACATATGACATGTTTTATAAGCTAGTAATTGAGCTTAACATCAATGTCATTCACACCCTGTGTTAGTTTTATCAATCTCTATATTTTTCAACTTTTTAAGACATATGTCTTGCCTAAAATTAAATATATATGAAATACATTTTTCATATTTTTGAGTCTACACTATTATTTCTCAAACGCATAGTAATAATAACTGAAATCGATTAAAAAATTAATTTGAATACACTTCGGGTTTTAACGTGCCGATATATGGTAAGTTTCGGTATAATTCACGATAATCTAAACCGTAACCAACAACAAATTCATCTGGTATTTTTTTACCTACATACTTAGCTTCAATGTCCGCTTTACGACGGTTTGGTTTATCTAATAAAGTAACTATTTCTAATGAATTAACTTTTCTAGATTGTAATAATTCAGTAATTGACTTAAGTGTAGTACCAGTCTCTAAGATATCTTCAATAATTAATACGTCTTTATTTTCAATAGAAGAACCTAAATCTTTAATGATTTGAACTTCACCAGTTGACTCAGTGCCTCCGTGATAACTAGAAACATCCATGAAATCAATTGATAAATGGGTATCAATTCGTTTAATTAAATCTGACATAAACATTGCTGAGCCTTTTAAGATACCCACGCATACTAATGGTTTACCTTGATAATCCTTTGTTAATTGTGCTCCCAATTCCTTACAGATATTTTGAATATCTTCTTCAGTTAACAATACTTCTTTCAAATCATTATGCATAACGCTATTCATCTCCATTTTTACTAATTAAAATCCATTGTTTTATTGTTTGTTGTTGATATAAATCTCCTACCGCAATAATGCGCTGTTGTTTATCCAATATGATTGGCATTTGATCCCGAACCCACTGTTGCACTTTACAATCTATAAACAGGCGATTCACTTTCTTATAACCATCGCGCCCATTTAGTTTAAATGCATCGCCACTTTGTCGTGTTCTCACTGTAAGCGGAAATAAACATTTTGGTAAATTAGAATGTATCTCTAATCGATATTTGTTAAAAATATAATTACCTGGCTTTTCAATAGTTTGAACTCTAAAATATGTATCGCCATTATTTTTAGCCATTATTATTAATTTACCATATGCGATTTGAATTATCCATTTATCCGTGAGATTAATACTGAATTGTGCTTTCTTACTACTAAATTGTTTAAACCACTCTTCGTATGTTTTAGCACTAATATTAAACAACTCATAATACTTTGATAATAGGCAATCCAACACAACCATCTTTAATGAGTTTGGCAAGTTATTAAAAGCTTGTCTAGAAACCTCTAAATATTTTGACTGTTCATCAAACTTCACAAATTCTTGAATAAATTGTTTAGCTGAATATTGCAAAATATCATATTGTTCATCATGCCATTGTTTTAATTTTAATAAATGCGATACTTTAAGTTGATTATTTTCATCAATAGCTGGAATAATTCTATTACGAATATCATTTCTAACATATTTGTTATCTTTATTAGATTCATCTTCAAAATATGGTATATGATATCTCTCTTGGAATTGTTTTATTTCTTTTTTAGAGACAGCTAGAAGTGGTCGATAAATCTGATAACCTTTTCGCTTCGATAACTCATCAAATCCTAGTTTATTACGCGTTGATTTCCCATTAAAAATGCGATACATAATAGTTTCTAATTGATCGTCCAAATGATGCGCCGTTAGCAATACATCCGCTTCTAATACATTCATCATTTCATCAAACCATTCGTAACGTTTAATTCGAGCTTCATTCTGAATGCTGTTATTTCGGTCGAGACTATGCGACAAATCCAACTTTTTGATATGTAAATCGATGTGATGACGTTCGCAGTATGCTTCTAAAAATCTGGCTTCCTCGATTGAAGCTGACCTGACGCCATGATTGACATGTAAACATGTTAGTTTTCTGTAACTATCTTTATAATCATTTAGTAGTTGATACAATAAACACATACTATCAATACCTGTAGAAACAGCGACAACAATATGGTCATCAACATGCCAACCATTACTATTTAACTGCATAACATCACCTCACTTTTACAATTTTCAAAAATGGTATAAGTCTTAGTTATATCATTACAAATAAAAGAGACTGCTCCTTATTTAAGAAACAGTCTTAGATTGTCTAACGCTGCAATCGATTATTCGATACGCATCATTCTAAATATATTCCTTATCGAAACAGTCTTTATTTATTTTAATTAACGTCTAGAACCTTTGCCACCGCGTCTAGATTCTGTTTGACGTTTGATTGAAGTTAATTTATCTTCACTATCTTTTAAGAAATTGCTTAATTTCTTTTCAAAATCTTCGGCTTTTTGCACTGGTTTTTGATGACTTGGTTTACTCGTATGTTGTCTACGTGGACGGTCTTTAGCTTTCTTAATTGAAAGACTAATTTTTCCATCATCAGCAATAGATAATACTTTTACGTCTACTTCATCACCAACAGAAAGGTGCTCTTCTACGTTTTCAACATAATTATCTGCGACTTCACTAATGTGAACTAAACCACTTTTTCCTTCAGGTAATTCTACGAATGCACCAAACTTTTTAATACCAGTGACTTTACCTTTAAGCTTATTTCCAACTTCGATTGACATATGTTAAATAAATCCTCCCGATTTGATTCGATTTTCCCTTATTATATCCTTGTTTGGATTTTTTCACAATGTCTATACTCGGATAATTTTGAATCAATTTGGATTTATTTTTTCGAAGATTTTGAGCTAGACGAATCTTTGTCTTCTGGCAACCTAAAAATCACTTCACCTTTGTTGCTTAAGTAATAATCATCACGCGCAATTTTTTCAATATAATCTTTGTCATTCAGATTATTCAACTTTTCTTTTAACGCAATTTCTTCATTTTGTTGCTTTTGAAACTGTGCTTCTTTCGCTTTTCGCTCCTGTGCATCAATATCATTGCGATGTTTTTGGACAACAAGCAAGATTGATAAAACAACAATTATCGCAAGTAATACGCCCGCAAATACTGTAATACGCCTACGAACAACACGCATTTTCATTTTTTGACGTTGTTTTTTCTTGTTCTCTTGCGACGTGTACTGATTTTCTATATGTTCTACTTTATTTTTCATTGCTTGTCACCTCCAATTTACGCTTCTTCAAGTCGACGCTCTTCAATGATTTCATACATGCCCTTCGCGTTATCTTTAGATGCATGTTCATTTAATGCAGTTACTTTAACTGTTACTAATTTTTGACCAAAGCGAATCGTCAGCACATCTTCAACTTTAACATCCGATCCAGCTTTAGCAACATTACCATTTATTGTAATTCTACCTTGATCACTTACTTCTTTTGCTAGCGTACGTCGCTTTATTAACCGTGATACTTTTAAATATTTATCTAATCTCATGTATTACTCTCCCCTTTTTCTAGCCACTGCTTTAACGCGGCCTCATCAAATGACTTATCCTTCGTCTTCTCATATAAATTTAAAAAATGCTCTGCAAATACTTTTTCAAATTTAACTCTTGGCTGTTTACCTTCAGCATCTTTCGCCTTAGACCAAATTTCTTTTAAGTCATCGATAGTTTCAGCATTGGCATCACCAAATATGTGTGGGTGTCTACGAATCATTTTAGCATTAAGACTTGTAATCACTTCTTTAATGTCGATATACCCTTCTTTTTTACCAATACTAGTATGCAATAACACTTGTAATAAAATATCTCCTAGTTCTTCAATCATATGCCAATCATCTTCATTGTCAATAGCTTCGAACAATTCAAATGTTTCTTCAAGTAAATAACGTTTAAGCGTTTCATGCGTTTGCACTTTATCCCATGGACAACCCTTATCTTCATCAACTAAAGTATCAATCACTTCCGTTGCAAAATCAAAGTCATGATACAAATATGTCGGTGTTGTGATTTTTGGTACGAATACACTCGTCAAATTATTGAATGCATTTTCATCATGATCCAATTCATATAATGGGCATGTCACAACGTTATCCGCACCATCGCTTCGTGCACCAGTGACAATTTGAACAGGGTAATCATCAGGATATCGTTCCATTAAAGTGATTTTCAAATTAGCAGCAACCATTGCACTATAAACTTGCGTAATCAATGTATGCGTTCTAACATTAAGTGTTACTTCTTGTAATGATGTCGCATCTAACAGTGTGAAGCCATCATTTGGATCTACATTAACTGCTTCAAAAACATCATCAATAAAGCTTTTCCCACCTAAAACTTTCACATCTATATCAGTATTGTCTTTTGCTAAAGCCAGTAATTTCACTGTAGTTGTCTCAGCAACTCTAGGATGACCCGGAACCGCATAGACAATATCTTTTTCATTAGCAGCTTCAACCAATTGCGCCACAATATCATTATAGACATCTTCAAATTGGTCATGTGCTTCATAAACATGGTCAAAACTCTGAAATGTTAATTCATCTTGCAATGATTCTATAACTGGATGATCTAACGTTCTTGCATAAACTTTATCTTGTGTCTTTAAAAATTTATATATCCCTAGCGGCAAATCATCAATGCCATAGTTTCCTAAGCCAACAATCGTAATGGTATGTGCCATCAACGTCTTCCTTTCTTAATTTGATACAACTTTGAACCAAATGGTAAATAAGTTAACTCTTTATATGTCAAAACATTAAATCTAAAAATATAGAAAAACAATGCAATGATACCTAATACTGCTACACATAATAATTCAATGAGTCCAGTGATTCTACCGTGTGTTGTCACTATGTTTAACACGCATTGAACAACAATTGACATAAATACCATACCTAAAACAACATTGATAAAAAATCGTCTCATCGCATGTAAGTGGTATTTTCTCGTGACAGCAATATGGATAATCGTACCGAATATAATTAATGATACAACAGTACTAATGCTCGCACCAATAATGCCACTTAACCGAATCAAAATGATATTAAGTATAAATTTAATAACCAATCCTGCCGTCATACCAACAAAAATAGGTCTCACAGCATGTTGAGCTTGTAATAATGCCATATCCATCATAATTAACGATACACAAATGACCGTAATCATATAAACGCTTAATGTTAAGGTTAAATCATTCGTCTTAAAAAATACACCGTTCATTAAAGGCAATAAATTAATTAATCCTATTCCCGCTGCTGTACTTATTAAAATCGTAATCTTTAATGACGCATTTGCATAACGATTCATAAGTACCTGATTATTCATTTTGATTGCGTCACTTAACAGAGGAATGAGCGCAAAACTAAATGTTGTAGTTACAATCAATCCCATCTGAATAAATGATGCACCACGGTCATAGACTCCTTTTTCAGTTATGGCAACATCGAATGGCACGCGTATCGCTTGAAGTGACTTAATAATAGTAACACTATCAATCACTTGCCATAAAATTACGATTAATTGACTGATAGCGAAAATCAAAACCGAAAGTGCGAACTGTTTCCAAACGATCTTTGCAGTGTTATTTACCATTTTAAACTTAAAAGATCGGTGCGCTACTAAATAAATTGAAGAACCTAAAAAACCTATCGTTGATGCTAAAATAGCAATTGTTCCCGCTTCATATATCGTCCAACCTCTATCTACAAAAATAACAATAGTAACAATGATAATACCTACTCGTATAACTTGTTCTATAACCTGGGAAATAGCCGGAACTGTCATATTATTTGCAGATTGATAATAACCTCTTAACACGCCAAGCATACCTATAAATATAAAGCTTAAACTTGCAGCTTGAATCATAGGTGTTAAATGGCTATCACCCATCATATATGCAATATTGTTCGCAAACACAAAAATAGCAATAAATAATAATATACCAACTAATTGTATATAAGCGACTGCTTTTGCATATGCTTCGTCACTATGATACTTCCCTATATTTTGTGTAATTGCACTAGGAATGGCATTCATCGATAATATCATTCCTAATGCTACAATTGGATACACTTGTTGATATGCATACAAACCTGTATCGCCTAATATATTTTGATATGGAATTCGATATACAGCACTCAGAATTTTAATGACAATTAATGCAGCAGTTAACACGACAACGCCATTAAATGCTTCTTTATGTTTCATCACTGATTCTCATACTTTCTTCAATGCACTTAACTAAGAACTTCAAACTATCAAGCCATTGATTTTGTTTTGTTAAAGTAATTGTCATTGCATTATTTTGAACACCAACCTTCATTGTTCTACCTAAAGGTTGTGTTGCTTTGAAAAGCACTTCGCCATCAATATTTTCAGTGGCTTTTACAGATAAATGAATATCAATTATTTTCCCTTTATCTTTAATCAACGTGATACCTGAATGTAATGCGTGTACTTTTATTTCCACTATATCAAGCAAACGTGCTACTTCAACAGGATAATCATTGAAACGATCAATTAATTCATCTTTAATGTCGATAATTTGATCAAATGTTTCAGTTTTTCGTAGCTTTTTATAGATTTCAATTTTAGCTTGTTCATTTGCAATATATTCTGTTGGCAAATATGCATCCAAGTTTAAATCAACTTCGACTTCTGGCACCTCAGATTCTTGTTCCTTAATACCACGTTTTTCATTTACAGCTTCTTCTAACATTTGACTGTACAAATCAAATCCAACTGTATCAATAAAGCCGTGCTGTTGTTTACCTAACAAATTACCAGCACCACGAATGTTCAAATCACGCATCGCAATCTTAAATCCTGAGCCTAACTCCGTAAATTCTTTAATCGCTTGTAATCGATCTTCTGCAGTCTCAGTTAGTACCTTATTTGCTGGATGTAAGAAGTATGCATAACCAATACGACTTGAACGACCAACACGACCTCTTAATTGATACAACTGACTCAATCCAAAGCGATCTGCATCTTCAATGATCAAAGTATTTGCATTTGGGACATCGACACCTGTTTCAATAATCGTCGTCGTTACTAAAATATCATATTCATTATTGATAAAACTTAACATCGTTTCTTCTAAATCTCGCTCTGTCATTTGTCCATGAGCAACTGCAATATTAGCATCTGGCATTAACATCTGGAGTTGTTCTCGTTTTTCATAAATGGATTGCACTTTATTATAAAGATAAAATACTTGGCCATCACGAGATAGTTCTCTTTCTAAAGCTTCTTTGATAAAACTCATGTTCTGTTCTAATACATATGTTTGAACTGGGAAACGATTTTCTGGCGGCGTTTCAATCACTGACAAATCGCGCACACCTAGCATACTCATATGCAATGTTCTAGGTATTGGGGTTGCAGTCAAAGTTAGTACATCTACATTATGTTTTAATGTTTTAATACGCTCTTTATGGCGTACACCAAATCGTTGTTCTTCATCTACAATCAACAGCCCTAAATCTTTATACTGTATATCTTTACTAAGTAATTTGTGTGTACCAACAACTATGTCAACAAACCCAGTTTTAAGCCCTTCCTTAGTTTGTTTTATCTCTTTAGGCGTTCTAAAACGACTCATTAATTGAATTTCAACAGGAAAATCCTGCATACGCTCAATTAACGTCTCATAATGTTGCTGAGCTAAAATAGTTGTAGGAACTAAAAATGCAACCTGCTTGCCTTCCATTACAGCTTTGAATGCTGCTCTCACTGCAACTTCGGTTTTACCATAACCAACATCACCACATAGCAAGCGATCCATTGGACGCGATTTTTGCATGTCATCTTTAATTTCATCGATAGATTTCGCTTGGTCAGGCGTAAGTTCATATGGAAAATCTAATTCAAATGTTGTTTGCTCAGCTGTGTCTTCCCCATATTGATAACCTTCTGCCATTTCTCTTTCTTTATATAAATCAATCAACTCTTCAGCAATATCTTCAACACTTTGTTGAACTTTAGCTTTTGTTTTTTTCCATTCACTGCCACCGAGTTTATTTAATTTTGGCGTCTTATCTTCCGAAGCTACATATTTTTGAACTTGATCCATTTGATCTACTGGAACAAATAGTTGATCCGTACCTTTATATTGCAATTTAATATAATCACGATGTGTTTGCCCTACTTCGAGCGTCTCAACACCTAAATATCTACCAACACCATGATGCACATGAACAATATAATCTCCCACATTTAAATCTTGGTAAGACTTAATTTTTTCAGCATTTGAGATAGCTTTCGTACGTTTTCGTTGCTTTTTCTGTTTTGATTTAAAAAGCTCACGTTCAGTAATGACAACTAATCCCATATCAGGTAGTTCAAATCCTTCAGATAAACTGCCTTCAATAATCACTGCTTGCCCCGATGACATTGAGCGATGCAATTTTGTTATTGATGGAATATGCATTTCACTTAACATCGCTTGCATACGTTCAACTTTAGTTTCGGTTTCGACCAAAACCACGATATGATAATTTTGGTTAACAAATCGTTGAAATTCAGAACGCATAATGTCATATTGCCCATAAAATTGTTGGACAGGTTTACATGAAAATTTAATAATATGATTTAGTTTTATCGGCATTGTTGTAGCGAATAATGAAAAATAAGTGACTGGATAGCCTTCAATCAATGTTTCAAAATCATCATATTTTATAAAACTTTGTCCTATAAATCCATTACCACTTTCAATAATATTGCTAATAAACGAATCAGACTCTACTGTTAAACTTTCTTCAGTTTCTTTAATACGATTAAATTCATCAACCGCAATGATTGCATCTTTTTGGAAATAATCAATAATTGTCGAAGGTGTTTCATACATAAACGCTACTAAACGACGTAGTATTTGATGATCAAAGTATGTACTTTCGAATAATTTAAAGCTTTCATACGTTTCTTTCAGATCATTGCGCACTGATTTATCTATTTTGGGTCTTGTATTTTCATATGCAGTTTTTAACTCTTCTTTAAGATGTCTAATCACTTCTTCAGTAATGATATAATCACTTGCAGTTGTTATATCGACTTCTTCAATATTATCTTTGGATCGCTGCGTTTCAACATCAAAATCCCGAATAGAATCAATTTCGGTATCAAATAGCTCAATTCTGATTGGTTCCCCAATTAGCGGAAAGATGTCGATAATACCTCCTCGCAATGAGAATTCACCAATATGCGATACCACGGATTCCCGCTTGTACCCCATATTAACTAATTTGTTAAGAAATTGGTCCACATCGATATCCTCACCAACACGCAATGTCATTTGGTGATTTTGCCACATTTCAACAGGAGTTAACCACTTTTTCAAACCATTTAAAGGAACGATAAATAACCCTTTCTTACCTTGAGCTAACGCAGTTAAAGTTCTAATACGTTCACTCATCAGTTGAGGGCTTTGTGTTGAAAACTCTTCGGTCATAATATCTTGCACAGGATACTTATACAATTCTTCAGCATCTACAAATTGAAGTAAATCTGTTTCTAATTTATCTGCTTGGTATAAATTATTGGTAATTAATAATAACTGTTGATTACTTTGTGCATATTTTTCAGCAATCATCGTCACTTTAGCTGACGGGGAAAGACCAGTTACTAGTGTGTTTGCTTGTCCAAATACCTGATTAAGGTCTTGAAAAAGATTATCTTCTTTTATAAGCGTTGTCAATATTGTCATTATTTCACTTCACCATTAAATTCATTCATAACATGGTCAAATCGTGATGTTTCAACAAACTTTTCAATTGCGCGTGCTGCGTGTTCGATAACTTTTTCCATCGTTACCATTTCATCATTTGAAAAGCGTTGTAAAACATAATCAGGTACCGTCATACCATTCGTTGGTCTTCCCACACCAATACGAATACGTTTAAATTGGTCTGTACCAAGCATTTTAATAATTGATTTCATACCATTGTGACCGCCCGCACTTCCTTTTTGTCTTAAGCGAACTTGTCCTTGTTCTAAATCTAAATCATCATATAAGACAATTAAATCTTCTGGATTAACATCGTAATAATCCATAATCGGTGCAACTGCTTCACCTGACAAATTCATCATTGTCATTGGTTCGATAAATAACACTTTATCTCCGTTCATTCGTTCAATTGTATATGCACCTTTAAACTTTTGTTTATCTAATGAAAAATTATTTTTCTCTAAAATATAATCAACGACTTCAAAGCCGATATTATGTCTTGTAAGTTCAAAACGTTTACCTATATTACCTAGACCTACAATACATTTCATGCGTGTTTACCTCCAACATAATTATTTCATTTATTATTATAATGACAACATCTATTTTCCGCTATTGCCATCAATTATCATTATTCTTTAGCTTAGTAAGTATGTATTTTAAAATCAAGTACATTAAAATTTTTATGATGTATCATTGTTGAGTTTAATGTCTTTTACTCACTAAAATTAATTTAACTTTAGTACAAAGCAATAAAGTTTAATTAAGCTTTATAATAACACAAAAAGCACCATGCTTATATTAAAATAAGCACAGTGCTTGTTTAACAAAGTATAAAAACTTTATGGTAATCAGTTAAACTTACTCTTCAGTTTTTTCTTCGTCTTCTTTGCTTTCGCCAACAACTTCTGGTTCTTCAGTTTGTTGTTCGCCTTCCATAGCTTCGATTTCTTCTTCAGTTGGTTCTTCAGTTGGAGCAACTACTGTTACTACTGATTCAGCTGAATCGTTTTCGATTTTGAAGTCGCCAGTTACTTTAACATCAGCAACAGTTAAGCTGTCGTTAATGTTTAATTCAGTAATGTCTACTTCGATTGCTTCTGGAATATTGTCTGGAGTAGCAGTTACTTCTAAGTTGAATAATGGTTGTTCAACTACGCCGCCTTCTTTAGCGCCTACTGCTTCACCAACTAATTGAACTGGTACTTCAACAGTACGTTCTTCACTCATATTGATTGCTAAGAAGTCAATGTGAGTAATTTGGTTTTTAAGTGGATCGAATTGGTAGTCTGCAACCATAACTTTGATAGTTTTAGAACCAACGCCTAATTCGATAACACCGTTACGACCTACTTCACGGATAACTTTGATGAATTCTACTTCATCAACTTTAACTGACACGTTTTTAGTACCGTAACCGTATACTACTGCTGGTACTTTACCAGATTTTCTTAATTGTTTAAGATCTGAACGTGTTTGTTTACCTTGACGGATGATTGACTTTAATGAAGCCATTCTCATTTCCACCTTTCATTTTTGCTCAAAACGAGCACCTCACTTACCCATCAACATAATCGTTGCTTGCAAGTGTTTATTTATTCGTATAATCACGAACGAAACTATTATACACGTTTGGAATATGTTCGTCAAACACCTTTTAAATATTAGTCAAATAATACGCTAACTGATTCTCTTTCGTATACACGAATGATAGCTTGTGCGATTAAACCAGCAACAGATAATTCTTTAGTGTTAGATGGTTTGCGATCTTCATCTAAATGAATTGAGTTTGTTACGATTAATTCTTTTATAGCAGAATTTTCGATACGTTCTTTAGCCGGTCCTGATAAAACAGGGTGTGTACAACAAGCATATACTTCTTTAGCACCTTTATCTTTTAATGCTTGTGCAGCTAAAGTGATTGTACCTGCTGTATCAATAATATCGTCAATAATAATTGCCGTACGTCCTTCAATCTCACCAACAATGTTCATCACTTCAGCAACATTTGGTCTAGGGCGACGTTTATCTATAATTGCAATTGGAGTTTTTAAAATGTCAGCTAATTTACGTGCACGTGTAACACCGCCATGGTCTGGTGAAACAACGACACATTCTTCTGGGTTAATATTCGGATCATCTTTGAAATGTTTAGCAAGAATTGGCACACCCATTAAGTGGTCAATTGGAATATCAAAGAATCCTTGAATTTGTGGTGCATGTAAGTCTAACGCAATCATACGAGTTGCGCCAGCTGTTTCGATTAAGTTTGCAACTAATTTAGCAGTGATTGGCTCACGGCTACGGGCTTTTCTATCTTGTCTTGCATATCCATAATATGGCACTACAATATTGATTGTTGCTGCAGAAGCACGTTTACAAGCATCAATCATAATTAATAATTCCATTAAATGTAGATTTACAGGATATGATGTTGGTTGAATAATAAATACGTCACAACCACGAATACTCTCTTCGATATTAATTTGAATTTCTCCATCACTAAAACGTTTAACTGAACATTTACCTAGTTCAATTCCTACTTGGTCAGCAACTTCTTGCGCTAATGCTTCGTTTCCTTTCAATGAAAAAATCTTTAATGACGAATTCTTATATTCATTATTTAACATTTATAGTCCTCCAATTATTTACTTACGCAATTACTATTATATATAAAATGTAACTCCATTACTATGCGAATCATTAAATCATAAAGATTACATTAATATTACATAGGATTATCCTTTTATCCTAGCCATTTTAAATACGTAAATGATTATTTCCTATATCCTTCTTTTGTTGTTTGTCTTGCTCTTGCCACAGCTAAACTGTCATTTGGTACGTCATCTGTGATTGTGGAACCAGCTGCCACCAATACATCATCACCAATTGTTACAGGTGCTACTAAATTAACATTGCAACCTACAAATGAATCTTTGCCGACGATAGTTTTAAATTTATTTTCACCATCATAGTTAACTGTAATCGTTCCGCAACCAATATTAGTACGTTCGCCAATTACAGCATCGCCAATATAACTTAAATGTGAAACCTTGGCACCATCTTTAAGATCTGCTTTTTTAATTTCTACAAAATTTCCAACCTTAACATCTGAACCTAATTGCGCGCCTGGTCTCAATTGCGCAAACGGTCCGACCTTAGTATTCGCTCCTACGCTAGCATCATTAACAACAGACTGTTGAATACATGCACCATTTTCAATCGTACTATTGTTAATTTCAGAGTACTGACCAATAACAACATCTTCACCAATTTTTGTACGACCGTTAATTCGTACGCCTGGTTCAATGACTGTATCACTACCAATTGTAACGTCTGAACCAATAAAAGTGCTGTCAGGATCGATGATTGTCACACCATTTAACATGTGATAATGATTCGTACGACGTTGCATCGCCTTCTCAGCCTGACTAAGCATTACACGATCATTTACACCCATGATTTCTTCAACATCATTGGTACGATAGACTTCTACGATGCCGCCATCATTTAAAATTAACGACAATACATCAGGGAGGTAATATTCACCTTGCGCATTATCATTTTTCACTTGTGTTAATTTTTCAAACAACGTTTTATTATTAAACGCAAAAATACCTGAACTAATTTCATTAATATCCTTTTCAGCTTGCGTTGCATCTTTCTCTTCAACTATGCGTTCTAAACGACCTGACGCATTTCGAACGATTCTTCCGTATCCATATGGTTGTTGAATCGATGCAGATAATACAGTTGCTTGAGCATTAGCATCCTCGTGATGCGCAATCAATGTTTCTAATGTTTCCTTTGTGATGAGCGGTGTATCACCACATACAACGATCGTCGTACCTTCCTTGTCTTCTAAGTGTGATTTCGCCATTTGCACTGCATGCGCAGTACCGAGTTGTTCCTCTTGAAAACTGTATAAAGAACGCTCGCCTAAATGTCCTTTTACACTTTCAGCACCATGTCCTACGATGGTTACAACTTGATCGACACCAGAGCCTTTCACACTTTCCAATACATGTTCGACCATAGGTTTCCCAGCAACCTCGTGTAGCACTTTATACTTTTTAGATTTCATTCTTGTGCCTTTACCTGCTGCCAAAATTATCGCGTGTCTTCGCATGAACATTAACCCCCATTAAATTTTACACTTCGTCATTATTATAATTTAATCTGCAATACTCTTTCAACATATAAAAGGCATTGTTTTTAATTCGTTGTAATTTTAAAAACAACTTTTTCTTACTTCAAAAATACGAGCATCATTCAAACGTAATTTTTATCAGCAATAAATCAATAATCTTCATATCATCATAATCTGTTAACGTATATATTTATTAGCCTTTCATTTCATAAAAAAACATTAATACAAACTAATCAAAACCACCCGTGTGAACGGGTGGTTTGTTCTGCGGCTATAAGCCTTCCTTACTGGCCAGCCCTAAAAGGGCA
>NZ_JBSZQY010000022.1:0-30804 GCF_054165785.1 Staphylococcus sp. SA22 | reverse complement strand
CGTAGAGATGCATTTTTTGTGACAATGGTAGAACCTTTTCTGAACCATACGCATAGCGTATGGTTTTCTTTTCATAAATAAAAAATGCACTGAGCAACATCTTTTGTTGCTCAGTGCATTTAGATGATTCTTATCATTTCAAATAAGAATGTGTTAATCAACGTATATAAGTTAAAATTGGTTTGGATAAAATGATATCTATCGTTGTGTATTGTTTGTTTTTATAGTTCGCGACGACGTCCAGCTAATAACGCTGCACCTAACGCTAATGATAATCCACCAAATACAGTTGTACCGATGAATGGATTTTCTTCACCAGTTTCTGGTAATGCTTGAGCTTTGTTAGCATCTGCATGGTTTGCTGGTTGCTTCTTATCAACAACAAGTTCTTGACCAGGTTTGATCATGTTTTTATCAGCTAATTTGTTATCTGCAGCAATTTTGTCAGCAGTAGTGCCGTTTGCTTTTGCAATGTCATTTACTGTATCACCAGGTTTAACGACATGTACTCCGTTGCCGTCTTCTTTACCAGGTTTTTTGTTGTCTTCTTTACCAGGTTTGTTGCCATCTTCTTTACCAGGCTTGTTGCCGTCTTCTTTGCCAGGTTTGTTGTTGTCTTCTTTACCAGGCTTGTTGCCGTCTTCTTTGCCAGGTTTGTTGTTGTCTTCTTTACCAGGCTTGTTATTGTCTTCCTCTTTTGGTGCTTGAGCATCGTTTAGCTTTTTAGCTTCTGCTAAAATTTCTTTGCTCACTGAAGGATCGTCTTTAAGGCTTTGGATGAAGCCGTTACGTTGTTCTTCAGTTAAGTTAGGTAAATGTAAAATTTCATAGAAAGCATTTTGTTGTTCTTTGTTGAATTTGTTGTCAGCTTTTGGTGCTTGAGCATCATTTAGCTTTTTAGCTTCTGCTAAAAGGTTAGCACTTTGGCTTGGGTCATCTTTTAAGCTTTGGATGAAACCATTGCGTTGTTCTTCGTTTAAGTTAGGTAAATGTAAGATTTCATAGAAAGCATTTTGTTGTTCTTTGTTGAATTTGTTATCAGCTTTCGGTGCTTGAGATTCATTTAACTTTTTAGCTTCTGACAATAGGTTAGCACTTTGACTTGGGTCATCTTTTAAGCTTTGGATGAAACCATTGCGTTGTTCTTCGTTCAAGTTAGGCATGTTCAAGATTTCATAGAAAGCATTTTGTTGTTCTTTGTTGAAATTGTTGTCAGCTTTCGATGCTTGAGATTCATTTAATTTTTTAGCTTCACCTAAAACGTTAGTGCTTTGGCTTGGATCGTCTTTAAGACTTTGAATGAAACCATTGCGTTGCGCTTCGTTTAAGTTAGGCATGTTCAAAATTTCATAGAAGGCGCTTTGTTGATCTTTGTTGAAGTTATTTTGTTGCGCATCAGCTTTTGGAGCTTGAGAGTCATTAAGTTTTTTAGCTTCACCTAAAACGTTAGCACTTTGGCTTGGATCATCTTTAAGGCTTTGGATAAAACCATTACGTTGATCAGCGTTTAAGTTAGGCATATTTAACACTTGATAAAAAGCATTTTGTTGAGCTTCATCGTGTTGCGCAGCATTTGCAGCAGGTGTTACGCCACCAGATATAAGTAATGTACCTAAAGTTACAGATGCAATACCTACACCTAGTTTACGAATTGAATAAATGTTTTTCTTTTTCAAATTAATACCCCCTGTATGTATTTGTAAAGTCATCATAATATAACGAATTATGTATTGCAATACTAAAATCTATATTTATAATTAAATTTAAATGTAAGTTTTACAACTTATAAAATAAATATTTTGCTCAAAGATTTATTCAGGAAGTAAAAGGCTTAAAACCGCAAAATCACGCTATTTCGATTAATAAAAACAGATAAAATATAGAGATATTTTTTATAATGAAAGCGTTTTAATGTATATAAGTTAAAAAATATTTTTAAGAATAAAGTGGGGCTTTGAATGTGCTGAGGTTTAATTTCGGAAATGGTTTTAAGAGATATAGAAAATAGAAAGTTGTTCATAATGTGCTGAGGTTTTATTAAAAAATAGAAAACACAAGTGCACTTTAGAATACAGCACACTTGCGTAATAGAGATATTATTCAAAAACAAGATGTAAATGATCTTTATCTGCTAATAATTGATTCACTTGAGCTAATAATTGTTCAGCATGGTCTTGCTGCGCGTCATTCATATGAATTAAAATTTTTCTTTCATCTTCAGTTGAGCGTTCTTTTATTAGATAGCCTTGCTTTTTTAAATTATTGAGAGCTCTAACAGTTTGAGGGTATTTATGGTGGATTGTTTCAATTAAATCTTTAAGAAGAACGATGTTTTTATTTTGAGAAGTGATAATAGCTAGAATTGTGAATTCTACAAAACTTAATGTTATATGCTTTTTGATAATATTCTTGAAATACATTGTATACATCATCAAGTTTAGAAATTCTTTACTATCTTTTGGTATCATCTGTGATTCACTTTGATCTGCAAGGTTAAATTGTTTAATGATTTGATCAAACAATTTAACACGTTCTGCAATTTTCTCTCGTTGTTCTTCAGATATTGAAATGTAAGTATTACGCTCGTCAATTTTACTTCGAACTTTACTAATATATGAATGTTTCACAAGTACTTTTATATGCTGTACTAAATCTGATTGTTTATAACATAAATCTGAAACAATCTTCTTAAATGGAAGTGTGTTTTCTTGCTGATGAAATAAATAAGTCAGTAATATAAATTCTTTTATAGTCATATCGACTTCAGGCTTGACTTTTTTCTTAAAACGAAACATATATGCTTCAATGATTATAAAATCTCTAATTTTGTCATGGTTATTATATTTTATTGTTTTATCTCCTTGTATATGCACTTTATTTTAATATAACACAATATAATAAGAAAAATAATCCATAATTTACAATTAAAAATAATATGATATTTTTGTTAAAATTTGTGTTTTTGAATAAATGACATTATCAAACACTATATTTAAATAAGAAATAGCTATCGATATTTGAAAAATCGAAGAATATTGATTGATATTATAGAATATGAGTCGGTGTTATTTGTATATAAAGTATTAATATGTAATTAAGAAAGTCGACGCTTGTTAACATTAACAACAACTATATGTATAAAAAAACCTCGCAACTGTTAGTTAGCTGAATCATTTTGCTAACGTTGTTGTGAGGTCATTTTGTTTTAATAATATCATTATAACTTTTTCACGGTTAATAATAAGTATATGAAGAATGGTGCACCAAACGCAGCAATGAATACACCTGCCGGCACTTCTTTAGGCAAGAATAGGGTGCGTCCAATTAAGTCTGCAATAACAATTGATATGGCACCAATCATTGCTGACATTAGTAACTTTTTAGCATAACTTCCGCGAACGATTGTTTTCGCGATATGTGGTGCGATTAAACCGACAAACCCAATGTTACCTACTAAACTGATTGCCATAGATACGAGTATAGTAGAAGTGATTAATTGGATTAGTTTCATACGTTGCACATGTAAGCCTAAGCCAATCGCTACAGGGTCATCAAGTATAGATATTTTCATTTTTGGTATAACAAGAAATAACAACGGCACAACAGCTAAAATAACCATACCCAAAATGATTGTATCTTTAAACGTAGCACCGTAAAGACTTCCGACTAGCCATGTATATGCTTTGGCAGCAGATAATTGCTTCGTTGTAATGAGTAATCCTTGGACAAGCGCAATAAACAACGTTTGCATCGAAATACCGATGATTATGAGTGTTGTCGGGCGTATTTGTCCTTTCGTTTGAAACACTAATAGTATCATCATTGCAACTGCGCCACCTAATACTGCAAATAGTGGAAGTAAATGTATCGTTAAATGGCTGAAAAATGCAATAAAGACAACAGCACTTAAGCTAGCACCACCTGTGATTCCGATAATATCTGGTGAGGCAATTGGATTTTTCAATACATTTTGTAACATTAAACCACTCATCCCTAGTGCGGCACCAGCTAATATCGCAAGTGTAATGCGAGGTAAGCGTAATACTTCTAAAGTGAATTGATCTATACTGTCATTTGGATTTATAAAGTACATCAGTACGCGTTGTAATGGTATAAAGCTTGAACCAATCATCATACTTACCACTGAAACGATGGCTAAAAAGATTAACGCGAAGATGAGATGGTAATTGTCTTTTTTATTAATCTTTTCGGTCATAAGCGTTGACGTCCTTTCTTCATAATATAGATTAAGACAATAGCGCCAATGACAGCGGTAACGACACCGATAGGCAACTCTAGTGGCTTAATTATTATACGAGCAACAATGTCTGAAATGATCATTAGGATTGCTCCAGCTAATGCAGTAAAAGGAATTAAATACTTATAGTTTGGTGGCAATAATCGTTTACTAATATTCGGTACGATAAGACCCACAAAGACGATTGATCCAGCTACGGCTACCGAAATACCGGCTAACATACTGATAAGCATAATAATCATCCATTTGATTAATTTTATGTTTTGACCGAGGCCGGTTGCAATGTCGTCACTTGTCATCAAGATGTTGATGTGTGCAGCCATGCTAAATGCAATTAAAATAAGTATCAATACAAGCGGAATAATCCATGGGATATCCCAAATGTTACGTAATGAAACGGAGCCACTCAACCAAAATAATAGGCCTTGTAAGTCTGTTTCGTTCATAATAAGTATGCCTTGAGTAAAGGCTGTAAATAGCATCGCAATCGCAGCACCTGCCAAAATGACGCGATGAGGTGAAAATAGGGTTTGTCTAAACATACCTAGTGCAACGACTAAGACTGTAACAACAATAGCCCCCAAAAATGCGATGACAACAATCATTTTAAAAGATTGAATTTGGATAAATGTAATACTAAAGATGACAAAAAATACTGCGCCTGCATTGACACCGAAAAGCCCTGGTGATGCTATTGGGTTTCGTGTAAGTGCTTGCATCAACAAACCTGAGACAGCAAGGGCAGCACCAGTCAATAACGCAATGATTGTTCTCGACGCCCGTGCACCAGTGACAACATCATGTAAATCGTTTTCACTATCAAAGTTGAATAACGCCTGTATCACCGTACCTGGTGACACAAGCGTATTTCCAATCATTAAACTTAAGATAGCTACTATTGCAAGACATAAACCAGCAATAACGATTTGGTATTTTGGTTTAAGTAGCATCGTAAAACTCCTTAATTATTTTGATTGTTTTTCAATATTTAACTTTTCATATAAATCGTCAATAAGTTTTAATGATGATTTATATCCGCCAGCTAAGTTCCAAGTGATTTCATCTAAATCATCAGATACTTGGTTGTTTTTAACTGCGTCTAAATTTTTCCACTCTTTACTTGAAGTCCATTCGCTTTCAGTCTTTTTAACTAATGCAGCATCTTTCGCATTTGGATCTGATTTTACTACAAAAATATGATCAGCGTTCATTAATGGAATGCTTTCTTTAGATGTAAGTTGGATAATATCTTTACCATTATCAACTTGTTTTTGTAAGTCTTTATTACGTTTGAATCCTAAATCATTTAAGATTTCACCAGCATATCCACCAGCATAAATTCTTGTATGATCAGCACGGAAGTTAACAACTGAAGCTTTCAATGGCCATGCATCTTTATACTTTGCTTTTGCATCTTTTTGGAATGCAGCTACTTTATCATCGTACTTTTTAAGTAAATCTTCAGCTTCTTTTTCTTTCCCTAAAGCTTTCCCCATTAACTTAGTTGTATCTTTGAATTTGAAAACTGTATCAGTAGAAACTGTTGGTGCGATTTTAGATAATTGATCGTAAACTTTTTCATTTCTAACTTTTGACGCGACAATTAAGTCCGGTTTTAATTTAGAGATTTCCTCTAAGTTAGGCGCAGGTTCTTGACCTACAATCTTAGTATCTTTTAAATCATTTTTTATGTATTCGAATTTCGGTTTTTGTGTCCATGATTCTACAGCACCTACAGGTTTAACACCTAAAGATACAGCGACGTCAGTGGCACCTTGATATAGCGTAACAACACGCTTTGGTTTCCCTTTAATTTCAGTTGTACCCATTGCATGTTTAATTGAAGTTGTTTCCTTATCTTTGTTATCAGATGATTGCTTATTTGAATTCCCACTACATCCTGCTAAAACAAGTAGGAAAGCAAGCGTAACAACAAGCATTTTAATTACTTTATTCATTGACTAATTAGCCTCCTTCGTGATGTATGACAATGAGAATCATTATCACGGTTTAGTATGAATTAAATTTTTTCCTAAGTCAATAAAATATTTATGATTTACATGCAACTTATAATTATTTGACATATAAATGCATAAAAAATATAATCCTAATTACTTGATAGTGAGAATCATTATCAATTAGGTAACACACAATATTATAGAATTTTAAATTTGAGGAGGAAGCGCTTTTGATTGAAAAAAGTCAAGCATGTCACGATTCATTGTTAGATTCTGTAGGGCAAACACCTATGGTTCAACTTCATCAACTATTTCCGAAACATGAAGTGTTTGCAAAGTTAGAGTATATGAATCCTGGAGGCAGCATGAAAGATCGACCTGCCAAGTACATCATTGAACATGGTATTAAACATGGTTTAATCACTGAGGATACACATTTAATTGAAAGTACTTCTGGTAATTTAGGCATTGCGTTGGCAATGATAGCTAAAATCAAGGGATTAAAACTCACGTGTGTTGTTGATCCTAAAATATCACCAACAAATTTGAAAATTATTAAAAGTTATGGTGCCAATGTAGAAATGGTTGAAGAACCTGATGCACATGGGGGTTATTTAATGACTCGTATTGCAAAGGTGCAAGAACTGTTAGCCACTATTGACGATGCATATTGGATTAATCAATATGCGAATGAGTTAAATTGGCAATCCCATTATCATGGTGCAGGCACAGAGATTGTTGAAACAATTAAGCAACCTATAGATTATTTTGTCGCGCCAGTCAGCACGACAGGTAGCATTATGGGTATGAGTAGAAAAATAAAAGAAGTGCATCCAAACGCACAAATTGTTGCTGTTGATGCGAAAGGGTCAGTCATTTTTGGTGACAAACCTATTAATAGAGAATTACCTGGTATCGGTGCTAGTCGTGTACCCGAAATATTGAATAGATCAGAAATTAATCAAGTGATCCATGTAGATGATTATCAATCTGCTTTGGGCTGTCGAAAACTGATTGATTATGAAGGTATATTTGCCGGAGGTTCAACAGGTTCGATTATTGCAGCGATTGAGCAGTTGATAACGTCAATTGAAGAAGGTGCAACAATTGTCACGATTTTACCAGATCGAGGCGATCGTTACTTAGATTTAGTTTATTCAGATACATGGTTAGAAAAAATGAAATCAAGACAAGGAGTTAAATCAGAATGAATAGAGAGATGTTGTATTTAAATAGATCAGATATTGAACAAGCGGGAGGAAATCATTCACAAGTTTATGTGGACGCATTAACAGAAGCATTAACAGCGCATGCGCACAATGATTTTGTACAACCGCTTAAGCCGTATTTAAGACAGGATCCTGAAAATGGACACATCGCAGATCGAATTATTGCAATGCCAAGTCATATCGGTGGTGAACACGCAATTTCAGGTATTAAGTGGATAGGTAGTAAGCACGACAATCCATCGAAACGTAATATGGAGCGTGCAAGTGGTGTCATTATTTTGAATGATCCAGAAACGAATTATCCAATTGCAGTTATGGAAGCAAGTTTGATTAGTAGTATGCGTACTGCAGCAGTTTCAGTGATTGCAGCTAAGCATTTGGCTAAAAAAGGATTTAAAGACTTAACAATCATTGGTTGCGGGCTAATCGGAGACAAGCAATTACAAAGTATGTTAGAGCAATTCGATCATATTGAACGCGTGTTTGTTTACGATCAATTCTCTGAAGCATGTGCACGCTTTGTTGATAGATGGCAACAACAGCGTCCGGAAATTAATTTTATTGCGACAGAAAATGCTAAAGAAGCAGTATCAAATGGTGAAGTAGTCATTACATGTACCGTAACGGATCAACCATACATTGAATATGATTGGTTACAAAAAGGTGCATTTATTAGCAACATTTCTATCATGGATGTGCATAAAGAAGTCTTTATTAAAGCTGACAAAGTCGTAGTAGATGACTGGTCACAATGTAATCGAGAAAAGAAAACTATTAACCAATTGGTGTTAGAAGGTAAATTTAGCAAAGAAGCACTTCATGCTGAACTAGGACAACTTGTGACAGGTGACGTACCAGGACGTGAAGACGATGATGAAATCATATTACTTAATCCGATGGGTATGGCTATCGAAGATATTTCAAGTGCTTACTTTATTTATCAACAGGCACAACAACAAAATATTGGGACAACATTGAACCTATATTAAGAATGCGAGGTGTCTGAACATTGCAGAATCATACAGCAGTCAATACAGCACAAACGATAATATTAAGAGATTTAGTTGATGCATTATTATTTGAAGATATAGCCGGAATTGTATCGAATAGTGAGATTACTAAAGAAAATGGACAAACGCTTTTGATATACAAACGTGAAACACAACAAATAAAGATACCTGTTTATTTTAGTGCTTTAAATATGTTTCGTTATGAAAGTTCACAACCAATTACGATAGAGGGAAGGCTGTCTAAGCAACCTTTAACGGCAGCTGAATTTTGGCAAACAATCGTCAAAATGAATCGTGATTTAAGTCATGAATGGGAAGTGGCTCGCGTTGAAGAAGGACTGACTACTGCTGCCAAACAGCTTACTAAACAATTATCAGAATTAGATTTAGCGTCTCATCCTTTTGTGATGTCCGAACAGTTTGCAAGTTTAAAAGATCGTCCATTTCATCCATTAGCTAAAGAAAAAAGAGGATTAAGAGAAGCGGATTATCAAGTGTATCAAGCTGAATTAAATCAATCATTTCCTTTAATGGTTGCAGCAGTTAAAAAGACACATATGATTCATGGCGATACTGCAAATATTGATGAATTAGAAAATTTGACAGCACCTATAAAAGAACAAGCGACAGACATGTTAAATGATCAAGGGTTATCAATAGATGACTATGTACTATTTCCGGTACATCCTTGGCAATATCAGCATATTCTGCCGAACGTCTTTGCGAAAGAGATTAGTGAAAAGTTGGTTGTACTATTACCGTTAAAATTTGGAGATTATCTGTCATCTTCAAGTATGCGTTCATTAATTGATATTGGCGCACCGTATAACCATGTCAAAGTACCATTTGCAATGCAGTCATTAGGCGCATTAAGGCTAACGCCTACGCGTTACATGAAAAACGGAGAACAAGCAGAACAATTATTACGTCAGCTTATAGAAAAAGATGAAACACTATCTAAGTATGTCATGGTTTGTGATGAAACAGCTTGGTGGTCATATATGGGTCAAGATAATGATATTTTCAAAGATCAATTAGGCCATTTAACTGTTCAGCTAAGAAAATATCCCGAAGTGCTAGCCAAAAATGATACGCAACAGCTAGTGTCAATGGCAGCACTCGCGGCAAATGATCGCACCTTATATCAAATGATTTGTGGAAAAGATAATATTTCTAAAAATGATGTCATGACGTTATTTGAAGATATCGCACAAGTCTTTTTAAAGGTAACACTATCATTTATGCAATACGGCGCATTACCTGAGTTGCATGGTCAAAATATATTGTTGTCATTTGAAGATGGACGTGTACAAAAATGCGTGTTACGTGATCATGATACTGTCAGAATTTATAAACCATGGCTAACAGCACATCAGCTTTCATTGCCGAAGTATGTCGTCAGAGAAGATACACCTAATACGCTAATTAATGAAGATTTGGAAACATTCTTTGCTTATTTTCAAACATTAGCTGTATCGGTAAATCTATATGCCATTATTGATGCAATTCAAGATTTATTTGGTGTAAGTGAGCATGAACTTATGTCGTTGTTAAAACAAATTTTAAAAAATGAAGTGGCAACTATTTCCTGGGTTACAACTGATCAGCTAGCTGTCAGACACATTTTATTCGATAAACAGACGTGGCCATTTAAACAAATTCTATTACCATTGCTATATCAACGTGATAGTGGTGGAGGTAGTATGCCTTCAGGTTTAACTACCGTACCAAATCCAATGGTGACATATGATTAATCAGACTATATGGCGCAGTAACTTTCGCATTTTATGGCTCAGTCAGTTTATAGCGATTGCTGGACTGACAGTACTTGTGCCATTATTGCCAATTTATATGGCATCACTACAAAATCTATCAGTCGTAGAAATACAGTTGTGGAGTGGTATAGCGATTGCTGCTCCAGCTGTAACGACGATGATAGCTTCGCCGATATGGGGGAAGCTAGGTGATAAGATTAGCCGAAAATGGATGGTGTTAAGAGCGTTACTTGGTTTGGCGGTATGCTTATTTTTAATGGCATTGTGTACTACACCATTACAGTTTGTACTTGTGAGGTTATTGCAGGGACTATTTGGTGGTGTTGTTGATGCATCAAGTGCGTTTGCGAGTGCAGAGGCGCCAGCTGAAGATCGTGGCAAGGTATTAGGAAGATTACAAAGTTCAGTCAGTGCAGGGTCTCTTGTAGGACCATTAATCGGCGGTGTTACAGCTTCGATATTAGGTTTTAGTGCGTTACTGATGAGTATTGCCGTCATTACTTTTATTGTCTGTATTTTCGGTGCATTAAAATTGATTGAAACGACACATATGCCAAAATCACAAACACCAAATATTAATAAAGGTATTCGCCGTTCATTTCAATGTCTATTATGCACACAACAAACATGTCGATTTATTATCGTTGGCGTTTTAGCAAACTTTGCTATGTATGGCATGCTAACTGCATTATCACCACTTGCTTCATCAGTGAATCATACAGCGATAGATGACCGTAGTGTGATTGGATTTTTACAGTCCGCATTTTGGACGGCTTCGATATTAAGCGCGCCTTTATGGGGTCGCTTTAATGATAAATCATATGTTAAATCAGTATATATATTTGCCACGATTGCATGTGGTTGTAGTGCGATACTGCAAGGTTTAGCGACGAATATAGAGTTTTTAATGGCTGCAAGAATACTTCAAGGATTAACATATAGTGCATTGATTCAAAGTGTCATGTTTGTTGTTGTAAATGCTTGTCATCAGCAACTTAAAGGCACATTTGTTGGAACGACGAACAGTATGTTAGTTGTTGGTCAAATTATTGGCAGTCTTAGTGGCGCTGCCATTACAAGTTATACTACACCAGCTACTACATTTATCATTATGGGCGTAGTATTTGCAGTAAGTAGTTTATTTTTAATTTGTTCAACCATCACTAATCAAATCAACGATCACACATTAATGAAATTATGGGAGTTGAAACAAAAAAGTGCAAAATAAAGAATTAATACAACATGCAGCGTATGCGGCTATTGAACGTATTTTAAATGAATATTTTAGAGAAGAAAATTTATATCAAGTACCACCTCAAAATCATCAATGGTCTATACAATTATCTGAGCTCGAAACGTTAACAGGTCAATTCGCTTATTGGTCTGCGATGGGGCATCATATGTATCATCCAGAAGTATGGCTTATTGATGGTAAAAGTAAGAAATTAACAACATATAAAGAAGCCATTGCGCGTATTTTACAACATATGGCTCAAAGTGCAGATAATCAAACGGCAGTGCAACAACATATGGCGCAAATTATGTCTGACATCGATAATAGCATTCATCGCACGGCGCGTTATTTGCAAAGTAACACAATAGACTACGCAGAGGATCGCTATATCGTTTCAGAACAATCTTTATATTTAGGTCATCCATTTCATCCGACTCCTAAGAGTGCAAGTGGGTTTTCAGAAGCAGATTTAGAGAAATATGCACCCGAATGTCATACGTCATTCCAATTGCATTATTTAGCTGTGCATCAAGATGTTCTGCTCACGCGCTATGTAGAAGGTAAAGAAGATCAGGTTGAGAAAGTGTTGTATCAATTAGCAGATATAGACATATCAGAGATACCTAAAGATTTTATTTTATTACCAATACATCCTTATCAAATAAATGTGTTGCGACAGCATCCACAGTATATGCAATATAGTGAACAAGGTTTAATAAAAGACCTTGGTGTTTCCGGTGATTCAGTGTACCCGACGTCTTCGGTTAGAACTGTATTTTCAAAAGCATTAAACATTTATTTGAAATTACCGATACATGTTAAAATTACTAATTTTATACGTACGAATGACCTTGAACAAATTGAACGGACAATCGATGCCGCACAAGTTATCGCATCAGTCAAAGATGAGGTTGAAACACCCCATTTTAAATTGATGTTTGAAGAAGGATATCGTGCATTGTTACCGAATCCATTAGGGCAAACAGTTGAACCTGAAATGGATTTATTAACAAATAGTGCCATGATTGTTCGTGAAGGGATACCGAATTACCATGCTGATAAAGATATTCATGTATTGGCGTCATTATTTGAAACGATGCCTGATTCACCGATGTCTAAGTTATCACAAGTGATTGAGCAAAGTGGTTTAGCACCAGAAGCATGGCTTGAATGTTATTTGGATCGTACATTATTGCCGATATTAAAGCTGTTTAGTAACACAGGCATTAGTCTAGAAGCACATGTACAAAATACATTAATTGAATTAAAAGATGGCATACCCGACGTATGCTTTGTCAGAGATCTTGAAGGCATTTGTCTATCTAGAACGATTGCTACTGAAAAACAGCTTGTGCCAAATGTTGTGGCAGCATCAAGCCCTGTTGTATATGCACATGATGAAGCATGGCATCGTCTTAAATATTACGTTGTAGTAAATCACTTAGGACATTTAGTATCAACCATTGGTAAAGCGACAAAGAATGAAGTTGTGTTATGGCAACTTGTAGCGCATCGTCTTATGACTTGGAAAAAAGAATACGCGAATAACGCAGTATTTGTTGACTGTGTTGAAGATTTATATCAAACGCCGACCATTGCGGCTAAAGCGAATTTGATGAGTAAATTGAATGATTGTGGTGCAAACCCTATTTATACACATATACCAAATCCAATTTGTCATAACAAGGAGGTATCGTATTGTGAATCAAACAATTCTTAATCGTGTAAAGACTAGAGTGATGCACCAACTGGTATCATCGCTTATTTATGAGAATATTGTTGTGTATAAAGCGTCATATCAAGACGGTGTCGGTCATTTTACAATAGAAGGACATGATTCAGAGTATCGTTTTACTGCTGAAAAGACACATAGCTTTGATCGTATACGTATCACATCACCAATTGAGCGTGCCGTAGGAGATGAGGTAGATACTACAACAGACTATACACAATTACTGAGAGAGGTTGTATTTACATTTCCTAAAAATGATGAAAAGCTAGAACAATTTATTGTCGAGTTATTACAGACAGAACTAAAAGATACGCAAAGTATGCAGTATCGAGAATCAAACCCACCAGCAACACCTGAGACATTTAACGACTATGAATTTTATGCGATGGAAGGGCATCAGTATCATCCAAGTTACAAATCACGTTTAGGATTTACGTTGAGTGATAATTTGAAATTTGGTCCTGACTTTGTACCAAACGTTAAACTGCAATGGTTAGCTATCGACAAAGATAAAGTAGAAACGACGGTATCAAGAAATGTTGTAGTTAACGAAATGTTACGTCAACAAGTTGGCGATAAGACTTATGAACATTTTGTACAGCAAATTGAAACGTCTGGCAAACATGTAAATGATGTTGAGATGATACCTGTACATCCATGGCAGTTTGAACATGTCATCCAAGTTGATTTGGCTGAAGAAAGGCTTAATGGCACAGTACTATGGTTAGGGGAAAGTGATGAGCTATATCACCCTCAACAATCGATTCGTACGATGTCGCCAATAGACACGACAAAATATTATTTAAAGGTACCAATAAGTATAACGAATACTTCAACGAAACGAGTGTTGGCGCCTCATACAATTGAAAATGCAGCGCAAATTACGGATTGGTTAAAGCAGATACAGCAACAAGATACGTATTTAAAAGATGAATTAAAGACAGCTTTTCTAGGGGAAGTCTTAGGACAGTCTTATTTAAATACACAACTTTCGCCTTATAAACAAACTCAAGTTTATGGTGCGTTAGGTGTTATATGGCGTGAAAATATATATCATATGTTAATCGATGAAGAGGATGCGATACCATTTAATGCACTTTATGCGAGTGATAAGGATTGTGTACCATTCATTGAAAATTGGATTAAACAATATGGTTCTGAAGCTTGGACAAAGCAATTTTTAGCTGTAGCGATTCGTCCAATGATTCATATGCTTTATTATCACGGTATTGCCTTTGAATCGCATGCACAAAATATGATGCTCATTCATGAAAATGGTTGGCCTACACGTATTGCCTTAAAAGATTTCCATGATGGTGTTCGTTTTAAGCGTGAGCATTTAAGTGAAGCTGCTTCACACCTGACATTAAAGCCAATGCCAGAAGCACATAAAAAAGTGAATAGTAATTCATTTATTGAAACAGATGACGAACGTTTAGTACGCGACTTTTTACATGATGCATTTTTCTTTATTAATATCGCCGAAATCATCTTATTTATTGAAAAGCAATATGGTATCGATGAGAAACTGCAATGGAAATGGGTTAAAGGCATCATCGAGGCGTATCAAGAAGCATTTCCAGAGTTGAATAACTATCAACATTTCGATTTGTTTGAACCTACGATTCAAGTTGAAAAGTTAACGACACGTCGATTATTAAGTGACTCCGAGTTAAGAATTCATCATGTTACAAATCCATTAGGTGTAGGAGGTATTACTGATGCAACAACTATCTCTGAAACATAGATTAAACAATGGTGATTCAGTTTATGGCATTTTTAATTCTATACCGGACCCATTAATGATAGAGGTTATCGCAGCAAGCGGGTATGACTTTGTTGTGATTGATACAGAACACGTGGCGATTAATGATGAGACACTAGCGCATTTAATTCGTGCAGCTGAAGCAGCGCATATTATACCAATTGTACGTGTCACTGCAGTGATAGATAGAGATATCATTAAAGTGTTGGATATGGGTGCGAGAGGTATTATTGTGCCACACGTTAAAGATCGTGAGACAGTTGAGCATATTGTGAAATTAAGTCGTTATTACCCGCAAGGATTAAGAAGTTTGAATGGTGGTCGCATGGCAAGATTTGGACGTACACCATTACTTGATGCAATGGAGATGGCTAATGAGCATATTATGGTGATTGCCATGATAGAAGATGTTGAAGGGGTTATGGCCATTGACGATATAGCACAAGTCGAAGGTTTAGACATGATAGTCGAAGGTGCCGCAGATTTATCCCAGTCACTTGGCATACCATGGCAAACGCGTGATGATCAAGTAACATCACATGTTCAACATATTTTTGAAGTTGTGAATGCACATGGTAAACATTTTTGTGCATTACCACGTGAAGATGAAGATATTGCAAAATGGCAGGCACAAGGTGTACAAACATTTATTTTAGGTGATGATCGTGGAAAAATATATCGCCATTTAAGTGCATCTCTAGCGACGTCTAAACAGAAGGGGGATGAAGACTAATGCGTATAGTTCAACCCGTTATTGAACAATTAAAAGCACAATCTCATCCAGTTTGTCATTATATCTATGATTTAGTCGGACTGGAACATCATTTGCAACATATTACATCGTCATTGCCTAGTAATTGTCAGATGTACTATGCAATGAAAGCAAATAGTGAACGAACAATACTAGATACAATTAGTCAGTATGTTGAAGGATTCGAAGTTGCATCTCAAGGTGAAATAGCAAAAGGTCTTGCTTTTAAACCAGCAAATCATATTATTTTTGGTGGTCCTGGTAAGACAGACGAGGAACTAAGATATGCAGTAAGTGAAGGTGTTCAGCGTATTCATGTTGAAAGTATGCATGAATTACAACGGCTAAATGCCATCTTAGAAGATGAAGATAAGACACAACACATTTTATTGCGTGTTAATTTAGCAGGACCATTTCCCAATGCAACGTTGCATATGGCAGGACGCCCAACACAATTTGGTATTTCTGAAGACGAAGTTGATGATGTCATTGAAGCTGCGCTAGCAATGCCAAATATTCATCTAGATGGATTTCATTTTCATTCTATTTCTAACAATTTAGACTCGAATTTACATGTCGATGTAGTGAAACTTTATTTTAAAAAAGCAAAGGCATGGTCTGAAAAACATCGATTTCCACTCAAACATATCAATCTTGGTGGTGGTATAGGGGTTAACTATGCAGATTTAACTAGCCAATTTGAGTGGGATAATTTTGTAGAAAATTTTAAAACACTTATCGTTGAGCAAGAAATGGAAGATGTGACATTGAACTTTGAATGTGGGCGCTTTATTGTGGCACATATTGGTTACTATGTGACAGAAGTGCTAGATATTAAGAAAGTACATGGTGCTTGGTATGCCATTTTAAGAGGAGGTACGCAACAATTTAGACTGCCGGTATCTTGGCAGCATAACCATCCTTTTGACATTTATCGCTATAAGGACAATCCATATTCGTTTGAAAAAGTTTCAATTTCGAGGCAGGACACAACGTTAGTCGGTCAATTATGTACACCGAAAGATGTCTTTGCTAGAGAAGTACAGATAGATGCAATCAGTACAGGCGACGTTATTGTTTTCAAATATGCAGGTGCATACGGATGGTCTATTTCACATCACGATTTCTTAAGCCATCCACATCCTGAATTTATTTATTTAACGCAAACAAAGGAGGATGAATAACTATTGAATCATATTCATGAACATTTAAAATTGGTACCAGTAGATAAGATTGATCTTCACGAAACATTCGAACCTTTAAGATTGGAAAAGACGAAAAGTAGTATTGAAGCAGATGATTTTATACGTCATCCTATTTTAGTGACAGCGATGCAACATGGAAGATATATGGTTATAGATGGTGTGCATCGGTATACAAGTTTGAAAGCGTTAGGATGTAAGAAAGTTCCAGTGCAAGAAATCCATGAAACACAATATTCAATTAGTACGTGGCAACATAAAGTTCCATTTGGTGTGTGGTGGGAAACGTTACAACAAGAACATCGCTTGCCATGGACTACTGAGACAAGACAAGAAGCGCCATTTATTACGATGTGTCATGGGGATACAGAACAATATTTGTATACAAAAGATTTAGGCGAAGCACATTTTCAAGTATGGGAAAAGGTTGTCGCAAGTTATAGTGGTTGTTGTTCTGTAGAGAGAATTGCACAAGGTACATATCCTTGTCTTTCTCAACAAGATGTACTCATGAAGTATCAGCCATTGAGTTATAAGGAAATTGAAGCGGTTGTTCATAAAGGGGAAACTGTGCCAGCAGGTGTGACACGCTTTAATATTTCAGGACGATGTCTTAATCTTCAAGTACCACTGGCATTACTTAAACAAGATGATGATGTTGAACAACTGCGCAATTGGAAGCAGTTTTTAGCAGATAAGTTTGCCAATATGAGATGCTATACTGAAAAAGTATACTTGGTGGAGCAATAGTTTTACTGTGATGTTGAGGGAAATATGATGATTTAGCGTATTGATAGCGAAAATATAATAAAATAATATAGTGTGGAGAACTTTTGATATTTTATAAATATTGAAGTTCTCCATTTTTGTATTTTGCATATAAAAATTAAATAAAATAAGGTATATTAAGGTAAAGTATAAATTTTAAATAAATGGGGAATGAGTATGAATATGGATTTAATTATAGGAAGAATCGCTATTTGGATAGGCATCGCAGTGCAAATGTATTATAACGTCGTCATTGTTAGCATGACAACCTTTATCATTTTTATAAATGCTGAAGGAGCAAGCCCTGAAATAGCTGTTTTAATAGCATTAGTAATCATTCTTATCTTAACTTTACCACCTATCCTAACCGCGATTAACTTAGAGAATAAAATGGAAGTAAAAGGTACGCTTTTTATTGTTTATGCGATTGTGGCATTTTGTATGTTTAATTACCTTTCATCAATGTTATGGGTGGCTTGCGGCATTTTTCTTATTTGGACTAAATATTCAAAAGATGGGTCAACAGGTAAGAATGAGAATGAAAAAGTTGATATTGAAAGTACAGAGAATCAATTTGAATCTAAAGATAAAATTACTAAAGAATAAAGTGAATATTTAAGGCGGAGTATAAATATTAAATAAATGGGGAATGAGCATGAGGAAAAATATAGAATTGATATTAATATGGATGGGTATATATATTCAAATAGCATACATGGCTATTATAGCTTTGCTCATATATATATTTACATTATTTTTTGGATCATTTTTTGGATTTTTATTTTTGTTAACAGGTAATGAAATTGGAGATTTATTAAAAACACCCACTTCATTTATGATATTTGCTACATGTCTAATTATATTTTCAGTCTTACCTGTTACTGTACTAGCATTTGACTTATCTAAAAGAAGAATTTTAAAAGGTATCATATTAGTTGTATATGCGATTATTGCTGCGTTATTATACAACTTTGTATCTGCAATACTTTGGTTTATTGTAGCCATTTCTCTTTTTATTAGAAAAAAATCTTTATCTGCAGAAAATACTGTTGCTGTTCAAAGTCACAAAGGAGCTTCTAAACAAGAAATACGTTATAAACTTGTGTACAAGTCTGTCTCGATAAAACATAGTGATGATTCAATTAAAGTAGCACATACAGTGGGAAATAAAAAACTAATTGATGACAAAACAATTGATATTCACCTTGATTCAAGTGAAATATTAAAAAAGATTAGTACTGACGCAAATCAAGCATCACATAAAGACACGTGTAAAAAGGAACTTGATAGTCAAGACATGATAGAACATCCTGAGTTTAAAAATTCCACGACTAAAAACCTAGAAGGATTAAACGAAGAAATACATAAAGATGAAGCTACAACTAAAGTTGACAGTGATAACACGCAACCGCCGATTGAATCAAAAGACCATGTCTCGAAAAAAGATTGATGACAAACTAATCGAGAGACTTAAAAAATAATATTCAACATAAGCACTTTTAAAACGACATTTAAACGCATTGCCAATCACTAATGGTAGTGCGTTTAACTATACCTTAAATATCTGAATATTTTGTTAAATGGAGTTACCTTTGTTGTACTATTCAAATGAAGAGGAGTAAAATGTAATTAAAGGAAAGTAATTTGAGGAGTGACCTTTATGACAAACAACAAAGTAGCATTAGTAACTGGCGGAGCACAAGGGATTGGTTTTAAAATTGCAGAACGTTTAGTGGAAGATGGTTTCAAAGTAGCAGTTGTTGATTTCAATGAAGAAGGGGCAAAAGCAGCTGCACTTAAATTATCAAGTGATGGTACAAAAGCTATTGCTATCAAAGCAGACGTATCAAACCGTGATGATGTATTTAATGCAGTAAGACAAACTGCAGCGCAATTTGGCGATTTCCATGTTATGGTTAACAATGCCGGCCTTGGACCAACAACACCAATCGATACAATTACTGAAGAACAGTTTAAAACAGTATATGGCGTGAACGTTGCAGGTGTGCTATGGGGTATTCAAGCCGCACATGAACAATTTAAAAAATTCAATCATGGCGGTAAAATTATCAATGCAACATCTCAAGCAGGCGTTGAGGGTAACCCAGGCTTGTCTTTATATTGCAGTACAAAATTCGCAGTGCGAGGTTTAACACAAGTAGCCGCACAAGATTTAGCGTCTGAAGGTATTACTGTGAATGCCTTCGCACCTGGTATCGTTCAAACACCAATGATGGAAAGTATCGCAGTGGCAACAGCCGAAGAAGCGGGTAAACCTGAAGCATGGGGCTGGGAACAATTTACAAGTCAAATTGCTTTGGGCAGAGTTTCACAACCCGAAGATGTTTCAAATGTAGTGAGCTTCTTAGCCGGTAAAGACTCTGATTACATTACTGGACAAACAATTATTGTAGATGGTGGTATGAGATTCCGTTAATAATCATCCACTAATGATAAATAAATCCTTATTGTTAAGTTTAATCACTTAGCAGTAAGGATTTTTTAGTGCACTTAGAAGGGATTGTATTGGTAGAAAATTAATAACCGAAGTTCCTAAATGAGTTATGATGTCACTGTCTAATGCATCAGTTGAAAGCATTACTAAGTTCCACCTAGCATAGTTACGCTGAAACATCACAAAAACCCCACTATCTAATTTATCTCAATAAAAATTCACGAAGTTATCTCATTTTATTTTTATAAATAAAAAATATCGATAAAAAGCTTACAATACTTTATGTTTTTATGATATATTTTTAATGTATAAAAGAGGTGGAAGATTTGGAAAGAGTTTTGATAACTGGTGGGGCTGGTTTTATTGGGTCGCATTTAGTAGATGATTTACAACAAGATTATGATGTTTATGTTCTAGATAACTATAGAACAGGTAAACGAGAAAATATTAAAAGTTTGGCTGACGATCATGTGTTTGAATTAGATATTCGTGAATATGATGCAGTTGAACAAATCATGAAGACATATCAATTTGATTATGTTATTCATTTAGCAGCATTAGTTAGTGTTGCTGAGTCGGTTGAGAAACCTATCTTATCTCAGGAAATAAACGTCGTAGCAACATTAAGATTGTTAGAAATCATTAAAAAATATAATAGTCATATAAAACGTTTTATCTTTGCTTCGTCAGCAGCTGTTTATGGTGATCTTCCTGATTTACCTAAAAGTGATCAATCATTAATCTTACCATTATCACCATATGCAATAGATAAATATTACGGCGAACGGACGACATTAAATTATTGCTCGTTATATAACATACCAACAGCGGTTGTTAAATTTTTTAATGTATTTGGGCCAAGACAGGACCCTAAGTCACAATATTCAGGTGTGATTTCAAAGATGTTCGATTCATTTGAGCATAACAAGCCATTTACATTTTTTGGTGACGGACTGCAAACTAGAGATTTTGTATATGTATATGATGTTGTTCAATCTGTACGCTTAATTATGGAACACAAAGATGCAATTGGACACGGTTATAACATTGGTACAGGCACTTTTACTAATTTATTAGAGGTTTATCGTATTATTGGTGAATTATATGGAAAATCAGTCGAGCATGAATTTAAAGAAGCACGAAAAGGAGATATTAAGCATTCTTATGCAGATATTTCTAACTTAAAGGCATTAGGATTTGTTCCTAAATATACAGTAGAAACAGGTTTAAAGGATTACTTTAATTTTGAGGTAGATACTATTGAAGAAGTTACAGCTAAAGAAGTGGAAATGTCATAAAAATAACATTGAAGATGTTCATATAAATAAAAATTATAATTATCAAAGAAAATTAGATGCACTCGAAGAAGTGAGAAAAGGCTATTACCCAATTAAACGTGCGATTGACTTAGTATTAAGTATCGTTTTATTATGTTTAACATTTCCGATTATGTTCATATTCGCCATTGCTATTGTCATAGATTCGCCAGGAAATCCTATTTATAGTCAGGTTAGAGTTGGGAAGATGGGTAAATTAATTAAAATATACAAATTACGTTCGATGTGTAAAAACGCAGAGAAAAATGGTGCGCAATGGGCTGATAAAGATGATGATCGTATAACAAATGTCGGGAAGTTTATTCGTAAAACACGCATTGATGAATTACCACAACTAATTAATGTTGTTAAAGGGGAAATGAGTTTTATTGGACCACGCCCGGAACGTCCGGAATTTGTAGAATTATTTAGTTCAGAAGTGATAGGTTTCGAGCAAAGATGTCTTGTTACACCAGGGTTAACAGGACTTGCGCAAATTCAAGGTGGATATGACTTAACACCGCAACAAAAACTGAAATATGACATGAAATATATACATAAAGGTAGTTTAATGATGGAACTATATATATCAATTAGAACATTGATGGTTGTTATTACAGGGGAAGGCTCAAGGTAGTCTTAATTTACTTAATAAGTTCAAATAAAAGTTACATTTTAAAGATTGTGACCAATTGTTACAGTATAACGAGGAATCCCTTGAGACAGTATCAAATGGCATTAAGAAATATGTGCCATCATTGATTTGCATGGCTATAAATACTATTCATCTGATGAGATAGCTATGTTAAGAAATTGAAAGTATAGCGTTAAAGGGGTTTGTAACAGTTGAAAATTATATATTGTATTACTAAAGCAGACAATGGTGGTGCACAAACACATCTCATTCAACTCGCCAACCATTTTTGCGTACACCATGATGTTTATGTCATTGTAGGCAATCATGGACCAATGATTGAACAACTAGATGCAAGAGTTAATGTAATTATTATCGAACATTTAGTAGGTCCAATTGACTTTAAACAAGATATTTTAGCTGTCAAAGTGTTAGCACAGTTATTCTCGAAAATTAAACCTGATGTTATCCATTTACATTCTTCCAAAGCTGGAACGGTCGGACGAATTGCGAAGTTCATTTCGAAATCGAAAGACACACGTGTAGTTTTTACTGCGCATGGATGGGCTTTTACAGAGGGTGTTAAACCAGCTAAAAAATTTCTATATCTAGTTATCGAAAAATTAATGTCACGTATTACAGATAGCATTATTTGTGTTTCAGATTTCGATAAACAGTTAGCGCTAAAATATCGATTTAATCGATTGAAATTAACCACAATACATAATGGTATTGCAGATGTTCCCGCTGTTAAGCAAACGCTAAAAAGCCAATCACATAACAATATTGGCGAAGTAGTTGGGATGTTGCCTAATAAACAAGATTTACAGATTAATGCCCCGACAAAGCATCAATTTGTTATGATTGCAAGATTTGCTTATCCAAAATTGCCACAAAATCTAATCGCGGCAATAGAGATATTGAAATTACATAACAGTAATCATGCGCATTTTACATTTATAGGCGATGGACCTACATTAAATGATTGTCAGCAACAAGTTGTACAAGCTGGGTTAGAAAATGATGTCACATTTTTGGGCAATGTCATTAATGCGAGTCATTTATTATCACAATACGATACGTTTATTTTAATAAGTAAGCATGAAGGTTTGCCAATTAGCATTATCGAAGCTATGGCTACAGGTTTGCCTGTTATAGCCAGTCATGTTGGCGGTATTTCAGAATTAGTAACTGATAATGGTATATGTATGATGAACAACCAACCCGAAACTATTGCCAAAGTCCTGGAAAAATATTTAATAGACAGTGATTACATCAAAATGAGTAATCAATCTAGAAAACGTTATTTAGAATGTTTTACTGAGGAGAAAATGATTAAAGAAGTGGAAGACGTTTATAATGGAAAATCAACACAATAGTAAATTACTAACATTGTTACTTATCGGTTTAGCGGTTTTTATTCAGCAATCATCGGTTATTGCCGGTGTGAATGTTTCTATAGCTGACTTTATCACATTACTAATATTAGTTTATTTACTGTTTTTCGCTAACCATTTATTAAAGGCAAATCATTTTTTACAGTTTTTCATTATTTTGTATACATATCGTATGATTATTACGCTTTGTTTACTATTTTTTGATGATTTAATATTTATTACGGTTAAGGAAGTTCTTGCATCTACAGTTAAATATGCATTTGTAGTCATTTATTTCTATTTAGGGATGATCATCTTTAAGTTAGGTAATAGCAAGAAAGTGATCGTTACCTCTTATATTATAAGCAGTGTGACTATAGGTCTATTTTGTATTATAGCTGGTTTGAACAAGTCCCCTTTACTAATGAAATTGTTATATTTTGATGAAATACGTTCAAAAGGATTAATGAATGACCCTAACTATTTCGCGATGACACAGATTATTACATTGGTACTTGCTTACAAGTATATTCATAATTACATATTCAAGGTCCTTGCATGTGGTATTCTGCTATGGTCATTAACTACAACCGGATCTAAGACTGCGTTTATCATATTAATCGTCTTAGCCATTTATTTCTTTATTAAAAAGTTATTTAGTAGAAATGCGGTAAGTGTTGTGAGTATGTTAGTGATTATGCTGATATTACTTTGTTTTACCTTTTATAATATAAACTACTATTTATTCCAATTGAGCGATCTAGATGGCTTACCATCTTTAGATCGAATGGCGTCTATTTTTGAAGAGGGATTTGCATCATTAAATGATAGTGGATCTGAGCGAAGTGTTGTATGGATAAATGCCATTTCAGTAATTAAATATACATTAGGTTTTGGTGTCGGATTAGTGGATTATGTACATATTGGCTCGCAAATTAATGGTATTTTACTTGTTGCCCATAATACATATTTGCAAATTTTTGCGGAATGGGGCATTTTATTCGGTGCGTTATTTATCATATTTATGCTTTATTTGCTGTTTGAATTATTTAGATTTAATATTTCTGGGAAAAATGTAACAGCAATTGTTGTAATGTTGACGATGCTGATTTACTTTTTAACAGTATCATTTAATAACTCAAGATATGTCGCTTTTATTTTAGGAATTATCGTCTTTATTGTTCAATATGAAAAGATGGAAAGGGATCGTAATGAAGAGTGATTCACTAAAAGAAAATATTATTTATCAAGGGCTATACCAATTGATTAGAACGATGACACCACTGATTACAATACCCATTATTTCACGTGCATTTGGTCCCAGTGGTGTGGGTATTGTTTCATTTTCTTTCAATATCGTGCAATACTTTTTGATGATTGCAAGTGTTGGTGTTCAGTTATATTTTAATAGAGTTATCGCCAAGTCCGTTAACGACAAACGGCAATTGTCTCAGCAGTTTTGGGATATCTTTGTTAGTAAATTATTATTGTCTCTAACAGTTTTTGCGATGTATATCGCTGTGATTACAATCTTTATAGATGATTACTATCTTATTTTCCTACTACAAGGAATCTATATTATAGGTGCAGCACTCGATATTTCATGGTTTTATGCTGGAACTGAAAAGTTTAAAATACCTAGCCTTAGTAATATTGTTGCGTCTGTTATTGTATTAAGTGTCGTTGTTATCTTTGTCAAAGATCAATCAGATTTATCATTGTATGTATTTACTATTGCTATTGTGACGGTATTAAACCAATTACCTTTGTTTATCTATTTAAAACGATACATTAGCTTTGTTTCGGTTAATTGGATACACGTCTGGCAATTGTTTCGTTCGTCATTAGCATATTTATTACCAAATGGACAGCTCAACTTATATACTAGTATTTCTTGCGTTGTTCTTGGTTTAGTAGGCACATACCAACAAGTTGGTATCTTTTCTAACGCATTTAATATTTTAACGGTCGCAATCATAATGATTAATACATTTGATCTTGTAATGATTCCGCGTATTACCAAAATGTCTATCCAGAAATCACATAGTTTAACTAAAACGTTAGCTAATAATATGAATATTCAATTGATATTAACAGTACCTATGGTCTTTGGTTTAATTGCAATTATGCCATCATTTTATTTATGGTTCTTTGGTGAGGAATTCGCATCAACTGTCCCATTGATGACTATTTTAGCGATACTTGTATTAATCATTCCTTTAAATATGTTGATAAGCAGGCAATATTTATTAATAGTGAATAAAATAAGATTATATAATGCGTCAATTACTATTGGTGCGGTAATGAATTTAGTATTATGTCTTGTTTTGATATATTTTTATGGAATTTACGGTGCTGCTATTGCGCGTTTAATTACAGAGTTTTTCTTGCTCATTTGGCGATTTATTGATATTACTAAAATCAATGTGAAGTTGAATATTGTAAGTACGATTCAATGTGTCATTGCTGCCGTTATGATGTTTATTGTGCTTGGTGTGGTCAATCATTATTTGCCCCCTACAATGTACGCTACGCTGCTATTAATTGCGATTGGTATAGTAGTTTATCTTTTATTAATGATGACTATGAAAAATCAATACGTATGGCAAATATTGAGGCATCTTCGACATAAAACAATTTAAGTATCGGTAACGCTATACTTTAGAAATTTAAGATTAAGAAGAAAAGGCAATTTCTTATTGAAAAATGGAAGTTGTCTTTTTTGATTCTCTTTAAAAGCGGGAAACAAAAGCAGTTAAATGCCTTTTTGCATTCAATATTAAATATTATATCAATTTCGAATATTTAAATTTTATATAATTGGATATAACAAATAAATAATAATTATTGCAAAACACACCCGAAATTAATTATTATAAAAGTATATTCATAAAAGGAGGAATATACTTATGGCATTTAAATTACCAAATTTACCATATGCATATGATGCATTGGAACCATATATAGATCAAAGAACAATGGAGTTTCATCACGACAAACATCACAATACGTACGTGACGAAATTAAACGCAACAGTTGAAGGAACAGAGTTAGAGCATCAATCACTAGCGTATATGATTGCTAACTTAGACAAGGTACCGGAAGCGATGAGGATGTCAGTTCGTAATAATGGCGGTGGTCATTTTAACCATTCATTATTCTGGGAAATACTATCACCTAATTCTGAAGAAAAAGGTGGCGTAATAGACGACATTAAAGCGCAGTGGGGCACTTTAGATGAATTTAAAAATGAATTTGCAAATAAAGCAACAACATTATTTGGATCAGGTTGGACTTGGTTAGTTGTTAATGATGGAAAATTAGAAATTGTGACAACGCCAAACCAAGATAATCCATTAACAGAAGGCAAAACACCAATCTTACTATTTGATGTTTGGGAGCATGCCTACTATCTGAAATATCAAAATAAACGTCCAGACTATATGACTGCATTTTGGAATATTGTTAACTGGAAAAAAGTTGATGAATTATACCAAGCAGCAAAATAATATAACTTAATGTAATTGAGGTGGAGCATCTACAAGGTGTTTCACCTTTTTTGTACTTAATATCTTTACTTATTCGTTTTTGTGTAATGGGATAGCACGTAAAAGTAGCAAAATAAAACAGTACAATCATATACAATGATGAATACTTTACTTGTGTTCTCTGTGCTTGTGAACTAAATGTTTCGAGAAGAGCGCACATCGAATAACAAAATTATTTAGACAACGTTCAACAAATAAATAAACATAATACGATTAATAATAGAAAAATCGTGTGATTATATGAGCGAGCCTAGGACATAAATCAATGTCCTAGGCTCGCTAATGTTATATTGGCAGTAGTTGACTGAATGAAATTGCGCTTGTAACAAGCTTTTCCATTTCTTGCCCACTTCCTAAATAATCATCACAAAATTTCTTATATTTCAATAATTTTAATAATCCGATTGTCTTATACGTGTCAGTGTTAATTCAGAGATTTCCTGTGGAATATACCACTTATTAATCATAATTGGATAAGGTGTTTGTGCGTACAATGTTTCAATAATCAGCCAACAATGTGTATCACCATCAAACACGTGACTATGATTTTTGAAGTGGGGCGCTTTGGTAATAGACATTTTTAAATCTGATTGATATGCATTGCTATAAATCGTTTGCTCAACGAACGTCTTCATGTCGTCTTCGTTTTGTGTATTCACTTTAAATGTGTCAATGACATTTAACGGTATAAAGGTAAAGCAAAATGCATCAGCTTGCTTAGAATGATTATCCTTTTTTTGATAATAGCGTTCCATTGCAATGACGGCAGAAGGATGGTTTGCAAACAAATGATTTGTATATTCACTTTCTAAATCAACACGATAATTAATTGATGACATAGATACGCGAGCTAGCAATATTTGATCAAGTGGATGCTTAAATTGATCCATACTTGAAGCGTGTTGGGCATTTGTTTGTGGAATAACAAAGTGTCCCTTCCCTCTTGTACTCTCTACGATGCCATCTTCGGCTAACAATTTTATAGCTTGGCGCAAAGTCATACGACTGACATCAAAGCGCGCACAAAGTTCCTTTTCAGTAGGTAATGCATGGCCACTCGGATATTTTCCTATTTGAATTTCTTTATATAACGTATTATAAATCGTTAAAAATTTTGGTTGTGTTTGCGTCACGTAGACAACCTCCATAAAGTTACTTAATCACTCTCATCATACAATAATTTTTACTCGAATTGGAAAAATTATAAAAATTAAACATAGATAGACTTTGAAAATTAGTTTTATACAAGGTTAGAAGCTATAACTGTAAAATGTTCTTAATATTGTCAAAATGTAATGCTTGAAAGCGCTTTTAAAAAATATTATTATATACATGGTTAGACAAATAGACAAATCACTATACAAATATTGGGAGGAATATTTTATGAAATCAACACCACACATTAAACCAATGAATGACGTCGAAATTGCAGAAACGGTTCTATTGCCAGGAGATCCGTTAAGAGCTAAGTTCATTGCAGAAACATATTTGGACGATGTGGAACAGTTCAATACAGTGCGAAACATGTTTGGTTTTACCGGAACATATAAAGGTAAAAAAGTTTCTGTCATGGGTTCAGGAATGGGTATGCCATCTATTGGCATTTACTCTTATGAATTAATTCATACATTTGGTTGTAAAAAATTAATTCGCGTTGGTTCTTGTGGCGCGATGCAAGAAAACATTGATTTATATGATGTGATTATTGCACAAGGTGCCTCTACTGATTCAAATTACGTTCAACAATATCAATTACCAGGTCATTTTGCGCCAATTGCTTCTTATCAGTTATTAGAAAAAGCAGTTGAAACAGCACGTGACAAAGGTGTACGTCATCATGTAGGTAATGTGTTATCAAGTGATATTTTCTATAACGCGGATACAACAGCGAGTGAACGTTGGATGCGTATGGGTATTTTAGGTGTAGAAATGGAATCAGCTGCATTATACATGAATGCAATTTACGCTGGTGTCGAAGCATTAGGTGTGTTCACAGTGAGCGATCATTTAATTCATGAAACGTCAACAACACCTGAGGAAAGGGAACGTGCATTTACAGATATGATTGAAATTGCACTGTCATTGGTGTAGATGATTATGAATGTTGAATATTCTAAAATAAAGAAAGCAGTACCTATTTTACTATTCTTATTTGTATTCAGTTTGGTTATAGACAACTCATTTAAATTGATTTCTGTAGCCATTGCTGATGACTTAAATATCTCTGTAACGACAGTAAGTTGGCAAGCGACATTAGCCGGTTTAGTAATTGGTATTGGCGCTGTAGTATACGCTTCATTATCTGATGCCATTAGTATACGCACACTATTTATTTATGGCGTGATATTAATCATTATCGGATCAATTATTGGTTACATTTTCCAACATCAATTCGCATTACTTTTAGTTGGACGTATTATTCAAACTGCAGGTTTAGCTGCTGCAGAGACATTATATGTGATATATGTTGCAAAGTATCTTTCTAAAGAGGACCAGAAGACTTACCTTGGCTTAAGTACGAGCAGTTATTCCTTGTCATTAGTTATCGGTACATTATCAGGTGGATTTATTTCTACGTATTTACACTGGACAAATATGTTTTTAATTGCATTAATCGTAGTATTTACGTTGCCATTCCTATTTAAATTATTACCAAAAGAAAATAATACAAATAAAGCTCATTTAGATTTTGTTGGCTTAATTCTAGTGGCAACTATCGCTACAACAGTCATGCTGTTTATTACGAACTTTAATTGGTTATATATGATTGGTGCCTTAATTGCGATTATCGTTTTTGCGCTATATATTAAAAATGCTCAACGTCCATTAGTAAACAAATCATTTTTCCAAAATAAACGTTATGCTTCATTTTTATTTATAGTATTTGTAATGTATGCCATCCAATTGGGTTATATTTTTACGTTCCCATTCATAATGGAACAAATTTATCATCTTCAACTAGACACAACATCACTGCTATTAGTACCGGGTTATATTGTAGCAGTTATCGTTGGTGCACTAAGTGGTAAAATCGGTGAATATCTTAATTCAAAACAGGCGATTATCACAGCAATTATTTTAATCGCACTGAGCTTGATTTTACCTGCATTTGCAGTAGGTAATCACATTTCAATCTTCGTCATTTCTATGATATTCTTTGCAGGTAGCTTTGCTTTAATGTATGCACCTTTACTTAACGAAGCCATTAAAACAATAGATCTTAATATGACAGGTGTGGCTATTGGTTTTTATAATTTAATTATTAATGTGGCGGTATCTGTAGGTATTGCGATTGCTGCGGCTCTAATCGATTTTAAAGCATTAAATTTCCCAGGCAATGATGCATTAAGTTCACATTTCGGTATTATTTTAATTATTTTAGGTTTAATGAGTATTGTCGGATTAGTTTTATTCGTCATCTTAAATCGTTGGACACAATCTGAAAAATAAATAGATATAAATTCGCGAGATATATTCGTATTTATAGTAAAATTAAATAAAGAGATTATATAACACGAGGAGTAGTAAGTATGAAATTTGAGAAATATATAGATCACACTTTATTGAAGCCTGAGTCAACACGTACGCAAATCGATCAAATCATCGATGAAGCGAAAGCATACAATTTTAAATCTGTATGTGTGAATCCAACGCATGTAAAATATGCAGCAGAGCGACTAGCTGATTCAGAGGTGCTAGTTTGTACGGTAATAGGGTTCCCATTAGGTGCGTCGACAACTGCAACGAAAGCATTTGAAACAGAAGATGCAATTCAAAATGGTGCAGATGAAAT
>NZ_JBSZQY010000021.1:0-35672 GCF_054165785.1 Staphylococcus sp. SA22 | reverse complement strand
GAAGGAAATTACTTAGCAAACAATTTTGTACATTCTTATACAATCATTTATGTACATTTTTATATTGACATTTACATAATATCTTGAGTGCTGAAAAATTGTTTGCCTTCGCCAGTATAAGAAGGCTCTAAAACAAGATTAGCCTTTGCACAATAAAGCCATTCAGGATGAATGCCACTATTAAGTATCTCTTGGAATTCTTGAAAATCTTTAGACCAATCAATATTTAAATTCATTCCTTACCACCTCACAACCATTATAGAACATGTGTTCGCTTTTGTGAAGTGTATTTTTAAAAATATCATAGAAAATTTCAAATGAATTAATGTCAAAAATGATATGAAGAGTAGTTTGAATTATTATTGTAAAAAGTAATGGCGCATGATATAATTCTTTATTGTGAGTAATGAAAATTATTCCTTGCTTATCTGTTTTAAGATTGATAAGCCGTATAGACCACAAGGAGGTGCAAATATAAAATGAGAACATATGAAGTTATGTACATCGTACGCCCAAACATTGAGGAAGATGCTAAAAAAGCGTTAGTTGAACGTTTCAACGGTATCTTAGCTACTGAAGGTGCAGAAGTTTTAGAAGCAAAAGACTGGGGTAAACGTCGCCTAGCTTATGAAATCAATGATTTCAAAGATGGCTTCTACAACATCGTACGTGTTAAATCTGATAACAACAAAGCTACTGACGAATTCCAACGTCTAGCTAAAATCAGTGACGATATCATTCGTTACATGGTTATTCGTGAAGACGAAGACAAGTAATAATTAGAGGGGGCGTTTAAATGCTAAATAGAGTTGTATTAGTAGGTCGTTTAACGAAAGATCCGGAATACAGAACCACTCCCTCAGGTGTGAGTGTAGCGACATTCACTCTTGCAGTAAATCGTACGTTCACGAATGCTCAAGGGGAGCGCGAAGCAGATTTTATTAACTGTGTTGTTTTTAGAAGACAAGCAGATAATGTAAATAACTATTTATCTAAAGGTAGTTTAGCTGGTGTAGATGGTCGCTTACAATCCCGTAATTATGAAAATCAAGAAGGTCGTCGTGTGTTTGTTACTGAAGTTGTGTGTGATAGCGTTCAATTCCTTGAACCTAAAAATGCGCAACAAAATGGTGGCCAACGTCAACAAAATGAATTCCAAGATTACGGTCAAGGATTCGGTGGTCAACAATCAGGACAAAACAATTCGTACAACAATTCATCAAACACGAAACAATCTGATAATCCATTTGCAAATGCAAACGGACCGATTGATATAAGTGATGATGACTTACCATTCTAATAAAAATTAACGAAATTAAAGCGAAAAAATTATCAAAGGAGGCACACAATCATGGCAGGTGGACCAAGAAGAGGCGGACGTCGTCGTAAAAAAGTATGCTATTTCACAGCAAATGGTATTACACATATCGACTACAAAGACACTGAATTATTAAAACGTTTTATCTCAGAGCGCGGTAAAATTTTACCACGTCGTGTAACTGGTACTTCAGCTAAATATCAACGTATGTTGACTACAGCTATCAAACGTTCTCGTCATATGGCATTATTACCATATGTTAAAGAAGAACAATAATATATAATTTATTGTCAAACCCCGTAGGCATAGGCTTACGGGGCTTTTTGTGTTTTGGGATATAGAAAAAGAGCAAAAAAGGATGATATGAATGTTTTGTGTTCGGGATTTGCACAAAGATATGTTTATATTGCAAAAATAATATGAATTTAGATGCATAAAAAAAGAACTACGCATTTTAAATAAAATGCATAGCTCTTCTTTTTCTTGCATACGAATTAAAATAACTCGCGAGACCTATAAGTCTCTTTCCTCACTAGACAGTTTATACTTTTGGTCTGTTGAAGTCAATAATTTTATCTAAAGCTATAAAAAATCTTTTGATAGCTAATGCATTTTTATAATAGCTTTCGTTTCTTTTATATCGCTTTTGAAGTTGGTCCAAATCGTGATATCTTGCTTGGATAATTGCATTACTACAAACTTGATTATGCAATTCTAGCGTAGCGAAAGTATCTATGAAATTTTTTATTCCGAACATGTTTCTAGATATGCCTATATTATTCCCTTTTTCAAATAAATATTGAGGAGATCTACTGTCATAATTTAGATTTGCTATGATGGGTTGGTTATGAGCTGATTTGTTTCTTATATTTTTAACTAAAGGCATTAAAATATTAGCAACTCTCAATTCTTCGTCATTGTACTTCTTGTAATAGAAGTTGAGAAACGAAACGAATTGACCTAGTTGCATGAATTCAATGCAAACCCATGCGGGTGGATTTTGATAGTATTTATTCAACTTCTCGGGTAGTTGTCCTCGTTTATTCATATGCTTGAATATTTCGTTTTTATTTTTGATTTTGGTTTCCATAACTTCTTCTGGTGTTCTTGAATTTGTGTCAAAATTTGAATTGCTATATGATTTATCAATACATAAGAACTCATCTATTATTTTATAACCATCTTCTTGGTTATTTTCTGTTATTAGTTTTAAGACTAGACACTTTAAACTATGTTCAATATCTAAAGTTAAATGCAACATTGTGTATCTTAATTTCATATCTATAGTTGCTAAATCTGATAAATAAGCAAATTCTATGAAATAGCCGCCATTCTTTTTTTCGAAATTTTTTCGGAAATAAGCTAGTTTGAAGAAGTAATTATTTTTTCTAAGAATTTCATTTGCTTTTTCGGTGTCAATAATATTAAAAAATATATTCATCTGTTTTAATTTCGCTATTTGCTCATCAAAATTGAGCATAGGCTTAATTTCTGCTAGTGTATCATCTTTTTCCAATATTAACTCCCCAATCGTTCAAATTTATTCATCATATCTTTCGCCATCTGATTAGTAACATGTGTGTATATCTCTAGATTTTTTTATAATCAGAATGACCTACATGCTCTTGTATTGCTTTTAAGTTAATTCCTAATTGAGCAAGTGTAGATATATGCGAATGATGTAATGTATGCGTCGTTACAGGTTTCTTAATAGAACTAATCTCAGTTGTCTCTTTGATAGTGCCCCCTTTAATAATGTTATTTATTTTGTTTAAGTCGATAGGACCACCAGCTACATTTGTGAATATGTACCCTATATTAATAAACTTATCATTCCAAGCATAAGTGTTCTTAGTATGTTGATGCTTTGGATAGTGAGCCCTATGGCCCTATAGCTATTACTTCTTTCAGTTGTCTCCTTTACTCCGAATGCTCCCGTCTTTTTTTCAGTTATCCAATTAATTGTACCATCGATATCTAGCGTTTTATCTTCATAGTTTATATTTTCTCTCTTTATTGCAAGTAGCTCACCGATACGCATGCCATTAGCAATTTGAAACTGTACCATAGCTTTTACCACTTTATAATTACGTTTTGTCGTTGGGTATTTTTATACTTAATTACATAGTCGAAACAATCCGGTATTTCTTTCACTACATTATCTTCTAAAGTGTTATTACGTTCAGCTAGTAACGCATCACTATAGGGATATCTATTTTATCTATTACACATATAACTTTGAATTGCTTACTATTATAAATTAATAAATTCTATTCTCTTAGATTTAGTCCAATTATGTGTAAACGATTTATAGTTATTAAATTCAGAGTGGTAGCAAATTAAAGTTAATCAAGAGTTAAGATGAATTTAATTCATGAACACGTCTATTATTTTTATAATTGTAGCAAATAAAGCTTTACATCAAGGAGGTAGTTAAATATGTTCAAAAAACATCATTCGAAAAATTCAATCGTATTAAAATCTATTCTATCGCTAGGTATCATCTATGGGGGAACATTTGGAATATATCCAAAAGCAGACGCGTCAACACAAAATTCCTCAAGTGTACAAGATAAACAATTCCAAAAAGTTGAAGAAGTACCAAATAATTCGGAAAAAGCTTTGGTTAAAAAACTGTACGATAGATACAGTAAAAATACAATAAACGGAAAATCTAATAAATCTAGGAATTGGGTTTATTCAGAGAGACCTTTAAATGGAAATCAAGTTCGCATACATTTAGAAGGTACATACACAGTTGCTGGCAGAGTGTATACACCTAAGAGGAACATTACTCTTAATAAAGAAGTTGTCACTTTAAAAGAATTGGATCATATTATAAGATTTGCTCATATTTCTTATGGCTTATATATGGGAGAACATTTGCCTAAAGGTAACATCGTCATAAATACAAAGAATGGCGGTAAATATACATTAGAGTCGCATAAAGAGCTACAAAAGAATAGGGAAAATGTAGAAATTAATACAGCTGATGTGGAAAATGTCACTTTTGATCTTGTGAAAAGTGTTAATGACATTGAACAAGTTTGAAATTAAGTTAAATTAGTATATACAGTGTTTTATCGCTAATACTTTGAAAGTTAGGTATCTAAAGGTGCCTAGCTTTCTTTGTTATGATTAGCACCATCATATAGAAAATTCTTTAATGACGTTTATGCCGAAATCTACAAAAATAATTTCTCTTTTATGGTTAATCAATATGTTTTTACATTCGACAACCTTAAAATTAACTTCTTTCAATTCCATAATAAAGTCCCTATAAAATAACTTAGTTTAAAAACGATTCGTATCTTTCAGATTCAAATACCATCATTTTCTCCTAAGACTTACATTTTAATTACAATTATGTAAGTTGTTTTCAGAGACATCCTATTTTATATTTTGTCAGAGGTGATCTTTTGAAAACGATTTTAAAAACAATAACATATCTTGCACTTACTATCATTGGCGCTTATGCTACTTTATTCATTTTAAAAACAATAGACTCTCATGGTATAACAGATCAATTTAACCCATTAGTAAAGGAAGATGTTTCTTATGTTAAAACGACAGAGGTGTCTACTAGAATAGATAATCAACTCCGAAGTTATAGTCAAAGTGCTTTTAATAAAGAAGGGAAAGAGACGCAATTAATGTATACTGCTACATTTGATGTTAAACCGCATAGATACTTGAAAATTACACATAAAGGTCATCATGTAGAAACTTTTGAAGAAGTTGAAAAGGAAGAAGTACCAAAGAAAGCATTAGCCAAATTGAGGCGATAATAACGGGTTTATATTACATGGTTCATTTTAAAGATGAGTACGAAATGAAGTGACACATGAAGAGTAATTTAAAAAAATTTGTAATAATTATGAATAGAATTAAAAACAAGGGGTAATACAATCTATATAGCATATAAGCTTTTGTTATGAGTTTCAAAAAAAGGAAGAGAGAGTGATATTATGAAATTAAAATCATTAGCAGTGTTATCAATGTCAGCGGTGGTGCTTACTGCATGTGGCAATGATACTCCAAAAGATGAAACAAAATCAACAGAGTCAAATACTAATCAAGACACTAATACAACAAAAGATGTTATTGCATTAAAAGATGTTAAAACAAGCCCAGAAGATGCTGTGAAAAAAGCTGAAGAAACTTACAAAGGCCAAAAGTTGAAAGGAATTTCATTTGAAAATTCTAATGGTGAATGGGCTTATAAAGTGACGCAACAAAAATCTGATGAAGAGTCAGAAGTACTTGTTGCTGATAAAAATAAAAAAGTGATTAACAAAAAGACTGAAAAAGAAGATACAGTGAATGAAAATGATAACTTTAAATATAGCGATGCTATAGATTACAAAAAAGCCATTAAAGAAGGACAAAAAGAATTTGATGGTGATATTAAAGAATGGTCACTTGAAAAAGATGATGGCAAACTTGTTTACAATATCGATTTGAAAAAAGGTAATAAAAAACAAGAAGTTACTGTTGATGCTAAAAACGGTAAAGTATTAAAGAGTGAGCAAGATCACTAAAATATGTCGTAATACTAATGATAATAACATGTCTTAATTCATATTAATTATTAAAATACCCTCGCAACGCAATGTAATATATCCAGTATAGATTTGAAAGGATATATGCCTAACGTGTTGTGAGGGTTTATTTGCATCTATTTATCCATGCGAATATCGACTTCTTCTAAATGTTTCTGATATTCTTTAACCTTACTTTCTAAAAACATTTCATATGGTGCATCAAAGAAATCAGCTAAATGCATGGCATCTTTAAATTTAGGTTCATGGTGATGATTCTCCCATTCCCAAATTTGATGTGCTTCATATTTAGTACCATATTTCTCATTTAATTGTTGTGCTAATTCGTCAATTTCTAAATTATGTTTAGTTCGTAAGTTATATAAAATATGCATATTCATTGTTCATTAACCTCGCTTCTTGATTTAAAATTCAAAGATGCTCTAATAATATGTGTATATTCTAGTCCTATAACATAAAATAATCAAGCTATGAATTCGCCAGAAAAAATAATGTATATGATATTACCGGTACAGAGACTTTAAATAACGATAGCTACATTGAATAAAATTGATATTCAATTACTACTTTGAAAAATATTTAGATAAAAATAATTGAATTTGTTTTAGAAAGTCTAATAACGGGTACTACTTAGAATAACGCAAAATAAATAGAAAAAGGAGACTGAAAATTATGTTTGGATTTATTGGAATGTTAATTGTCGGTGGCTTAATTGGATGGGCTGCTGGTGCTATTATGGGTAAAGATATCCCAGGTGGTATTTTAGGTAATATTATCGCAGGTATTATTGGATCATGGTTAGGTGGAACATTATTAGGACATTGGGGTCCTGAACTAGGAAGCATTTACATCTTACCAGCTTTAATTGGTTCAATTATCTTAATTGCACTGGTAACTTTAATTTTAAGAGCTGTTCGTAAAAAATAAAATATTCAACTTGGTTGAATTGAAATCAAGATGGCATTCAGTTGTCATCTTTTTTATTTGCGTGAAAATGGTCAATATGTATTATAATATTTAAAAATGTAGGTAAGATAGGATTAAAAAGTAATAAATTAACATGAGGAGAGGTTGGAAATAAAAAAGCGAGTATTTGACAAATAAAAAAAGGATGACGTTGGGTTGCGCCATCCAGGAGTATTATGTTCATGAATATAAAAGACTGTGTAGTCATTTAAGAACTACACCCATATAGTAACACATCACTTGATTAAAGACAATACTATTTTTAGAGTCATTAATTTAAAATATGAATTAATTATTTTTTTAGAATAGAATATTAAGATTGATATCGAATTAGTAGTCAAAGTGTTATGGTAGATATGAAATACATAAGGTAAGGAGTAATATTATGACGATTTATTTAGTTAGACATGGCGAATCAAAATCGAATTATGATAATAAACATTTTAGATCTTATTTTTGTGGACAATTAGATGTGCCGTTAACGGAAACTGGCACAAAAAGTGCAGACGATTTATGTGATTATTTTAAAGAGAAACAGATTAAACATGTATATGTTTCAGACTTATTAAGAACACAGCAAACGTTTGAACATATTTTTCCATATGACATTGCATCAACGACTACGCCTCTATTAAGAGAACGTTCACTTGGCGTATTTGAGGGTGAATATAAAGATGAAATCAGTGCGAATCCGAAATATGAAAAATATTTCAATGATCCAAACTTTAAAGACTTTCGTCATAGTTTTTCACAAAAAGCGCCTGAAGGAGAAAGTTATGAAGATGTATATCAACGCGTAGAACATTTTATGAATCATGTTGTCAATGAAGATACACAAAAAGATGATATCGTCATTGTTGCACATCAAGTTGTCATTCGTTGTTTAATGGTTTATTTTAATAACGTTTCACGGGAAGAAGCTGTGGATTTAAAAGTTGAAAATTGCAAACCATATATCATTGAATAGAAGTATAGAGGTTCTGAAAAGCTGTGTTTTATAGCGTCCTTCAGAACCTTTTTTGCATTTGGAATTTAATGGGAATCATTCTTATCAACAGACTTATCACCAATAGCTAATGTGATAATTGCGCTTACGAACAAAATAATTGAAGTTATAAATGACGCTAATGTAAAAGGTGTAAATTGTGTGAGCGATAATATCAATGATAAAAAGAACCAAGAGATCGCCCCTAGAAATTGTAAAAGAGCAGAAGAAATTCTAAAACTCATATAATCATATATAGCTAAAACAAGTGAAGGTAATGCGACTAATACCATTATAATGATGTTGAGGGTGAATAAATATGGCTGTTCAAAAGTTACTGTGTTTGGTCCTGTTGGATGCATTGCTGCTAAGAACAAGCAAACAATCGTCGATAAAATTGCTAAAATAATAAAAGTAATTCGAACTTTCATCATGACCATCCTTTGTTTATAGAGTCAATATAAGTATGAAATATGTTAGGGATATAGTCAAATGCGTCAATTAATGGGGATTTTAGGATGGATAGAGAATTTAAGACCAATAAAAAAGCATCAAACAGTAATAAGCTGCTTGATGCAAAATGGTATGGTATTGGTTAAAATGTATTGTTTTAAAGATTAGTCACTTTTAAAGATAAAGAATTGTCATGAATTAAAGCTCATGTAATGATGTGTTACATGTCGCAATGATGGCATTCAGTTATTTATCGATAACATCACTTTTGATACCTTTAGATTTTAAGAAATCTTTAATTTTATCTTGTTGCTTTTTATTAACATCACCGGCATATTTTGTTGGCACGTCGACTACATTGATTTTATTTTGCGGTTGATAGCTAAGCTTTTCAATATCTTCATCAACATTGGCGATTGTACTATTTAAAGCTTTGAAGTAATTCATCATTAATTCAACGGGTTTCTTATATTCTTTAGGAATATTGTTTTCAGTGACAAATTTCTTGAAATGCAAATCGTTTTTAACAGCTAAGTTAGATAAGTGGCTAAGTGTTTCTGCTTGTTTTTCAGTCACTTTTGTTTGACTGTCAATTTGTTTATCTAGTTTATGTTGCATTATATATTTGTTATCAAGTATATCGCTATTTACAGACAAATACTTTTCTATAGCTTGCTTCATCTCTGCATCACTAATATCACTATTTTTCTTATCTGAGTTAAAGATATCTTTTGTTTCTAATTTTTTAGCGCTTTTAGGTGCATGGATGCCAGTACTTGTGTGATGATCTTCGTTATCAGATTGATCGGACGCGCAACCTGTAAGAATTAATGTCGATGCTAAAAATGTACTTAGTAGTAATCTCTTTTTCATAATGTAATATAACTCCTTAGTTTATCTTTAATTGAAAAAATATGTATTCATGTTTAATAGAGTAACGTTGAATTAGTTTGGAATGTTACGATGACCTTGCAATGACCATAGACGTAAATGATTACGTGCATGAGTTGCTTTTTCTATCAATAATGCATCATTTTGGACGTTGTTAAGGATAGCATTATCTATAAATAACTGCATAATTGGTTGTATCAATTTAGATGTAGGTATCGTACGTAAAAGCATAATGATTTCATTCACATACTTTTCCTTCTCAATATCATTTTTCATATTGATTTGTTTGCGTAGATAACTTGTGAACGCTTTAATTTCTGAATCAGATTTCAAATAGTGGTGTCTATCATAATAGATTAATTCCTCAACAGAAGCTGGTACATAGTATCCTTCATCAGAAATATCAATGCCTGACGCCTCAGACTCGACAACATCAAATAACACAGGGTGAAACACGAAGTCATCTTCAATATAATATAGCTCAGTACCAGCTAAAGTATCTAAGCTATATTGCAACTCTTCTTTACTAAAAGTAGCGTCATAAAATCTTTGTGTGAGATATAGTAGATGATTAGTTGATAAAATACCATACAAGTTTACAGAACCAAGTATAATACGAAGAGGTAAAATATCTTTTTTATCTATTAATCCTTTCTTAATCTCAGAAATCAATTGAGTGATTGCATCACTTCTTAAGCTATCGGTTGTACCAAAATCTTCAAAGTCATCATCTTTAAGTAACATATCTAAGTCAACTTCGTCGTCCATAAATGATAACTCTAACGCGTTTTCAAACTCTGCTAAACTTTTCTCAATTGTTTGCTCGTCAACAAACTGATTTACAGCTTTCTCAAAATCACCATTGCCGAATTGATTCACGAAATTTTCAATATGTTTACGCACATCATTTGGCAAAATAAGACAATCATATTCAAAGTCGTAATAATAATAAAAATGACTAGTTAAAAAGTTGTCAAAATTTATTAATTGTAGCTTTTCAAATTCAATTAGTTCATTGTTTAATCGGTAGTTAGCATCACTTTCAAGTATGCTAGAAAGAATATCAAACTCAAATAGAGTAGCATTAGTAAACACTTGTTCAATGATGTGATTATTATTGAAAAATGCTGTCATAATTAATTCAACAAGATTTTGTTTGTTTTTATTTGAGAATCCTTTGATACCATACTGCCTGCATATTGTTTTTAGCTCGTCATTAGTTTTTAACAGTAAAGCATGTTCTAATGTGACATCGTTTAAGCGCGTATGCTGTCTTACACGAAAGGCTTCTTCATTTAAATTCATATGGTTTATTGTATCTAACGATTCGAATTCACCATATGCATTATCTAGTACCTCTGAATTGATATATCTTAAAAAGAAATTATTTACAAAGAACTCATCTTCGTTAAGTTGATAAACAAAACCTAGGTGATTTGTTAGCTTTAAAATATTAACATCACGGCTATTTACGATTGTGACAGGGTTACCCTTAGATATAAGTGTTTCTATAAATCTTTGTTCTGTCTTATCCATATCATGATAAATTTTATGTATACTTTCAGGGCGTAAAGCATGAATCGTGACTTCAAATCCTTCTTTTTGGGTCGGTAAATTAAAATATTCGCATGCATTTTGTAATTTTCCTGGGTATATAAAATGAACATCAAGCATTTTTGCACACCTCGTTGTATATATTAAGTTTATCATAACATGATTTTATGTCGGGATAAAAAAATAACAGCATCTTAACAAATGTAAGATACTGTCAGTGGAATGAATGAAACTTTAGTTTCTGATAATATAGTCAAAGGCATTTAATGCTGCATTTGCACCAGCGCCCATTGAAATAATAATTTGTTTGTTCTTCTGATCTGTGACATCGCCAGCTGCGAATATTCCAGGTACGTTAGTATTATTGTTACGATCAATAACAATTTCACCACGTTCGTTTAATTCAACAGCATCTTTTAACCATGATGTGTTTGGAAGTAAACCAATTTGAACAAAGATACCATCTAAGTTAAGTAGATGTTCTTCGCCGGTGCTCATGTCTTCGTAACGTATACCTGTAACATGGTCTTCTCCGACAACTTCAGTAGTTTTGGCATTTGTTTTGATATCAACATTTGATAAAGAACGTAAACGATCTTGTAACACGTTGTCTGCTTTTAATTCGCTAGCGAATTCGAATAATGTTACGTGATTAACTATACCAGCAAGGTCAATTGCTGCTTCAACTCCAGAGTTACCGCCACCGATAACTGCTACGTCTTTATTTTCAAATAGAGGTCCGTCACAGTGAGGGCAGAATGCAACACCTTTATTAATCAATTGCTCTTCACCTGGAATGTTTAGCTTACGCCAACCTGCACCAGTAGCGATAATGACTGTTTTACTTTCTAAGACAGCACCGTTTTCTAACGTAACTTTAATTGCTTCGTCAGTCTTTTCGATATCTGTAGCACGAATGCCTGTCATTGCATCAATGTCATATTGTTCAATGTGCGCTGCTAAGTTAGAAGAAAATTCAGAACCAGTTGTTTCTTTAACAGTAATGAAGTTCTCAATACCAGCAGTATCATTAACTTGGCCACCGATACGATCAGCAACTATACCAGTACGTAAACCTTTACGTGCTGTGTAAATCGCTGCACTACCACTAGCAGGACCACCACCAACGATTAAGACATCATAAGGTTCTTTATTTTCAAACTCAGATGCATCTGCCGTACTACCTAGTTTAGAAAGAATATCTTGGATTGTCATACGACCATTGCCAAATTCTTCACCATTTAAAAAGACAGCAGGAACTGCCATGATGTTTTCAGATTCTTCACGGAACACCGCACCATCAATCATAGAATGCGTGATGTTAGGGTTGATCACACTCATTAAGTTAAGTGCTTGAACGACATCAGGACATTTTTGACACGTTAAACTAATGAATGTTTCAAAATGGAATGAACCTTCTAAGTTTTTAATTTGGTCAATGATTGACTGCTTTTCTTTAGGTGCACGACCACTAACCTGTAAAATTGCTAAAACAAGTGAGTTAAACTCGTGACCTAATGGAATACCTGCAAATGTTACACCTGTTTCTTCGCCAGGACGATTGACTGAGAAACTTGGTGTACGTTTTAAAGACTTTTCAGAAAGTGAAAGTCTAGATGACATATCAGAAATTTCTGTTAATAATTCTTTGAGTTCCTTAGATTTATCATCTGAACCAAGGCTGGCAACGAATTCAACGTTGCCCTCCATTAGTTCTAATAATTGTTTAAGTTGTTGTTTTAAATCAGCATTAAGCATGGTTGTAATGCCTCCTTAGATTTTACCTACTAAATCTAAACCGGGTTGCAATGTTTTAGCGCCTTCTTCCCATTTAGCTGGGCATACTTCGCCAGGGTTTTTACGAACATATTGAGCTGCTTTGATTTTGTGAGCTAGTGTACTAGCGTCACGGCCAATTCCGTCAGCGTTAATTTCAGATGCTTGTACAACACCGTCTGGGTCGATAATGAATGTACCACGTTGAGCTAAACCAGTAGCTTCATCTAATACATCAAAATTACGAGTGATTGTTTGTGATGGGTCACCAATCATAGTGTAAGTGATTTTGCTAATTGCATCTGAATGGTCATGCCATGCTTTGTGTACGAAGTGAGTATCAGTTGATACTGAGAATACATTTACGCCTAATTTTTGTAATTCTTCATATTGGTTTTGTAAGTCTTCTAATTCAGTTGGACAAACAAATGAGAAGTCAGCAGGATAGAAGCATACTACGCTCCAAGAACCTTTTAAATCTTCTTGTGTAACTTCTTTAAATTGATCTTTTTTTGGATCGAAAGCTTGCGCTGTAAATGGTAAGATTTCTTTGTTAATTAATGACATAAATATCTTCCTCCTAAGAATTTAAGTATGAATTAGAACTATCAATTGATTGTGCTTAATTATAATAATTCTAATCTCTTAGTTAGCATTATTACATTTTGATCCAGAATAGTCAACTGGATAACTTTGTAAAGTGAACGATTACTTTTAAAATAAAGAAAGATAATATAAAGTGCTTTGATAATGGATTTTGTAGTCGATGATTTAAAAGGTTGTGTCTATATTTAATATCTTGATTTTAATGTAAAAAATGTAAAAAAAGAAGATTTGTATTCTCAACTAAGTCAACCTTATTGATAATGGCGTGAGAATATTTGTTCGAGATGGATGAAGGTAATGCGTGAGAAGCTGGATTTTTTAAGTACGAGACAATATTTTTGAAAGTTCAATTATTAACTTATAAGCAAATAATTGCTATAAAAAAGTTTGGACGTGTACAATTGCAATATGAAGATTTTTAATTAACTGTAAAGTATCGAGGAGTGGATAACGTGTCAGATCATGTATATAATCTTGTGAAAAAGCATCATTCTGTTAGAAAATTTAAGAATAAACCTTTAAGTGAAGACGTTGTTAAGAAATTGGTAGAAGCTGGACAAAGCGCTTCGACGTCAAGTTTCCTACAAGCATACTCAATTATTGGTATCGACGATGAGAAGATTAAAGAAAATTTACGAGAAGTTTCTGGTCAACCTTATGTTGTAGAAAATGGCTATTTATTCGTCTTTGTTATTGATTATTATCGTCATCATTTAGTTGATCAACATGCTGAAACTGATATGGAAAATGCATATGGTTCAACGGAAGGTTTGCTAGTAGGTGCAATCGATGCAGCATTAGTTGCCGAAAATATTGCGGTAACTGCTGAAGATATGGGGTATGGCATTGTCTTTTTAGGATCATTAAGAAATGATGTTGAACGCGTTCGAGAAATTTTAGACTTACCTGACTATGTCTTCCCGGTATTTGGTATGGCAGTAGGGGAACCCGCAGATGACGAAAATGGTGCAGCCAAGCCACGCTTACCATTTGACCATGTCTTCCATCATAATAAGTATCATGCTGATAAGGAAACACAGTATGCACAAATGGCAGATTACGATCAGACAATCAGCGAGTACTATGATCAACGTACAAACGGGAATCGCAAAGAAACATGGTCGCAGCAAATTGAGATGTTCCTAGGAAACAAAGCAAGATTAGATATGTTAGAACAATTGCAAAAATCAGGCTTAATACAGCGATAGCAAGATACCAAAATAACCCGCCCCCTCTAGCTTAAAATGATAAGTATAGCTAGAGGGGGCGGGTATTTCTTGCAATGAATTAGTGTGAAGTTAATGCAGCATTATCATTTGATTCGAAAGTATCTTTGTCCCAATGTTTAGTTAACTTGGCGGTACCTGTACCAGCTAGCATTGAATCGTTCACGTTTAATGCTGTTCTCCCCATGTCAATCAATGGTTCAACGGAGATGAGCACACCGGCTAAAGCGACTGGCAAGTTTAACGTTGACAACACCAATATGGATGCAAATGTAGCCCCGCCACCGACGCCAGCAACGCCGAATGAACTAATAATCACGACAGCGATTAACGTTACAATAAATTGTAAATCAATTTCTACATTAGCGACGGGTGCGACCATGATTGCAAGCATGGCAGGATAAATGCCTGCACAACCATTTTGTCCAATCGACAATCCAAATGTCGCAGCGAAATTGGCAATACCCTCCGGCACGCCTAGACGTCTTGTTTGTGTTTGTATATTCAGTGGTAAGGCGCCCGCGCTTGAGCGTGATGTGAATGCAAAGATTAATACTTCCAAAGTCTTTTTAACATAGCGAATTGGGCTAATGCCTAACAGACTTAAAATAACTAAGTGAATGATATACATCGTAATTAATGCAGCGTACGATGCGATTAAGAATTTTCCTAAAGTCCAAATGGCACCAAAGTCACTTGTCGATAACGTGTTGGCCATAATTGCTAATACACCGTATGGCGTTAAACGTAAGACGAACGTCACAATCGCCATTACTAGTGAATAGATAGCGTCAATCGCACGCTTAAGCAATTCACCATGATCAGATTGTTTGCGTGCTACGCGTAAATAAGCAAATCCTATAAACGAAGCAAATATCACGACAGCAATCGTGGAAGTTGCACGTTGTCCAGTGAAATCTAAGAATGGATTTTTAGGCAATAATTCCAAAATTTGTTGTGGTAACGTATGTGCTGTTAAATCCTTTGCTTGTTTAGCAATTTCGCTTCCACGTGCTTGTTCAGCGTTGCCAAGATTAATTGTTGATGCGTCTAAACCAAACACCAAGGCATACACAACTCCTACAATCGCAGCAATCGTGACAGTGCCGATTAAAAAGATAAAAATGAGACTACCAATTTTAGCAAACTTTTCTCCGATTTGAATTTTAGTGAATGCAGCGACAATAGAAATGAAAATTAAAGGCATAACAATCATTTGCAACAATGCAACGTAACCTTGTCCGACAATGTTGAACCAGTCACTTGTTGATGTAATGACATTAGAATGTGTGCCATAGGCAAGATGTAGTAACACGCCAAATACAATGCCGATACCTAAAGCTGTAAACACACGTTTCGCAAAAGATATATGTTTACGAGCCATCATGTGCAATATTACGATGAAAATCACCAATACAATAATATTGATCAGTGTAAGAAAAGCATTCATGAACGTCACTCCTCAAATTTTTGAATATAATTCCGACTAGTATGCTGAGAATAATATTAATTTTAAAATATTTCAAGAGGGCATTTGCAATTAAATGTAAACATGATGAAATTCGACCGTTGGCATAAGGGAATTTGTAAACAAATCGTTTTGAATTCAGTAGTGATAGGTGGAAAGGGTAAATAGTGTTGTGAGCTAGTCGATTAAAGTTAATATTTGAAAATGAAGCAAGGTATTAAATGCAATAAATTAAATAAGTTGTCATTAAAGCGTTAATACTAGAAATGATTTTAACGGGAAAAAAGTGATGAATATTTGGAAAAGATATATATCGTGCACTGTCATGAGAGATAAGATATGAGAAAACAAATGTATCCTTGAATCGAGATGTGGCTATGGCGGTTTGATAAAAATTGCTAACCTCATATTTATTGAATAAAAAGATAATAAATGATCAACCTTGAAAAGACGCTTCGAACAAACACGTTGTAAAAAATTCTGTTGAATCAAAATTAGCATCTTGTGAGGGTTCGTGTGTGCAGGTGGTAGTTCAAAAGCTACCGTAAACAAATATTTTTGTTTGAGCAAAAAGACGTTTGTAGTAAATGTGAATATGAGTGTGCCCTTGTGCGATTCGTAAGTTACTAACACAACCAAACATTTAAATTGAATAGGCTTATAAGATGAATCTATTTAGGAATACACAGAAGCCATCCCATTTAAAAGTAACATACTACAAAAATTTATTCAAAATTCAATATTAATCATAATGAATAATTAAAAAACCTGAAACAAATTAGTTTGATATGCTCTCTTAAAAGTAGATATTGAAAGGAGTATATCAGCTTGTTTCAGGTTTTATGAATTGAGTATTAAATTTGAAAATAAATTACAGTTCTATAGGTTTATAAAAGATCAGTTTTTAAATCATAGCTATATATAACTGAGTATTAAATTTGTGTTCAAATCACAAGTTTACAAGTTGAATAAACGTGCGAAGAAACCTTTTTTCTCTTCTTGAGGTTTAGGTTCTGCCATTTCAGACTGTGAAGCTGTGCTGTCATTTTCTGCTTTCGCTTCCGATGAATCGTTCGAAGTAGCTTGTTTAGAAGCTTCTACATGGGCTTCTGCTACTTGTTGTTCAGCATCATGTTGCGCTTCTGCATCTACTGTAGCTTCTTTATTTGAAGTCTCAGCTGCTTTGTCATTTTTAGACTGCTCAACGCTGGCTTTTTCAATTGCTTCAGTTGCAGAAATTTGATCCTCTTTATCTACTTTAGTAGCAGTGCCATCGCCTGCATTTTCTGCTTTAGTATCCGTCTTGGCGTCTGTTGATGTATTCACTCCAGCAACCTTTGAATCTTTGCTGTCAGCTTTATCTTCAGTAACAGCATTACTTTCAACTTTATTTGTTGATTCAGCCAATACTTTAGCTTGAGATGCTTGTGCTTCTTGGATAGCCTCTTGTGATGTTTGGATGGCTTTTAAGGATTCACTATTTGAATCGATTTTAGTTGTAAGTTGATTTTGAAGTTCTTTTAATTCTTGTTGTTGCTGATGTACTTGATTCATCATTTGACCAAGTAGGTGACGTTCTTGGCGCATTTTCTGGATTTCTAGACGTAAATCTTCTACTAGTTGAGCGACATTTTGATTAGTAGGTAAGTTTTTGTCATCGTTTTTGACAATGACTTGCAGGAAGTCTTTTTCTTTTTCTAATTCATCAAACGCTAGATCATAACTATTTGTTTGTTTTACTTTGTCGGCAATGTCTTTGAAAAGCTCGATATCTTCTTCTTTGAAATCAGTTGCTTCACGACCACGATATTCAGTCTTGCTTAGTTGGTAACCACGTTCTTCTAAATGTTGAACAATTTTACGGACTTGCTTCTCACTTAGTTCTACGCGTTGTGCAAATTCTTTAGTTAACATACTTTAAAGTCCTTTCTGCATATACTTTATGTATACTGACGTTTGTCTACGGGCAGTGAAACGTCAGTCTTGCTTCATACATAGTTTAAACGTTATTGTTAGTGATTTCAAGTTTGTTTAAAATGGTTTACGTAAATCCATTTCTTCTAATAAAGCATAAATAATTTCACGTGCGATACCATTTGCAAATACATACTTCAAAATATAATTTGATTTAACACTTGTACCGTAGATATCCTTTGTCAGTTTAATATTTTTCTTTAAAAATAGGTCGACTTTTTTAGTGTGACCATCATTAGTTGGATGAATGTAATCAATTTCAGTTTGTCTTTCAAATTGATGTTCGTATAAAAAATGTCTACGGTGTTCAATAATGAGCCCATTATTTTGTGTTAAATCTGCAGGTTCTTTAGGGACTTCCATCATTAAAAAGTTAATACTTCTAGAATGAACAAGGTTTGATAATAAGTTTAGTTCATGTTCAATTTGATGTAATGTTTGTGTCATTAACTCATCATGGTTGGGTAGGTCTTTTGCGAATAAATAAATTAAAAATGCTGAATTGGTTGTGGCTTCATAATGTGCAGTTGCTAGACTGACAACAACATCGTTTTCTAAGCCTACGATAAAGACATAATCGTTTTCAGTTTTGTTGTTTTCTAATGAGCGTTTGATGATACGTTTATCTTCAGTTAAAGATAAATTTAACTTAGTATCGTAAAGTTTAAGTGCTTCGTTGTAATGTGGATCTTTGACAGATTGAATGGTTTTAAATTCCATAAGAACACCTCCCCAATTTAAATAATATTATAGCATAATCGACTGCTGTAAAAGACTGTTCATAAACTTTTAAATGGTATAAAAAACTGTACTATCTTAAATTAGACAGTACAGTAATCTCATTTTGAATTCAGTGTGATAACTAAGCTTTGGGACCTTTAGATGCTTCAGCAAAATGTGTAATATCAATCTCTTCATAAGCTGAATTATTTTCTTGCACTTCTTGATGTGATGATTTGTCACGAACCGCTACAACTAACATTTTATCGTCTAAAATAAGTTGTTTATATTTTTCTAATTCATCAGGCGCTAAGTTGTAGCGTGATAAAACTGCATGTTCACCATCTTCTCCTGTTAACAGTTTAGTCATTCTATCACTAAATGTTCCACTTGTTGAGATAAGGGAGATTTCAGAGTCGTGTAAGTCATTTAGGTGTAATTTACTTTTACTAATAATTGTTAGCTCTGATTCTAAATAACCTTCAGATTTCTTTTGATTGATTACGTTGTATAATTCGCCAGTGTCATTTACTACAGTAATATCTGCCATAGTTGTCGCCCCTTTAAAAATTTGTTTATTTAATCTTTTACCCTTCTTATTATAAAGTAAAACCCTTACATTATTAAGTTATAAGTCTTCATTCGCATTAAACGTCTCTGTACATTTATAAAACTATTAAAAGATTACCTAAGCAGTTATTGAAAAAATGCCGAAAATTTGCTATTATCGTTAAATAATTTACATAAACTCATATAATCTAAAGAATATGGCTTTAGAAGTTTCTACCATGTTGCCTTGAACGACATGACTATGAGTAACAACACAATACTAGGAGTAGCTTCAGCCATTAAATTGTAGCCATGATGGGTGATTTATATCATTTTACATGATGGTCACAGTTTATTTGATGAAACTTCTTTTACATTGATTGCATGACCAATACGTGATGCATGTTCGTTCACTCATAAACCCTGAAACTATTATTTAGTTTGGGGATTTTTTTGTATCTAGCACCAATTTAAGAGCAAAATGTTTCACACAAATCTGAGGAGGTTTTAAGAGTGGAGTTACTAGGACAAAAAGTAAAGGAAGACGGCGTTGTCATTGATGAGAAGATTTTAAAAGTCGATGGATTTTTAAATCATCAAATTGATGCAAAGTTAATGAATGAAGTTGGTCGCACTTTTTACGAGCAATTTAAAGATAAAGGGATTACTAAAATCTTAACCATTGAAGCTTCCGGTATCGCACCAGCAATCATGGCTGCACTGCATTTTGATGTGCCATGTTTATTTGCGAAAAAAGCAAAACCTAGCACTTTGACGGATGGTTATTATGAAACATCTATTCATTCATTTACTAAAAATAAAACAAGTACGATCATTGTTTCAAAAGAATTTTTATCAGAAGAAGATACTGTACTCATCATCGATGACTTTTTAGCAAATGGTGATGCGTCATTAGGGTTATACGATATCGCACAGCAAGCAAATGCTAAGACAGCTGGTATTGGTATTGTTGTTGAAAAGAGTTTCCAAAATGGGCATCAACGTTTAGAAGAAGCAGGTTTAACAGTTTCTTCTCTCTGCAAGGTTGCTTCACTAGAAGGAAATAAAGTGACATTGGTGGGAGAAGAATAATGAAAAATTTAATCCTAAGTGTTCAACATCTTTTAGCTATGTACGCAGGTGCCATCTTAGTTCCAATCATTGTTGGTACAAGTTTGAAGTTTACACCTGAACAAATCGCTTACTTAGTTACAGTAGATATATTTATGTGTGGAGTTGCCACATTTTTACAAGCCAATAAAGTAACAGGAACAGGATTACCGATCGTTCTTGGATGTACATTCACGGCTGTTGCGCCCATGATTTTAATTGGTCAAACGAAAGGAATAGATGTACTTTACGGTTCGCTATTTTTATCAGGGATATTAGTTATTATCATCGCGCCTTTCTTTTCACATCTTGTAAAATTCTTCCCACCAGTAGTAACGGGTAGTGTTGTTACTATCATTGGTATCAATTTAATGCCAGTAGCAATGAATTACTTAGCTGGAGGTCAAGGTGCAAAGGACTATGGAGATGTTAAGAACATTTTGTTAGGTTTAATGACATTAATCATTATTCTTGTTTTACAAAGATTCACAACTGGATTTATTAAGAGTATTGCCATATTAATTGGACTCGTTTTAGGAACGATAGGTGCTGGCTTACTTGGGATGGTCGATATTAATCAAGTCAATCATGCCGGTTGGTTAGGCATCCCAGTGCCGTTTAGATTCTCAGGATTTAGCTTTGATGTGACATCGACTTTAGTGTTCTTTATTGTAGCTATCGTTAGTTTAATTGAGTCGACAGGTGTCTATCATGCGTTAAGTGAAATTACCGGTAAGAAGTTAGAAAGAAAAGATTTTCGTAAAGGTTATACTGCGGAAGGTCTAGCGATAGTGTTAGGTTCTATATTCAATTCATTTCCGTATACAGCCTATTCGCAAAATGTAGGACTTGTTTCTTTATCCGGCGCTAAGAAAAACAATGTTATATACGGCATGGTCGTGTTATTACTTATATGTGGTTGTATATCTAAGCTTGGCGCATTAGCAAATATCATACCGCTACCTGTGTTAGGCGGTGCGATGATAGCTATGTTTGGCATGGTAATGGCATATGGTGTTAGTATATTAGGACATATCGATTTTAAAAATCAAAACAATTTATTAATTATCGCTGTGTCAGTAGGATTAGGTACTGGTATAAGCGCTGTACCACAAGCATTTAAAGGTTTAGGTGAACAATTTGCATGGTTGACTCAAAACGGAATTGTTTTAGGTGCAATCTCTGCAATTATTCTTAATTTCTTTTTTAATGGAATAAAGTATAAACAAACGGAAGAAAATGTGAAATAATATAACTAATTAATTTGAAAAATGGAGGCTGTTTTTAATGTGGGAAAGTAAATTTGCAAAAGAATCATTAACGTTTGATGATGTGTTATTAATTCCAGCACAATCTGATATTTTACCGAAAGACGTTGATTTAAGCGTACAATTATCAGACAAAGTTAAATTAAATATTCCAGTTATTTCTGCTGGTATGGATACTGTAACTGAATCTAAAATGGCGATTGCTATGGCTCGTCAAGGTGGTTTAGGTGTTATTCATAAAAATATGGGCGTTGAAGAACAAGCGGACGAAGTTCAAAAAGTAAAACGCTCAGAAAATGGTGTCATTTCAAACCCATTTTTCTTAACACCAGAAGAAAGTGTTTATGAAGCGGAAGCATTAATGGGTAAATACCGTATTTCAGGTGTACCAATTGTTGATAATAAAGAAGATCGCAACTTAGTAGGTATTTTAACAAACCGCGACTTACGTTTTATTGAAGACTTCTCAATTAAAATTGTAGATGTAATGACGCAAGAAAATTTAATTACAGCTCCAGTGAATACAACACTTGAAGAAGCAGAAAAAATTCTCCAAAAACATAAGATTGAAAAGTTACCATTAGTTAAAGATGGACGTCTAGAAGGTCTTATTACTATTAAAGATATTGAAAAAGTTATCGAATTCCCTAATGCAGCAAAAGATGAACATGGTCGTCTACTTGTAGCCGCAGCAATCGGTATTTCAAAAGACACTGATATTCGTGCTCAAAAATTAGTCGAAGCAGGTGTGGATGTCTTAGTTATCGATACAGCACATGGTCACTCTAAAGGCGTTATCGATCAAGTGAAACATATTAAGAAGACTTACCCAGAAATCACATTAGTAGCTGGTAACGTAGCAACTGCAGAAGCAACAAAAGATTTATTTGAAGCGGGTGCAGATATTGTTAAAGTTGGTATTGGCCCAGGTTCAATTTGTACGACACGTGTTGTAGCAGGTGTTGGTGTACCACAAATTACAGCAATTTATGATTGTGCAACTGAAGCACGCAAACATGGTAAAGCTATCATTGCTGATGGCGGTATTAAATTCTCAGGAGATATCATTAAAGCATTAGCTGCTGGTGGACATGCGGTTATGTTAGGTAGCTTATTAGCAGGTACTGAAGAAAGTCCAGGCGCAACAGAAATTTTCCAAGGTAGACAATATAAAGTATACCGTGGTATGGGCTCTTTAGGTGCGATGGAAAAAGGTTCAAACGACCGTTACTTCCAAGAGGACAAAGCGCCTAAGAAATTTGTTCCTGAAGGTATCGAAGGACGTACGGCATATAAAGGTGCGTTACAAGATACAATTTACCAATTAATGGGCGGTGTGCGTGCTGGTATGGGTTATACTGGTTCACACGATTTAAGAGAATTACGCGAAGAAGCACAATTTACACGTATGGGTCCTGCTGGTTTAGCAGAAAGCCATCCACATAATATTCAAATTACGAAAGAATCACCGAACTACTCATTCTAATTAAGATAAAGGAGAACGACAAATATGGAAATGGCAAAAGAACAAGAGTTAATCCTTGTCTTAGACTTTGGTAGCCAATACAACCAATTAATTACACGCCGAATTCGTGAAATGGGCGTTTATAGTGAATTACACGATCATGAAATTTCAATTGAAGAAATTAAGAAAATGAATCCAAAAGGTATCATCTTATCAGGTGGTCCAAATTCAGTTTATGAAGAAGGTTCATTTACAATTGATCCGGAAATATATAATTTAGGAATTCCAGTACTTGGTATTTGTTACGGCATGCAATTAACTACTAAATTATTAGGTGGTAAAGTTGAACGTGCCAATGAACGTGAATACGGTAAAGCAATCATTAATGCGAAGTCAGATGAGTTATTCGCTGGCTTACCAGCAGAACAAACAGTTTGGATGAGTCATTCTGATAAAGTCATTGAAATTCCAGAAGGCTTTGAAGTTATCGCTGATAGCCCAAGCACAGACTATGCAGCAATCGAAGATAAGAAACGTCGCATTTATGGTGTTCAATTCCATCCAGAAGTACGTCATACAGAATATGGTAATGATTTATTAAACAATTTTGTCCGTCGTGTTTGTGATTGTAAAGGTCAATGGACAATGGAAAACTTTATCGAAATCGAAATTGAAAAGATTCGTCAACGCGTAGGAGACCGTCGTGTATTATGTGCGATGAGTGGCGGCGTAGATTCATCTGTTGTAGCTGTGCTATTGCATAAAGCAATTGGTGATCAACTAACATGTATCTTTGTAGACCATGGCTTACTTCGTAAAGGTGAAGGCGACATGGTTATGGAGCAATTCGGTGAAGGTTTCAACATGAATATTATTCGTGTTAATGCGAAAGATCGCTTTATGAATAAATTAAAAGGTGTTTCAGATCCTGAACAAAAACGTAAAATCATTGGTAATGAATTTGTATATGTGTTTGATGATGAAGCATCAAAACTCAAAGGTGTAGACTTCCTTGCGCAAGGAACACTATATACAGACGTCATCGAATCAGGTACTAAGACAGCACAAACAATCAAATCACACCACAATGTTGGTGGATTACCAGAAGACATGGAATTCGAATTAATCGAACCAATCAATACATTGTTTAAAGATGAAGTACGTAAATTAGGTATTGAGTTAGGTATTCCAGAACATTTAGTGTGGAGACAACCATTCCCAGGACCTGGTCTTGGTATTCGTGTACTTGGAGAAATTACTGAAGATAAACTAGAAATCGTTAGAGAATCAGACGCGATTTTACGCCAAGTGATTAGAGAAGAAGGTCTTGAAAGAGAAATTTGGCAATACTTCACAGTGTTACCAAACATTCAATCAGTAGGTGTTATGGGAGACTATCGTACGTATGATCACACAGTAGGTATCCGTGCAGTAACATCTATCGACGGTATGACAAGTGACTTCGCACGCATCGATTGGGAAGTCTTACAAAAGATTTCTAGTCGTATCGTAAACGAAGTAGACCACGTTAACCGCGTAGTCTATGACATTACATCAAAACCACCAAGCACAATTGAGTGGGAATAATTATATTTAGCAAATGATAGGCTGGAGATACCGTGATTATGCGGTTTCCAGCCTTTTTTGGTGGGCTTGGCATGGGCAACATCATGTGATGAAATGATGGGAGTTATATCTTTCTTATATTTTGAGACGGAGATGATGAGAAGTTAGACAAAAATGTAGAAGAAGTATTTAACGCCAATCCTAGTCATACAATGATTGTAGATGATATCCGTTAGAGGAGTGAGAGCAAATTTATTTGTTACTAAGAGACAAGGGTTTTAAATAAATATCTTTTGTACTACATAAAAGAAAGTGGTCGTTATCATAGAATATTTGGCGATAAGGTAAATCTGATTATGTTAGAACCTATATTTATTGATGATTTAGTAAGGTTTGAGAAGACAAGAATGATTGAATTACAATTGACAATTGACACCCCTTAGATTAATATTAATTTATTAGAAGTCAACTAACGCCTCTTAGCAATGCGAAACACAGTTGGCCTTTTTTTGTAATAGGAGAATTTATAGTTATGGATAAATCACTTGAAATTAACTTAAAAGAATTAGAAAGCATAATGTATAAAGAAAAAGTAATCGACGTTAAAGAGTATGATAATTTAAAAGTAACTTTTGAGACACTAAACGATGCTCCTAAAAGTGAAATACCCACTCCCTTTACAATAGAACAAATGTTATATAAATTAGAAACTAAAAATTTATATTTTCCTGAAATTAAGTCAAAAGAAAAATGTGTGGAGCTTTTACATAGTGTTGGCTATTATAATTTGAAGCATTTTATGTATAATGAATTTGGTAAAGATGAGCCGAAAAATTTTGATGAAGTATATATACTTTATAAATTTGATAGGTATTTATTGAAACAATTATTTAGTTTAGTAAATATGTTGGAAACTCATATAAGAAATATTATTTTAGAAGTATATATGTTAGAAATTGAGTATAATAACAAGCCTTCGACACTGTTCTATTTAGATAAAGATTTATATTTTGAGAAAGTTAATGATGAGTATAAATATTCTGCCAAAAAGCTAAAAGAGTTCAATAGGTTACAAAATGTTTTTTGGAGAGCTATAGAAAAAAAGAAAAGTAACGATAACGTTAAACATAATATTAAAAAATACAATATTATACCAGCTTGGGTTTTATTCCAAAATTTTAGTTTTGGAGATTTGTCTACTTTTTATAGAACTACATTACCAACTTATAGAAATAAAGTAAGTAAGCGAATTGAAAATTTAATAGAAAAAAATACTGGTATAAGCATAAAACTTCCAGAAAAGTTATTGTGTGCATGGTTGAATAGTATCAGGTTTTTGAGAAATAGAATAGCTCACACAGATATAATTTATGGAATTAATTTTACAAACACCTGTGCAAAACATCATAGTGATGAGGAAATGTATGTAAATATAGAAAAGTATAAATATCAGCAAAGGTTAGTTACGTTTTTATTAGCTATGAAGAAAATATTTATGAGTATGCCAGAAAATAATATCATTGAATGGAATGAGACTCTAACTAAAATAGAGAATAAATGCTCAGAACATAACTTTATTAAACTTTCTAGGTTAGGAGTTATTGAAAATAACCTTTCTTACTTTAAAATAACTAAATAAAAAATAGCGCACACTAATAACTAAGTGATTGTGTTTTTACGCTGAATAATGCCCTGTGTTGTAGTTAGAAAGATTTTCAAATAACAGTATATTTATAAAATGTTGAATTATAATATGGTCGGTTTATTTTATAGGAGTAATAAAAAGCATTTATCTTTTATCCGCCACAAATAATGAGTGAATGTACCTTGCTTTCAATGTTGATATTTTACAACCTTGTAGAGTTGATTTGATATATCATCTCACACGTTGTAGGCAATGAATACGTAAATTATGCAGTGACATGAACTGTTGAGAAGTATAGAGCATTAAAAATCTTGATATATCAATAGATATAAACTGGTACAAATTAACGAAAAGCACTCTTGTCATTGAGTGGGAATAACTATATATAGCAAATGATAGGCTGGAGTTACCGATATTACGCGGTTTCCAGCCTTTTTTGGTGTTCTTAATATGGGCAACATCATGTTATGAAATGATGGGAGTCATATCTGTAGAAATTGGCGTACCAATTTCTTTATGTTGGGGCCCCGCAGTCAACTACTAGAGCCTACGATTTTGATTTTATGTCCTGGGATCGGTTTCCTACTCTTATTAAATAGTATTTAAAAATCTATACTATTTATATTGAAATTTTTATTTATGGTTATGCCATAACTACTTTGTATTTCCGGAACTAAACTTTGCAATATTGGGTAATAGTTATTAGCGAAACCAATAATAATGGAATTAATCACATTGATACTAAGTTCTTTATCTTCAGGTAATGCATTTTCTATTATTTTGATTAAGTCTATATATTTTATTTCATCAGAATTTTTATGTGCTAAATACTTCATAAAATCAGTTTGCACTTTTTCGAAAACGCTATATCTTAAGTCCATTTGTACAAATATTAAGCTGACAGTTTTAGTTTCGAATTGACTTTGACCCAAAACTGAAGCAAGTTCTTCTATTGATTGATATAGCAATCTGATATCGCCGTTATCTTCAAGCATATGAAACACTCCTTTATCATTTTAGAATAACCATGCAATGGCTTCTTTGACTACAGTTGAGACTATTCCAGCATCACCTTTACTTAGACCGGCATTTATTGTGCCTCGTTTAACCGCATCATCGACAGCGTTAGCTGGTACTTCTGACCATTTTAGCAATGGTTTCAATTCTTTTACAATACCTGAATACCCTTTATCAAAAATAGTTGCAGCTGTCGGTGGAGGTCTAACCGGTGGAGCCACATTCTGCTAATATTGTAGGAGTGATACCATGAAAAATTTTTTTAATATATGGGTATGTTCGTTCTTATTTTTAGTAATAATATCATGGGTGATAATTAGTATAAAATTTGGTAATATCAGCACGACGCAAATATTTATTTCTAATCTGGTTATATTTAATGCTTATATACTATATTTAGTTAAGTTTATTCGTTTCAAAAAAAAGAGTGGCGATCAGTAAACAGGTATAAAGAAAGTCGATTTTGTCTTTCTTTCGAACATATATAAGTTTATATAGATGTAGAACTAATTTTTATTTGTAAATTATTTTGTAATTGAAAATGAGTACGAACATGTTCTCCAATAAACAGAGTATGTCTTGGAAGAAATCTATTATACTTATGTGAATAAGTCATAATGTCAGACATACATAATAAGACGAATAGGTTGTAAATAGCTTTTTACTTCTAATTGTTTAGACGGCATTTGTTGGTCGCCATTTTTATAAAATAATATAAATGACCAAACCACAGCACCTATTAATTTAAGAGTGAGGTCATTTTTAAAGGTAAAAAAGCAGTAATTTTATATATTAAAATGATATATAAAACAAGTAGTATTAGTATGTTGTGAATTGTTATAGAATTTGACTTGTTAGCAATTTCGTAGCTAATGTAATAGCAAGTACTGTAGGGTTGTATTTTTTAAAGGTAGTGAAATGATATTGGATTTTTGAAGTGGAATATTTGTAGATGGTTACAACGAAGCATATTAGAACTACAAAAGGAACGATGAAATTAAATGTCCATCATTCCTTTTGCCTAGTCGTTTTTTAGTTAATATATTTAATTGCTAACTTATTATTAGGGTCTCTTTCAAGAATTTTATTTGCGACCAATTGAATATTCTCATGTGAAATCATATCAAAGTCTGGTTCTCCAAGGATTTCTAAAAATTCGTATAATAAATTAGGATTATTAAATTGCGAAATCTCTAACGATTGCCAATAATGATAGTATGCTAAATCATAGGCATTATCTATGTAATTGAAATGAAAGTGATAGATGCTTGCGACCATTTCATGATATTCAATTGTATTTATTTGATTCGCAAGATTTGATAAATATGATACTAATTTTTCATCAGAAATTTCGTTCGACATAAAGTATGTTAGAATATTCTCCATATCTTTATTCTCTAACATATTTTTTAATTCAGTTGGTAATAAATTTAATAGAATGTTAACGCTTTTCATTTATTTAACCCATCCATTCGATATATATATATTGCCATTTTTTCGTGTATAAGTTATGACTACAGTTCTACCACTCATGACAAGTGTTTTTTGGTATGCGGACTTTTTGTATCGGCTTTGCTTTCCATACCTCATAACATGCGACATTACTTTAGAAACATCTTTCCAATTGTTTTTAGTAACTTTATTCCAATTATGTTTACTAGCAAGAATATGTTTTCTTTTATTAACTCCTAGATTGGCTACAGAAGGTAAAACTTTACCAAAACTCTTTGTTTTGATAGCGGTTTGAGTTGCTTTTTTCATATGTTTTAATTGCATAGTTTATTCCGTATCTAGCTACAGCAGCTAATATTACTAATGGCAATGCAGAAGATTTAGCTTCAATTGAGTTGAATTTTATTATTACGCCAGTTTCTTTGTCGATAAATGTAGCTTCATATTCTGCATTTTCAAATTGTTCTACGAAAACGTCATAATTCTTATTTATTAGTTTTCCATTTTCATCGACGTATCTGCCCTTAACATCCATGGAGTTAGTATTTAAATCATATTGAATATTTTTATCTAAATCAATATCTTCTTTTCGTTTTTCCACTAACGTCTTTTTCAAGTTTTATATTTACATTTTTTAAGCAGAAGTATCCCATTATTTCAACGTCTGATTTATCTATAATTAAATACGCACGTAAGGAATTTTGATCGTTCATTGTTATTGTTTTATGTTTTAGGAAATGTGCTATTGAAGGGTTTAAAGATGTTTGGGATTTCTTGGTTTCTTGACTTATATAGTTATGAAAGAGGGCGTTGTCCTTTATTAAATTTCTGAGATCAGAAATGCTATAAATAAAATGATTAAGAATTTTTGTTTTCATGTAATTTAAGAAATGGATTTGTTTTTTGTGGGTTATTTTTAATTCTGTTCTGAAATGGTTTGAATTTTGCAGTTGCAAAAATGATAGCTGCTTCTTTTGACAAAGTAATAGAACCTTTTTCTTCTGGTACCATGACAATCACTCCTTATGCATTTTGTTTTTAATATTATAAAATAATTTTACTATACAAAATAGGTTGTGTAAATAGTTTCTTATTGTTACCAAATGGTTTGTTTGAAAGCATTATGCAATGCTAATAAACACTAATATCTTGTACTTATTTCCATTTGAATAAATTGTTAGCATTATTATCATTTAAGTTCTGTAATGTAATTTTTAAAAATACAGTTTACATGGAACGTTGTGGCATATATTCTGTATATAGAAGTGTAAAAACACAATTGGGTTGGTAGTCCCAATGCAGTTTTAAAACTGTCAGTAACCTTCCTCCTCGGGTCGTCCGTCATTTCTAATAAAACTAGAGGAGGGATAGCATGGAGCTATCTATTTTTTACAATGGGCAATTTTTTGTAGCATTAGTAGAATATAAAATGGAAAATAAATCTAAATTTATCCAATACACATTTGGGAATGAACCTGATGATATAGAGGTATTGGATTTTATTCATCATCAATTAATGGAAATGATTGATGATGTGCAAACTATTGTTTATACAAAAAATAATTCTAGAAAAGTAAATCCGAAAAGGCTACAAAGACAAATTGCTAAGGAGCAAAAGAAACCTAAATACTCTACCCAAGCACAAATAGCTATTAAGAAAGAATTAGAATTAAAGAAAAAGCAAAAGCGGAAGCACTATAAAGAAAAACGTGATGCATTTCAAAAAAGAAAAAGAGAAATTAAAAAGGTTAAAGCAAAAGAGAAGCATAAGGGGCATTAGCAATACGACAAATAAATTAAAGCAAAATGATTTATAGGTGGTTGGGATGATTTTAATTAGTTCGTGTTTGATAGGCGAAAATGTAAGATACGATGGTGGCAATCAATTGGATGTTAGATTGAAAAAATTAATAGACAGCGGAAAAGCTATTCACGCATGTCCAGAATTACTTGGTGGATTACTAATTCCTAGAGAACCTGCAGAAATTATTGGTGGAGATGGTTTTGATGTGTGGAATAACGTTGCAAAGGTTATTACTATTTCGAACAAAGACGTAACTGACGATTATAAACATGGAGCGATAGTTACGCTAAAAATTTTGAAAAAATATCCATGTGATACAGTTATTTTAAAAGCAAATAGTCCATCTTGTGGATCTCAAGAAATATATGATGGGAATTTTACAGGAAATAAGAAAAAGGGTGTAGGTGTGGCAACTGCTTTACTCATTAATGAAGGTATAAACGTATATGATGAAAATACGTTTTTTGACCAAAACATGATTGAAACGATAGTACATGAAAAGTAAGTATTGAATCATTTTTTAATCTAAAATACTACAAAAATTTTCATTATGAAGTGAAAATAACGAACAAGTAAAGTGCAAATAAAAAAGCGACCCAAATCCCTTTAAAAACAAGGGTTAGATTGTATTTAATTGATAATGAAGTTGTTTAATGAAAATAACGTGCAAGTAAAGTGCAAGTAGAATGCAAATAAAAAAGCGACCTAAATCCCTTTAAAAAGAAGGATTAGGTCGTATTTAATTGGTAATGAAGTTGTTTAACGAAAATAACGTGCAAGTAAAGCGCAAATAAAAAATCATGCCCAGTATGGTATATATCTCATGTGTCTGGGTGAAGTCTCCGGATCTACAGGTTTGATATATTCTTCAGCAACTGTGTCTTTTATAATTCTTGAAATAACTGAGATTTTTTTATCTTCCAATCCAAATCTTTTTCGCAGTGATTGATTTGTAATACTTTCACTCTCAACATATTTCAAGCAAGCATGCATATATGTTGCACGAATTTTTTCCTCTCTAGTCATGTCATTAATATCTTTGTAGGCGTGTAGAGTAACTTTAATAAATTCGTCATATAAAGTTATTAATGGAGCGGGGAGCTGATATTTTTCAGTTTCTGAAATTACTTTGTCAATTCCTGTTCCGCGTTCTTCACAAATGCCCATTCTTCTTAATAAGGAAGCTAGACTTTCATTTCTAGATTTTGGTGGCGAATCTAAAAATCTTTCAACTTTAATTAATGGAGTGCCTGGATTAACTATTTCAATTCTATTATCAAATATTTCTATCACAGGTCCAGCGCCACTAATAAGTAAATCTTGATGTATAAGAGAATTAGCTACTAATTCTCTTATGGCTAATTCTGGATACATTTGAACTGTTTCTCTAAAAACTTCACCAATAACTTCATTGCTTGGTAATAAGTTATTAATATACTTAATAAGTCCTTCAAATCCACAAGCATATCCTTTAATACCGACTTGTTCACTAATAGTTTCGATTTTGTTATTACCTTTATATTTAATAACGCGAGGAGCTTTTCTTTTAAGTGGTTTAAAATTATCTAAATTTTTAGCCAATAAAATCGCTCCTAAATTTGTAATATAAACATTACCTTCATTTTCTTTTATGATTTCCTCATGTTTGAAATGATCAATAATTAAATCTTTTTGAATTGGAAGAGGTTGTTTTAATAGTTTGTAATACGATTCGTAGTCTAGTAATTCAAAAATTTCATCATAGTTTTTTACTAAATATGCAGAAAGTGATTCAAAAGGTAACTCTTGGAATTTCTTCCATAGTTGTTTTTCTTTTTCAGGATAATCCCTCAGCTTTTTCTTATAGGATCCTACTCTTATAAATTCTTCACCGTTAAATGAAATTGGTTGGTGAATGGCTTTAGGAATTCTCAATATTGTTATATTTTTTCCATCATAATCTATAGTATCAAAAGTAAAATCTATGGAAGGTTTAATCATCCTATGAAGCCAATTTTGTAAGTCTTCTTGTCCTTTTTTAGCATTATTAGGATGGAATTTGGTACCGACCACCTTTTTTGATTCATCCTCAATTCCCCATATCATATAAGCATAGTCTTTGTCTTCTAAAGTTGCTGAATTTCCTAGAGCTGAGATATATTCTCCAATTGTTTTAGGGTCATCGTTATTTACTTTAAATTCAGTAGTTGAATCTTCAGCGCCGTTACTTATTTTTTCGGAAACAATATTTTTTAAATAATCTTCTTTATTCATAATATTAACTCCTAAACCTATATTACTATTTTTAATTATTCATCATTTTCTTGCTATTTTATCTATAACATGGGTATATATGTTGAGATGTTTTTAATTATTAAGAATGCAAGTCAATATATCACTATCATTTGCTTTTTAAAATAGAATAAGTTTTTTAATAATGATAACTTCTACATTGAATACATATAGTGTACTATAATTATAATAATTTTTGAGTAATAATGAAATACAAAATTCCCCTTAGGTATTGACTTAAGGGGAATTAATGCCTTATGAAAGTTGTGTTTATTAGGTATAATTTCCAAAATACATATAAGAAAAATGCAGTAAGTTCCAATGCGAGTAGTTATAATAATATTGCGTTTAATTGTTAATTAGTAATCATACTAATCATTAATTTGGAAGTTTTGGTCATTTATTCGTGAGTCTAAAGTCCACACCCAAATCGCTCAAACCCTCAACCCCAGACTACATCTCCAAATCCCCAAACACCAATACTTACCAAAGCGTTGATATGAGTGCCAATACTGGCAATGTACCTTGTTTGAAAAAGATACTAATATTGCTTGAAAGGCCACCATAAATAGCAACGCCAATGATATACACTAAAATAGCTGCGCATATTTCTTTTGGGTTACTACTGAAAAACAAACCGTATATTAGCAAAACTCCGATTAAACCGTTATATACGCCTTGATTCTTCAAAAGTACGTTAATATTTTTGTCTTTCAATTTATCGACGCTTATATTAAATGTTTCGCTAGTCTTTTTGGAAGTTGTAGCAATCGTTTCAAGGTACATAATATAGAAAAACTCTAAGGCTACAAATATGATTAAAATTGTCGAGATGATATTCACTGTAACGCTCCTTTAGTATTAAATATTTTCTTGTAAAAATGATTGCAGTGTCTGTGGTTGATCATTGACTAATTGTTGGAAATCATTGGATTCTTGGTCTAATAGTCCTCTTGCTCCTGCGTCGTACATTGATGCCAATAATGCACCAAAGCCTTTAGGTTCATCGTACATTTTTGCAAATGTCTCTAATGAAACGGGTTCATATTTAATTTCTGTGCCTGATGCCTCAGATAAAATAGCAGCAAGTTCCTTCATATCATAACTGTAGCCTGATAATAAATAGCGTTTGCCCCAAGTATCTGGATTTTTAATAATAGCAATGACGCCTCTAGCAATATCATTTCTAGTAATATAATTAATACGACCATCACCAGCTGGATAAATCAGTTTGTGCATCTTCATCAATTCTGGTAAATATGGTTTAAGTGGATCCATGTACATTGCCATTCTTACATACGTATAGTCAATGCCACTTGTTGCCAATAAACGTGATGCATAACCAAAATAAGGACTCATATGGAATGGATTATTATGCTGATCTGCGTAATAACCTATGAAAATGATATGAGCAACGCCACTTTGCTTTGCCGCATATACTAAATTTTCCACTTCAGGAATACGTTTGAATGATGGATGGATAATACTTGGAATAAACACAACGGTATCCATTCCTTTAAATGCTTCTACCATGCTTTCTTGATTAAAATAATCTAATTGTCGCACAGAAACTTTTCCACGCCAATCTTCTGGAACTTTCTCAACATTTCTAACACCAATGTGAAAATGATCTATGTGATTTGCAATGGCTTGATTTGTAATATGTGTGCCTAAATGACCTGTAGCACCTGTTAATATAATATTCATTCACTTCATCTCCTAATCTTTATATACATAACATAATACTTATTCGATGATTTTCAAAATATTTGATTTTATAAAAAAATTGCAATCTGTATTTATTGTCGCCGTGTATAGTAAATACACATATGCTATTAATGTTAAAAATACCGTAATGACGCGTTTTAGTTGATGCGTGTCACCATGATCTTTGAAAATTTTGACATGGTACTGCGACGATATGGTGTCATTTTTGTGTCTGAAAGTTTTACAGTTTTTAAAATTAAAATGGTATAAAGTGTGAATTGTATAAAAAAGAGTCTCGACGGATAAGAATTGATTAATAACAGTTAGTATTTTATTAATTACCTTAACAATGATTCAATTTTAGTTAAATGAGGTTTAATTTGAAAGGGAATAGCGCCTCAATATAATGTAGGTAGATTGTTCATATTACGTAATTGAAAAATCAAATTTAAATAGATTGGGGCTAAAAATTATGAAATTTAAAGCGATAGCAAAAGCAAGTTTAGCATTGGGAATGTTAGCAACAGGTGTAATTACGTCGAATACACAATCAGTACAAGCGAAAACAGAAGTAAAACAACAAAGTGAATCAGAGTTGAAACACTATTATAATAAACCAATTTTAGAGCGTAAAAATGTGACTGGATATAAATATACTGAACATGGTAAAGATTATATAGACGTTATAGTAGACAATCAATATTCTCAAATTGCTTTACTTGGATCTGATAAAGATAAATTTAAAGACGGAGAAAACTCAAATATAGATGTGTTTATCCTTAGAGAAGGCGACAGTAGACAAGCAACGAATTATTCAATTGGTGGCGTTACAAAATCAAATAGTGTGCAGTATATTGATTATATCAATACGCCAATTTTAGAAATCAAGAAAGGTAATGAAGATGTACTTAAAGATTTTTACTACATTTCAAAAGAAGACATCTCATTAAAAGAACTTGATTATAGATTACGAGAACGTGCAATCAAACAACACGGCTTGTATTCAAATGGTCTTAAACAAGGTCAAATTACAATTACAATGAATGATGGCACAACACATACAATCGATTTAAGTCAAAAACTTGAAAAAGAACGTATGGGTGAGTCAATCGACGGCACTAAGATTAATAAAATTCTAGTAGAAATTAAATAATACATTCTAATAGCAAAGCGCTATGTTGAATAGTGCTTTTTATGGAAACTATGGAAGTTAAGCGACGCACTGTTGCTTAGCTTCTTTTTTTATGAAAAGAAAACCATACGCTATGCGTATGGTTCAGAAAAGGTTCTACCATTGTCACAAAAAATGCATCTCTACG
>NZ_JBSZQY010000020.1:0-36200 GCF_054165785.1 Staphylococcus sp. SA22 | reverse complement strand
CCGAACACAGAAGTTAAGCTCCTTAGCGTCGATGGTAGTCGAACTTACGTTCCGCTAGAGTAGAACGTTGCCAGGCATAATATTAATCCACAGTAGCTCAGTGGTAGAGCTATCGGCTGTTAACCGATCGGTCGTAGGTTCGAGTCCTACCTGTGGAGCCATGGCTCCTTGGTCAAGCGGTTAAGACACCGCCCTTTCACGGCGGTAACACGGGTTCGAGTCCCGTAGGAGTCATTATTTTGGAGAATTAGCTCAGCTGGGAGAGCATCTGCCTTACAAGCAGAGGGTCGGCGGTTCGAACCCGTCATTCTCCACCATTTTGATTATTAAATTATATGAATAAGCTGGAGGGGTAGCGAAGTGGCTAAACGCGGCGGACTGTAAATCCGCTCCTTCGGGTTCGGCAGTTCGAATCTGCCCCCCTCCACCATCTATATATTGGGCTATAGCCAAGCGGTAAGGCAACGGACTTTGACTCCGTCACTCGTTGGTTCGAATCCAGCTAGCCCAGCCATTAGAGCCATTAGCTCAGTTGGTAGAGCATCTGACTTTTAATCAGAGGGTCAGAGGTTCGAATCCTCTATGGCTCACTACTAGCACTTTCCATTTTTGGAAAGTGCTTTTTTTATGAAGTAATAAGATAAACAGATTATATGTGTAGCTATTGCTTGATAATGGTAAGCGCATACATTATTCTTTAATTACATAGAGCAAAGGGGGACGCTTATGACAAAGACAAAAGCAATTGATATTATAGGTGCACCATCAACATTTGGACAAAGAAAATTAGGTGTTGATTTAGGACCAACAGCAATTAGATATGCTGGATTAATTTCAAGATTAAAGCAATTAGACCTTGATGTATATGACAAGGGGGATATTAAGGTACCTGCTGTGAACATTGAAAAATTTCATAGTGAACAAAAAGGATTAAGAAATTATGATGAAATTATAGATGTTAATCAAAAATTAAATAAAGAAGTTTCAGCATCAATTGAAAATAACAGATTTCCTCTAGTTCTTGGTGGAGATCATTCTATTGCGGTAGGTTCAGTATCAGCAATAAGTAAACATTATAATAATTTAGGTGTTATTTGGTATGATGCACATGGTGATTTAAATATACCTGAAGAGTCACCAAGTGGAAATATTCATGGTATGCCTTTAAGGATTTTGACAGGTGAAGGTCCCAAAGAACTTTTAGAATTAAATAGTAATGTAATCAAGCCAGAAAACATCGTACTAATTGGTATGAGAGATTTAGATAAAGGTGAAAGACAATTTATCAAAGATCATAATATTAAAACATTTACTATGTCAGATATTGATAAATTGGGGATAAAGGAAGTAATTGAAAATACAATAGAATATTTGAAGTCACGCAATGTTGATGGCGTTCATTTATCTTTAGATGTTGATGCTTTAGATCCGCTTGAAACGCCAGGCACTGGTACTAGAGTTTTGGGTGGTCTTAGTTATAGAGAAAGCCATTTTGCATTGGAATTACTGCATCAATCACATTTAATTTCCTCAATGGATTTAGTTGAAGTAAATCCATTGATTGACAGTAATAATCATACTGCTGAACAAGCGGTTTCGTTAGTTGGAACATTTTTTGGTGAAACTTTATTATAAATAAATGATTTGTAGTGTATAAAGTATATTTTGCTTTTTGCACTACTTTTTTTAATTCACTAAAATGATTAAGAGTAGTTATAATCTTTAAAATAAATTTTTTCTATTTAAATATATGTTCGTATGACAGTGATGTAAATGATTGGTATAATGGGTATTATGGAAAAATATTACCCGGAGGAGATGTTATGGATTTTTCCAACTTTTTTCAAAACCTCAGTACGTTAAAAATTGTAACGAGTATCCTTGATTTACTGATAGTTTGGTATGTACTTTATCTTCTCATCACGGTCTTTAAGGGAACTAAAGCGATACAATTACTTAAAGGGATATTAGTAATTGTTATTGGTCAGCAGATAAGTATGATATTGAACTTGACTGCAACATCTAAATTATTCGATATCGTTATTCAATGGGGGGTATTAGCTTTAATAGTAATATTCCAACCAGAAATTAGACGTGCGTTAGAACAACTTGGTAGAGGTAGCTTTTTAAAACGCTATACTTCTAATACGTATAGTAAAGATGAAGAGAAATTGATTCAATCGGTTTCAAAGGCTGTGCAATATATGGCTAAAAGACGTATAGGTGCATTAATTGTCTTTGAAAAAGAAACAGGTCTTCAAGATTATATTGAAACAGGTATTGCAATGGATTCAAATATTTCGCAAGAACTTTTAATTAATGTCTTTATACCTAACACACCTTTACATGATGGTGCAATGATTATTCAAGGCACGAAGATTGCAGCAGCAGCAAGTTATTTGCCATTGTCTGATAGTCCTAAGATATCTAAAAGTTTGGGTACAAGACATAGAGCTGCGGTTGGTATTTCAGAAGTATCTGATGCATTTACCGTTATTGTATCTGAAGAAACTGGTGATATTTCGGTAACATTTGATGGAAAATTACGCCGAGACATTTCAAACGAAATTTTTGAAGAGTTGCTTGCTGAACATTGGTTTGGCACACGCTTTCAAAAGAAAGGTGTGAAATAATATGCTAGAAAGTAAATGGGGCTTGAGATTTATTGCCTTTCTTTTGGCATTGTTTTTCTTTTTATCTGTTAACAATGTTTTTGGAAATATCTTTAACACTGGTAATCTTGGTCAAAAGTCTAGTAAAACGATTCAAGATGTACCCGTTGAAATTCTTTATAACACTAAAGATTTGCATTTAACAAAAGCGCCTGAAACAGTTAATGTGACTATTTCAGGACCACAATCAAAGATAATAAAAATTGAAAATCCAGAAGATTTAAGAGTAGTGATTGATTTATCAAATGCTAAAGCTGGAAAATATCAAGAGAAGTATCAAGTTAAAGGGTTAGCTGATGACATTCATTATTCTGTAAAACCTAAATTAGCAAATATTACGCTTGAAAACAAAGTAACTAAAAAGATGACAGTTCAACCTGATGTAAGTCAGAGTGATATTGATCCACTTTTTAAAATTACAAAGCAAGAAGTTTCACCACAAACAGTTAAAGTAACAGGTGGAGAAGAACAATTGAATGATATTGCTTATTTAAAAGCCACTTTTAAAACTAATAAAAAGATTAATGGTGACACAAAAGATGTCGCAGAAGTAACGGCTTTTGATAAAAAACTGAATAAATTAAATGTATCGATTCAACCTAATGAAGTGAATTTACAAGTTAAAGTAGAGCCTTTTAGCAAAAAGGTTAAAGTAAATGTTAAACAGAAAGGTAGTTTAGCAGATGATAAAGAATTAAGTTCGATTGACTTAGAAGATAAAGAAATTGAAATCTTCGGTAGTCGAGATGACTTGCAAAATATAAGCGAAGTTGATGCAGAAGTAGATTTAGATGGTATTTCAGAATCAACTGAAAAGACTGTAAAAATCAACTTACCAGAACATGTCACTAAAGCACAACCAAGTGAAACGAAGGCTTATATAAATGTAAAATAAATAGCTAAATTAAAGGAGAGTAAACAATGGGAAAATATTTTGGTACAGACGGAGTAAGAGGTGTCGCAAACCAAGAACTAACACCTGAATTGGCATTTAAATTAGGAAGATACGGTGGCTATGTTCTAGCACATAATAAAGGTGAAAAACACCCACGTGTACTTGTAGGTCGCGATACTAGAGTTTCAGGTGAAATGTTAGAATCAGCATTAATAGCTGGTTTGATTTCAATTGGTGCAGAAGTGATGCGATTAGGTATTATTTCAACACCAGGTGTTGCATATTTAACACGCGATATGGGTGCAGAGTTAGGTGTAATGATTTCAGCTTCTCATAATCCAGTTGCAGATAATGGTATTAAATTCTTTGGATCAGATGGTTTTAAACTATCAGATGAACAAGAAAATGAAATTGAAGCATTATTGGATCAAGAAAACCCAGAATTACCAAGACCAGTTGGCAATGATATTGTACATTATTCAGATTACTTTGAAGGGGCACAAAAATATTTGAGCTATTTAAAATCAACAGTAGATGTTAACTTTGAAGGTTTGAAAATTGTTTTAGATGGTGCAAATGGTTCAACATCATCACTAGCGCCATTCTTATTTGGTGATTTAGAAGCAGATACTGAAACAATTGGATGTAGTCCTGATGGATATAATATCAATGAGAAATGTGGCTCTACACATCCTGAAAAATTAGCTGAAAAAGTAGTTGAAACTGAAAGTGATTTTGGGTTAGCATTTGACGGCGATGGAGACAGAATTATAGCAGTAGATGAGAATGGTCAAATCGTTGACGGTGACCAAATTATGTTTATTATTGGTCAAGAAATGCATAAAAATCAAGAATTGAATAATGACATGATTGTTTCAACTGTTATGAGTAATTTAGGTTTTTACAAAGCGCTTGAACAAGAAGGAATTAAATCTAATAAAACTAAAGTTGGCGACAGATATGTAGTAGAAGAAATGCGTCGCGGTAATTATAACTTAGGTGGAGAACAATCTGGGCATATCGTTATGATGGATTACAATACAACTGGTGATGGTTTATTAACTGGTATTCAATTAGCTTCTGTAATAAAAATGACTGGTAAATCACTAAGTGAATTAGCTGGACAAATGAAAAAATATCCACAATCATTAATTAATGTACGTGTAACAGATAAATATCGTGTTGAAGAAAATGTTGACGTTAAAGAAGTTATGACTAAAGTAGAAGTAGAAATGAATGGAGAAGGTCGAATTTTAGTAAGACCTTCTGGAACAGAACCATTAGTTCGTGTCATGGTTGAAGCAGCAACTGATGAAGATGCTGAAAGATTTGCACAACAAATAGCTGATGTGGTTCAAGATAAAATGGGATTAGATAAATAAATACTGTATTACAAATAAGCCGATGCGTATGCATCGGTTTTTTGTGTTTGTAGAAATAATTTATAGTACAAACGTAAAATGATATAAACAAAATAAAAACAAAGTAACCAATATGTAATATAAAATACACTGGTACTCAATATATAATGATGATAAAATTAATTTTAATTAGATAGAGTTGCTTTGTGTTTTTAACGCAGATGCTACTACTTATCTTAACAGTTGATTAAGTGAAATCATTTAACAGCGAGAATAATCAACCAGGAGGATGACTTAATGAATTTATTCAGACAACAAAAATTTAGTATCAGAAAATTTAATGTCGGTATTTTTTCAGCTTTAATTGCCACTGTTACTTTTATATCTACTAACCCGACAACAGCGTCTGCAGCAGAGCAAAATCAGCCTGCACAAAATCAACCAGCACAACCAGCTGATGCCAATACACAGCCTAACGCAAATGCTGGTGCTCAAGCTAATCCTACAGCACAGCCAGCTACACCTGCCAACCAAGGACAACCAGCAGCACAACCAGCAAGCCAAGGTGGACAGGCTAATCCAGCAGGAGGAGCAGCACAACCAAATACACAACCAGCTGGACAAGGTAATCAAGCTGATCCGAATAACGCTGCACAAGCACAACCTGGAAATCAAGCAGCACCGGCAAACCAAGCAGGTCAAGGAAATAACCAAGCAACACCTAATAATAATGCAACACCGGCAAATCAAACACAGCCAGCGAATGCTCCAGCAGCAGCGCAACCAGCAGCACCTGTAGCAGCAAACGCACAAACTCAAGATCCAAATGCTAGCAATACTGGTGAAGGCAGTATTAATACAACATTAACGTTTGATGATCCTGCCATATCAACAGATGAGAATAGACAGGATCCAATTGTAACTGTTACAGATAAAGTAAACGGTTATTCATTAATTAACAACGGTAAGATTGGTTTCGTTAACTCAGAATTAAGACGAAGCGATATGTTTGATAAGAATAACCCTCAAAACTATCAAGCTAGGGGAAATGTAGCTGCATTAGGTCGTGTGAATGCAAATGATTCTACAGATCATGGTAACTTTAACGGTATTTCAAAAACCGTTAATGTAAAACCAGATTCAGAATTAATTATCAACTTTACTACTATGCAAACGAATAGTAAGCAAGGTGCAACAAATTTAGTTATTAAAGATGCTAAGAAAAATACTGAATTAGCAACTGTAAATGTAGCTAAGACTGGTACTGCACACTTATTTAAAGTACCAACAGATGCTGATCGTTTAGATTTACAATTTATTCCTGACAATACAGCAGTTGCTGATGCTTCAAGAATTACAACAAATAAAGATGGTTATAAATACTATTCATTCATTGATAATGTAGGTCTATTCTCAGGATCACATTTATATGTCAAAAATAGAGATTTAGCACCGAAAGCAACAAATAATAAAGAATTTACAATTAATACTGAAATCGGTAACAATGGTAACTTTGGTGCTTCATTAAAAGCAGATCAATTTAAATATGAAGTAACATTACCACAAGGTGTAACTTACGTTAATGATTCATTAACTACAACATTCCCTAATGGTAATGAAGACAGTACAGTATTGAAAAATATGACTGTTAATTATGATCAAAATGCAAATAAAGTTACATTTACAAGCCAAGGTGTGACAACGGCACGTGGTACACACACTAAAGAAGTTTTATTCCCAGATAAATCTTTAAAATTATCATATAAAGTTAATGTTGCGAATATCGATACACCTAAAAATATTGATTTTAATGAAAAATTAACATATCGTACTGCTTCAGATGTTGTAATTAATAATGCGCAACCAGAAGTTACACTAACTGCAGATCCATTTTCAGTAGCGGTTGAAATGAACAAAGATGCGTTGCAACAACAAGTAAACTCACAAGTTGATAATAGTCATTACACAACAGCATCAATTGCAGAATACAATAAACTTAAACAACAAGCAGACACTATTTTAAATGAAGATGCGAATCATGTTGAAACTGCAAATCGTGCATCTCAAGCGGATATTGACGGTTTAGTAACTAAATTACAAGCTGCATTAATTGATAATCAAGCAGCAATTGCTGAATTAGATGCTAAAGCTCAAGAAAAGGTTACAGCAGCACAACAAAGTAAAAAAGTTACGCAAGATGAAGTTGCAGCGCTTGTGACTAAAATTAACAATGATAAAAATAATGCAATCGCAGAAATTAATAAACAAACAACAGCACAAGGTGTTACAACTGAAAAAGATAACGGTATCGCAGTGTTAGAACAAGATGTGATTACACCAACAGTTAAACCTCAAGCGAAACAAGATATTATCCAAGCAGTTACAACTCGTAAACAACAAATTAAAAAGTCAAATGCATCATTACAAGATGAAAAAGATGTAGCAAATGATAAAATTGGTAAAATTGAAACAAAGGCAATTAAAGATATTGATGCAGCAACAACAAATGCACAAGTAGAAGCCATTAAAACAAAAGCGATCAATGATATTAATCAAACTGCACCTGCTACAACAGCTAAAGCAGCAGCTCTTGAAGAATTTGACGAAGTTGTTCAAGCACAAATTGATCAAGCACCTTTAAATCCTGATACAACAAATGAAGAAGTAGCGGAAGCTATTGGGCGTATTAATGCAGCTAAAGTTTCTGGTGTTAAAGCAATTGAAGCGACAACGACTGCACAAGATTTAGAAAGAGTTAAAAACGAAGAAATCTCAAAAATTGAAAATATTACTGACTCTACTCAAACAAAAATGGATGCCTATAATGAAGTTAAACAAGCTGCAACAGCTAGAAAAGCTCAAAATGCTACAGTTTCAAATGCAACTAATGAAGAAGTAGCAGAAGCTGATGCAGCAGTAGACGCAGCTCAAAAGCAAGGTTTACATGACATCCAAGTTGTTAAATCAAAACAGGATGTTGCTGATACAAAATCAAAAGTATTAGATAAAATCAATGCAATTCAAACACAAGCAAAAGTTAAACCTGCAGCTGATACGGAAGTAGAAAACGCATATAATACACGTAAACAAGAAATTCAAAATAGCAATGCTTCAACTACAGAAGAAAAACAAGCTGCATATACAGAATTAGATACTAAAAAGCAAGAAGCAAGAACAAATCTTGATGCTGCAAATACAAACAGTGATGTAACAACAGCTAAAGACAATGGTATTGCTGCAATTAATCAAGTACAAGCGGCAACAACTAAGAAATCGGATGCTAAAGCGGAAATCGCTCAAAAAGCAAGTGAACGTAAAACTGCAATTGAAGCAATGAATGATTCGACTACTGAAGAACAACAAGCAGCGAAAGACAAAGTTGATCAAGCAGTAGTTACTGCTAATACAGATATTGATAACGCAGCAGCTAATACTGATGTAGATAATGCAAAAACTACTAATGAAGCTACAATAGCTGCAATTACGCCAGATGCAAATGTTAAACCAACAGCGAAACAAGCAATTACTGACAAAGTACAGGCACAAGAGACAGCAATTGATGCTAATAATGGTGCAACAACTGAAGAAAAAGCAGCTGCGAAACAACAAGTTCAAACTGAAAAAACAACAGCTGATGAAGCAATAGATGGTGCACATTCAAATGCAGAAGTTGAAGCGGCTAAAAATGCAGAAATTGCTAAAATTGAAGCAATTCAACCAGCGACAACAACGAAAGATGATGCGAAACAAGCCATCACTACGAAAGCGAATGAACGTAAAACAGTAATCGCTCAAACGCAAGACATTACTGCTGAAGAAATTGCAGCGGCAAATGCCAATGTAGATAATGCTGTGACACAAGCAAATAGCAACATTGAAGCTGCTAATAGTCAAAATGATGTAGACCAAGCGAAAACAACTGGTGAAACTAGTATTGATCAAGTAACACCAACAGTTAATAAAAAAGCAACTGCACGTAATGAAATTACAACAATTTTAAATAACAAATTGCAAGCAATTCAAGCTACACCAGATGCAACAAATGAAGAAAAACAAGCAGCAGATGCTGAAGCAAATACTGAAAATGGTAAAGCAATTCAAGCCATCGCAGCAGCTACAACAAATGCCGATGTTGATGAAGCGAAAGCTAATGCAGAAGCAGCGATTAATGCGGTAACACCAAAAGTTGTTAAGAAACAAGCGGCTAAAGATGAGATTGATCAATTACAAGTAGCTCAAACATCAGTTATTAATAATGATCAAAATGCTACAAATGAAGAAAAAGAAGCTGCAATTCAACAATTAGCAACAGCAGTTACAGACGCGAAAAATAATATTACAGCTGCAACTGATGATAATGGTGTAGATCAGGCGAAAGACGCTGGAAAGAATTCAATTCAAAGCACACAACCAGCAACAGCGGTTAAATCAAATGCTAAAAATGATGTTGATCAAGCTGTGACAACTCAAAATCAAGCAATTGATAATACAACTGACGCTACAACTGAAGAGAAAAATGCAGCAAAAGATTTAGTTTTAAAAGCTAAAGAAAAAGCATATCAAGATATTTTAAATGCACAAACAACTAATGATGTTACGCAAATTAAAGATAAAGCAGTTGCTGATGTTCAAGGTATTACTGCAGATACAACAATTAAAGATGTTGCGAAAGATGAATTAGCAACAAAAGCAAACGAACAAAAAGCGCTTATTGCACAAACTGCAGATGCGACTACTGAAGAAAAAGAACAAGCAAATCAACAAGTAGACGCACAATTAACGCAAGGTAATCAAAATATTGAAAATGCACAGTCAATTGATGATGTAAACACTGCAAAAGATAATGCAATTCAAGCAATTGACCCAATTCAAGCATCAACAGATGTTAAAAGGAATGCTAGAGCGGAATTGCTAACTGAAATGCAAAATAAAATAACTGAAATACTTAATGATAATACGACTACAAATGAAGAAAAAGGAAAAGATATAGAACCAGTTAGAGCAGCATATGAAGAAGGTTTAAACAATATAAATACAGCAAATACAACAGGTGATGTAACTACTGCTAAAGACACAGCGGTACAAAAAGTTCAACAACTTCATGCAAATCCTGTTAAGAAGCCAGCAGGTAAAAAAGAATTAGATCAAGCAGCAGCTGATAGAAAAACACAAATCGAACAAACACCAAATGCATCACAACAGGAAATTAATGATGCAAAGCAAGAAGTGGATACTGAGCTTAACCAAGCGAAAACAAATGTCGATCAGTCTTCAACTAATGACTATGTTGATAATGCAGTTAAAGAAGGAAAAGCAAGAATTAATGCAGTTAAAACATTTAGTGAGTACAAAAAAGATGCTTTAGCTAAAATTGCAGATGCATATAATGCTAAAGTAAACGAAGCGGATAACTCTAACGCATCGACTTCAAGTGAAATTGCTGAAGCGAAACAAAAACTTTCTGAATTAAAACAAACAGCGGATCAAAATGTAAATCAAGCTACTTCTAAAGATGACATTGAAGTTCAAATTCATACTGACTTAGATAATATTAACGATTACACAATTCCAACCGGTAAAAAAGAAACAGCTACAACAGATTTATATGCTTATGCAGATCAAAAGAAAAATAATATTTCAGCTGACACTAATGCAACACAAGATGAAAAGCAACAAGCAATTAAGCAAGTTGACCAAAATGTTCAAACTGCATTAGAAAGCATTAATAATGGTGTGGATAATGGTGACGTTGATGATGCATTAACACAAGGTAAAGCAGCAATTGATGCTATTCAAGTAGATGCTACTGTTAAACCTAAAGCGAACCAAGCTATTGAAGCTAAAGCAGAAGATACGAAAGAATCAATTGATCATAGTGACCAGTTAACTGCTGAAGAAAAAACTGAAGCATTAGCAATGATTAAACAAATTAAAGATCAAGCTAAACAAGGTATTACTGATGCAACAACAACTGCTGAAGTTGAAAAAGCGAAAGCTCAAGGACTTGAGGCATTTGATAACATTCAAATTGACTCAACAGAAAAACAAAAAGCTATCGAAGAATTAGAAACTGCACTAGACCAGATTGAAGCAGGTGTAAATGTCGACGCTGATGCTACAACTGAAGAAAAAGAAGCGTTTACGAATGCTTTAGAAGACATTTTATCAAAAGCAACTGAAGATATTTCTGATCAAACTACAAATGCAGAAATCGCTACTGTCAAAAATAGTGCGCTTGAACAACTTAAAGCACAACGTATTAATCCAGTAGTTAAGAAAAATGCTTTGGAAGCAATTAGAGAAGTGGTTAACAAGCAAATAGAAATAATTAAAAATGCAGATGCAGATGCATCGGCGAAAGAAATTGCACGTACAGATTTAGGTAGATATTTTGACAGATTTGCTGATAAATTAGATAAAACACAAACAAATACAGAAGTTGCTGAATTACAAAATGTAACGATACCTGCAATTGAAGCGATTGTGCCTCAGAATGATCCAAATGCTAATGATACTAATAGTGGTTCAGATAATAATGATGCAACAGCAAATTCAAATGCTAATGCAACACCAGAAAATACTGGACAACCTAATGTAACTGAGTCAACAGATAATGGCAAAGCAGACGCTTCTCCGACAACACCAAATAATAGTGATCCGGCAACAGGTGAAACAACAGCAACTGATGATGCAAATAATAAACCGACAGCTAATAACAATTCTAGTGTAGATGAATCAGCAGACAATTCGGCAACGGGTAATGGTACAACTGATAAACCAGAAGTAGAATCAACTAATAACGGCACAACTGATAAACCTGCAACAGAAACAGATAATGCAACGCCAGCAGAAAGCACAACAAATAACAATAGTACAACTGCAACAAACGAGAACGCACCAACAGGATCAACAGCAACGGCTCCAACAACAAATGCGAGCACAGGTGCAGCATCATCTGCTGATAGCAAAGATAATGCATCTGTAAATGATTCAAAACAAAATGCTGAAGTAAATAATAGTGCTGAATCTCAATCAACTAATGGCAAGGTTGCACAACCAAAATCTGAAAATAAAGCTAAGGCAGAAAAAGATGGTAGAGATTCAACAAATCAAAGTATGGTTGAATCAACAGCTGAAACATTGCCTTCAGCAGACATAACAGAACCAAAAGTATCTTCTAATACATCAAAAGATAAAAAAGAAAGTACGACAAATCAAACAGGTGCTGGACAACTTAAGTCTGAAACTAACGTTGCATCTAACGAAGCAGATAAATCTGAAGGCAACGTTGATACTGAAGTTTCGAATAAACCATCAATATCTAAACCGTCAGAAGCAAAAGATAAAGCGACTTCGACTGAGGATAGTCAAAAAGCTGACATGTCAACAGCAGATACAAAAGATAATCAAGCATCAATTGGTGCAACTGCAGATGTAAACAATAAAGCTACGCAAAACGACGGTGCCAATGCATCTCCAGCAACAGTTTCAAAAGGAAGCAATAGTGCTAATCAAGGTATGCTTAAAGTAACTAACACTGACAAACACCAAGCTAAGGTAACATCAGCCCAACAAGGAAAAGTTAATAAGCCTAAACAACAAGCTAAAACTTTACCAGATACTGGTATGTCACATAATGACGATTTACCATATGCTGAATTAGCTCTAGGTGCAGGTATGGCATTCTTAATTAGAAGATTCACTAAGAAAGACCAACAAACTGAAGAATAAAATTTATTCAAGAATGTGAACATCTAGTTATTTCATAGGGAAATATTCCTTACTAAGTAACCAAGTCTAACAGTTAATATGAATTTGTTTTAGAAATGACCAATAGCCATTGAATAGGTGGCTGTGGCTTGAAAATAAAACAAATTATTAACGCAAAAATACTCCTTTCATACATAACGCAAGTTAAGTGTTTATGTTGAAGGGAGTATTTTTTATGTTCAGAAATTTAATATTGTTAATTCAACGGAACTACTACATTATTACTGATTGTTAACGAATAATGTTGGAAACTTCTTGTTTCAAACAAAGCTCAATAAATTATGAAAGTGAATTGTACGCTTCAATTATTTCATCGGCTAAGCCATCGTCAACTTTAGCATATTCGCTTAAGAACGCTTTTAAACCGTGTTCTTTAATGTAATTATTTTTCTCAACAGTTTCTTGGTCTGCTGTATCATCATACTTCAATAACAATGCAGCTGTATTTAATAAACCAGTGCGTTCTAAATCTTTATTATAAAGATATGTTAATGGTTTTATAATTCTATCTTTAGGGCCAATTTTACGTAACGTACCTCGTCCGACACGTGTTACTTCATCAGATAAATAAGAATTGTTGAAACGGTCTATTATTTTTTCAACATAACCAGCTTGTTCCGCTTCAGTAAAATCAAATTCATTAGTAATATATTGACTTGTTTCAGCTAAAACACGGCGTAAGCCAGCTTCAATTGAACTATCTTTTACAGCGTCTAATACGGTAGCTTTACCTGCAAATTTACCAGCATACGCTAAATATGCATGTCCTGTATTCACAGTTAATAATTTACGCTCAATATATGGTGTTAAATCATCAACATATTTAATATGATTTAGTTCTGGACCATACCATGCATCTTTTTCAACAACCCATTCGTAAAATGGCTCAACCATAACGTCTAATATATTTTCATTCTTTTGTAATGGTACAATTCTATCAACTGCTGAGTTAGCAAAATGAATATTGTTACCAAGAGGTCCAGTAATATCAAGTACCGCTTTTTTCAATGTATCAGTTGCCATAATAGCATTCTCACAAGCAACAATATTAACATGGTTTGTTTTTTCTTTTAAGAAAGGCGCAAAAGATTTAGCAATAATAGGTAGTATGTTAACACCAACAGCTGTTGTAATAATATCAGCTTCTAAAATTGCTTGTTTCAACGCTTCAGAAGGTTGCATTGAATTAATTGCATCAACATTATTCACGCGTGTCGTTGTTTTAGACTCATCAGCTAAAATAACATCGTATTGATGATCAGTAGCTAAAGCATTAATGATTTCTTCATTGACGTCTGCAAATGTTACTTTAACATTGTTGTCTGCAAGAATATAACCAATGAAACCACGACCTATGTTACCAGCACCAAAGTGAACTGCTTTCATTATGCATCTGCCTCCTCGAATACTTGTTTAATTTCTTCTGCAGATTTTGCTTGAACGATACGATCCACATTTTCTTCTTCGCTAAATGTAATTGCAATTTTAGATAACAAGTCTAAATGTTCGCCATCTTTACCAGCGATTCCCACGACAACTTTAACTACTTCGCCATCCCAGTCAACGCCTTCAGGGATTTGTAATAATGTTAAACCTGAGTGAATCACATTTGTTTTAGCTTCATCTGTGCCATGAGGAATTGCCAAGCCATTTCCCATAAATGTTGATACGACTTGCTCACGATCTTTCATTGCTTGAATATAAGCATCTGTTACAGCACCACTATCAACTAAGGCTTTACCTGCTTTTTCAATTGCTTCATTTTGGCTGTTAACATTTACATTTAAAAAGATATTGTCATTACTAAATAATTCGCTCATTTTGTACACTCCTAAATAAATTGTTTTTTAATTCGTTCTAAAAATTTGTTTCTTAATAATGTTTCAAGTTCCTGTGGATTTTCCATAAAAGTATCAATAGATTCTAATTTCAAACTTAAAAATTCGGACAAGTCACTTACCAGTGATGCCATAAAATCATTGTCAGGAATAAACATAGAAATCATATATTTAATTGTTTGATTGTCATTTTGAATACTAGGCAATGTTAACGGTTCTTCTAAAACTGTGATTAGAATCATAGGGTGTTTAATCATATTGTCTCTTAGGTGTGGTATTGCAACAGGATATGGACTTAATATCCATCCTGGATTGTCAATCAATCGTTGCTCTAGTAGTTCAGCGAATGACGTTGGATTGTTTATTACATCGCATTGATATAGATAATCTGCGATATATGTTTGCCACTGTTTAACTTCGGTACTAACTATTTTCACTGAATCAAGCAAAGTTAAACCCGAACGCATATGATGCATTAATTGTTCTGATTTTTCGTCACTTAAATGTTTTTCGAAAAGTGAAGTTAAGTATGAAGTTTGTTCATTTTCAAAAGATGTGTTGCCATCAATATCTTTCGTTTCAACATGAACATCATCCTTATCAATCATGTTTGATGATTTATCATGCGTCTCTTGGAACGTAGACTTTGTATTTAAAAACTGTGCGACATAACTGATATCACTATCTGGTAATAATGGGTTTACCGTTAAATAGGGGGAGTCGATGTCTAAATTCACAGTAGAAATAATGCCATCATATTGACTTAAATCTAGTGACTTCAAATCGCTGACTGATGCTTGTGTAATACGCTCAATCTCACTAAAAACTTGCTCTAGACGAGTTGATAATAGACGGCTAGTTCCCATACCACTGCTGCAAACGACTAATATGTTTAAAAATCGATTACCTTGGTTTTTAATCGAGCCACCAAAGTGTAAAACTATAAAAGCAATTTCACTCTCTGGAAAAATCAAATCAGGCCAACAATCATTTAAAGCTAATCTTACATTTTCAAATAGTCTTGGATATTTGAACTTGATCATGTCTGTTAACGGATTATAGGTCTCGATATTAGCTTGCAAACGATTGATTGCAGGATTAAGGTGTAGCGTCAGTCCATCGACTAAAGTATCCAAATCTGCAAATGTCATACCTGAAATCATTTCTACTTTTTTAACAAACGCTTTAATTTTGTTCTCTTCACAACGATTATTTAATGATGTATCATTAAGATTTTTTCGTTTAGCACCACGTAAATGGATAGTAATGAAAGCAATTTCTGCCTGATTAAACGTGACGTCATATATTTGACCAAGTTTATCAGCAAGTTCGCTTGCTACTTTGTGTTCAAATGTGTTTTGTACAGAATCATAAATATCATCGTTTAATGCGACATACTCTCCATTTTTTATACGTGAAATTGATAGCACGATATGGACAGTTAAAGTTAAATAACTTGATTCGGTAAGTTGGTAGGGTAAGGCACTTAGGTAGTCCATTAATAGTCTTTCAACATTAAAAATACGCTCTAAGTCAACAAAGTCTTTGTGGATTTGATTTAATGAATGAAAGACAAAATGATTTTCAATTACTGAATAAACGCTAGTACTATTTAAGTTATTCACCATTAATTGACTTAAAAATTCACGTTTCTTTGATTCAGTACCTACCAAGTAAATACCTTCGCCACGCTTTCGAGATAAAGATAGTTGGTACTTATTTAAATCGAGCTCTAAATCATCTAACATCTTTGCTAAAGTCTGGACAGAAACGCCAATTTCTTGCGCTAAACTATATTGTTTAACTGGCTCCTTGGCTTGTATCAAAGCGTATATAATAATTACTTTCTGCTCTTCAACAGATAAGTCAATGGTTTGATGTTGTGCGATCGATTGCTTCAAATCGTTTAAATCAGAATCTGCGCCAGCAATGCGTAGACCTTTTTTGTTTGCGCGTTCTAAAGTTAATGAAAATGAAGTTAAATATGCTTCAACACCTTTTAATTCACGGTGAATAGTACGAGAGGACACCGCAAGTTGCTGAGCAATGTCGTGTATAGTGATATATTGACCGTGGTACTTAATCAATAGGGCTATCATTTCTTTTTCACGTGTACTCAATAACATGGCGGTATCCTCCATTTTTTAATTTATTTAATTATTATGCTTGATCATCTTTTTTTAGATTATTTAAAAGTTCTTCATATCTTGGTGAATTAAGGAAATTATCCACTGAAATATGGATGGCATTTGGTGTTTGTTTAATAGCACGATCAGTTAGTTTTTTCTGAGTGATAACTAATTGAGCATCTTTTGGCAATTGATTAATCGCAGTATTTGTAACTGTAATATCATTAATGCCCGCTTTTTTAAATTTATTACGTAACATGCTTGCACCCATTGCACTAGAACCCATACCCGCATCGCAGGCAAAAATAACATGATTTATATTATTGTAATTGTGTGCATCAACATCTTCAGTGTTGTAATTATCCAATAGCGCTTCAGGATCATCCTCTAATGTAGATGATTCATCCGCATTCGTTTTTGCTTCAGTATTTACATTCTCTTCAACTTTTGCATCTTTATCAGAAGATACTAACTTAGAAGCAACACTAGATTTTTTACCTTTAGTAGTTTCCATTTGAGCAGTTGCGGCTTCTAAATCTTGTTTAGGTTCTTTAGTGAACTTCATAATTAAAGCTGCTACGACGAATGATACAAGTGCAGCAAGGAAGACACCGAGTAACATGTGCAAGAATTCGCCTCTAGGTGCATTTAAACAGTAAACTATAAATGAACCAGGTGACGCGGGACTTTTAAATCCAAATCCTGTTGCTTGATAAGTTGCAACACCAGTCATACCACCTAAAATAACTGCGATGAATAATAAAGGACGCATTAATACATATGGGAAATAAATTTCATGAATACCACCGAAGAAGTGGATGATTCCAGCACCATATGACGTTGCTTTTGCAGTACCTTTTCCGAAAATCATATAAGCAAGTAAGATACCTAAACCTGGTCCAGGGTTAGATTCAATTGTGTATAAAATAGATTGACCAGCTTTTGCAGCTTGATCTGCACCAAGTGGTGTGAATACACCATGGTTAATCGCATTGTTTAAAAATACAATTTTTGCAGGTTCTACTAAAATACTTACAAGTGGAAGTAGGTGAGCATGTACTAATGCTTCAACTGCAACTGATAAAATATGCATGATAAATTTCATAAGTGGTGCTAAAATTTTAAATCCTGCAATTGTCATGATAAATCCTAAAATACCAGCTGAAAAATTATTAAATAGCATTTCAAAACCTTGTGGTGTTCTAGGTTGGATCAATTGGTCAGTCTTTTTCATTAACCAACCAACTAAAGGACCCATAATCATAGCTCCAAGTAACATTGGTGTATCAGGTAATGCAACGATGACACCCATAGTTGCTGTTGCTGCGATGATACCACCACGTAAATCATAAATTAAACGACCACCACTAAATGCGATCAATAATGGGATTAAATAAGTAATCATTGGTCCTGCTAAAGTAGCTAAATCTTTGTTAGGTAACCATCCATTATCTATAAAAATGGCCGCGATAAAACCCCAAGCGATGAAAGCGCCAATGTTTGGCATGATCATACTACTTAAGAATGATCCAAATGCTTGAACACGACGACCAATTCCTTTTTTCTCTTCAGTTTGTGACATATTTACACCTCTTTTTTAATATATGTGACTATATATAGTGTATAGAGCCGTTACTTGTTACTCAATATAAACAAAAATCAACTTTGTCAAAATAAATGTGACAAAATTAAATAAAGTGTCATCAATGTGACAGTATAGATATTTTGAAAAAGTAAAACAAAAAAATTGTTTTAGGATTTTTAAAATTTTATTGTGAAAATATTTGCAAAACAAAACAACACCGTTGTACAATAATGATTAATGGAAAGGGGGAAAGTTCGGCAGTACAGTTAAAGCGCCTGTGCAAATAAATATTTGTATTTGAAGATTAAAGGTTAATATATGAGTGGCCTTTATAGAGTGCAATATATGTATTTGTAGACGAGGAGGATAGTGATCGAATAGATCGGCGGATGCTATCCCGGATGTGGCTCATTCGTTAGCTTATTAAGTAAAACATTAGGGTGACTTAATGGACAAAGTTAATAAGATCGCCAGAAATTGAATATAAAAAATATTAATATGGAAAGTACAGTGTGAGCAATTTGTATAGTTGTAAAAATAACTATGCTTAATTTGTTATGGATGAATGCGATGATAGCATGTTCCTATTTATATTATGAAAGCAGATTGTCAATCTAAATTATCGGCAATAAATCATAATTTACGCGTACTATTCCAATATGGAGGAAAATGTCGTTATGTGTGGAATTGTTGGTTATATTGGCTATGATAATGCCAAAGAATTATTATTAAAAGGTTTAGAAAAATTAGAATACAGAGGTTATGACTCTGCAGGTATCGCAGTAGTAAATGATGATAATACAACTGTATTTAAAGAAAAAGGTCGTATTGCAGAATTACGTAAAGTTGCTGATAGTAGCGATTTTGATGGACCTGTTGGAATCGGTCACACACGTTGGGCAACACACGGTGTACCGAATCATGAAAACTCTCATCCACATCAATCATCAAATGGCCGTTTTACTCTAGTTCATAACGGTGTTATTGAAAACTATGAAGAGTTAAAAGGTGAATACTTACAAGGTGTATCATTCATTTCAGAAACAGATACAGAAGTTATCGTTCAATTAGTTGAATACTTTTCAAATCAAGGACTTTCAACTGAGGAAGCATTTACAAAAGTTGTGTCATTATTACATGGTTCATATGCATTAGGTTTATTAGATGCTGAAGACAAAGACACAATCTATGTTGCTAAAAATAAATCACCATTATTATTAGGTGTTGGTGAAGGTTTCAATGTTATCGCATCAGACGCACTTGCAATGTTACAAGTGACAAGCGAATATAAAGAAATCCATGACCATGAAATCGTTATTGTTAAAAAAGATGAAGTTATTATTAAAGATGCAGATGGAAACGTTGTAGAACGTGATTCATATATTGCTGAAATTGATGCATCAGATGCTGAAAAAGGTGTTTATGCACACTACATGTTAAAAGAAATTCATGAACAACCAGCAGTAATGCGTCGTATTATTCAAGAATATCAAGATGCAGAAGGTAACTTGAAAATTGATCAAGACATCATCAATGATGTTAAAGCAGCAGACCGCATTTACGTTATTGCAGCAGGTACAAGCTACCATGCAGGTTTAGTAGGTAAAGAATTTTTAGAAAAATGGGCTGGCGTACCAACTGAAGTACACGTTGCATCAGAGTTTGTCTACAACATGCCATTATTATCTGAAAAACCATTGTTCGTTTATATTTCTCAATCAGGTGAAACTGCAGATAGCCGTGCCGTATTAGTTGAAACTAATAAATTAGGTCATAAATCATTAACAATCACTAATGTTGCAGGTTCAACTTTATCACGTGAAGCAGACCATACATTGTTATTACACGCGGGTCCTGAAATCGCAGTTGCATCTACAAAAGCATATACTGCACAAATTGCAGTATTATCAATCTTGTCTCAAATCGTTGCAAAAGAGCACGGTCGTGAAGCAGATATTGATTTATTGAGAGAATTAGCAAAAGTAACAACAGCAATTGAAGCGATTGTTGACGATGCACCAATCATGGAACAAATTGCTACAGATTTCTTAGAAACAACACGCAATGCATTCTTTATCGGACGTACTATTGACTATAACGTAAGTTTAGAAGGTGCGTTAAAACTTAAAGAAATCTCTTACATTCAAGCTGAAGGTTTTGCAGGTGGAGAACTTAAACACGGTACAATTGCCTTAATCGAAGAAGGTACACCAGTTGTAGGTTTAGCAACACAAGAGAAAGTTAATTTATCAATTCGTGGTAATGTTAAAGAGGTAGTAGCACGTGGAGCACACCCATGTATTATTTCTATGGAGGGTCTTGAAAAAGAAGGCGACACTTATGTCATTCCTCATGTACATGAATTATTAACGCCATTAGTATCAGTTGTTACATTACAATTAATTTCATACTATGCAGCATTACACAGAGATTTAGATGTTGATAAACCACGTAACCTTGCTAAATCAGTTACTGTAGAATAATTCACTTTTTTAGAATCAATCATGTATTAAAATTAAAGTATATGGCACCCTTTTAGATTAATCGACTAGAAGGGTGCTTTTTTAGGTCGACTTAGCTTTTACTTCATCTTAAGTCGGCAGAAATGCGTAAAAATGAAGTAGTTTATTTATTTAAATAGTCTGACAATTAAGGGTGTTATGTTAATATGATTTTATGAGAAGTATGGAGAAGCAATAAAGGGGTGACCTCGCATGTTAATTCAATTAGATCAAGTTGGGCGAATGAAGCAAGGAAAAACAATTTTAAAAAATATTTCTTGGCAAATTAATGGAGGTGACAAATGGATTTTATATGGTTTAAATGGTGCTGGTAAGACAACGCTATTAAATATATTAAATGCATATGAGCCTGCGACAACTGGCGATGTTAATCTATTTGGTAAAATGCCAGGCAAGGTAGGGTATTCTGCAGAGACTGTACGACAACATATAGGTTTTGTATCTCATAGTTTACTGGAAAAGTTTCAAGAGGGTGAAAGAGTAATCGATGTGGTGATAAGCGGTGCTTTTAAATCAATTGGTGTTTATCAAGATATTGATGATGAGGTACGTAATGAAGCACATCAATTACTTAAATTAGTTGGAATGTCTGCTAAAGCGCAACAATATATCGGTTATTTATCTACAGGTGAAAAACAACGAGTGATGATTGCGCGATCTTTAATAGGGCAACCCCAGGTTTTAATTTTAGATGAGCCAGTAGCTGGTTTAGACTTTATTGCACGAGAATCGTTGTTAAGTATACTTGACTCATTGTCAGATTCATATCCAACGCTTGCGATGATTTATGTGACGCACTTTATTGAAGAAATTACTGGAAACTTTACTAAAATTTTGCTATTAAAAGATGGGGAAAGTGTACAACAAGGGTTAATAGATGATATTTTGACATCTGAAAACATGTCACGATTTTTCCAGAAAAATGTAGCAGTTCAAAGATGGAATAATCGATTTTCTATGGCAATGTTAGAGTAAATATTTTGCAAATAAAAAGTAATAATGACAAAATTTAATTAAGATAAAATGGACAGTGGAGGGCAATATGGATAACGTAAAAGCAATATTTTTGGACATGGATGGAACAATTTTACATGAAAATAATCAAGCATCAACGTATACGAAAGATGTCATTAATCAATTGAGAGAGAAAGGATATAAAGTATTTTTAGCAACAGGACGTTCGCATTCTGAAATACATCACCTTGTACCTCAAGATTTTGCGGTAAATGGCATCATTAGTTCAAATGGAACCATTGGTGAAGTAGATGGACATACAATTTTTAAACATGGATTATCTTTAACACAGGTAAAGCAAATAGTTGATTTGGCTAAACAACAACATATTTATTATGAAGTATTCCCATTTGAAGGAAATAGAGTAGCTTTAAAAGAAGATGAAACATGGATGAGAGAGATGATTCATAGCCAAGATCCAATTAATGGTGTGAGTCATAGTGAATGGTCTTCTAGACAAGATGCACTTGCAGGCAAGATTAAATGGGTAAGTGACTTTCCGGAGGGTGAATATTCAAAAATTTATCTTTTCAGTTCGAATTTAGAAAAAATCACGACATTTAGAGATGAATTGAAGCAAAATCAAGTGCAACTACATATAAGTGTTTCAAATTCATCGAGATTTAATGCAGAAACAATGGCTTATCAAACTGATAAGGGCACTGGTATTAAAGAAATGATTGAACACTTCGGCATTCGTCAAGATGAAACGTTGGTTATTGGAGACAGTGATAATGATAGGGCAATGTTTGAATTTGGTCATTATACAGTTGCTATGAAAAATGCACGTCCTGAAATACAAGCGTTAACTTCAGATGTAACGACTTATACGAATGAAGAAGATGGCGCAGCTAAATATTTAGCAGAGCATTTTTTAGCTGATTAATAGATCTTAAGTATATTGAAATTAAATTTATACAAGATAAAGATTAGTATTGAAAAGGAGCAGTAAGGTTATTTTCTATTAGAAAATTTCTTATTGCTCTTTTGTATGATTATAAGTACTTGAATCATCTACATTTAATTGGATAAACTCTATGAGAATAAATATTGTTAAAACTAATAAGGTAGGGAATTCATTGAGCTTGAATAATATTTCTTGTTTTAAGGTCTAACTCTTGAATTGTAGGCTTCTTTTTTTAGTAGCAACAGAGCCGTCTTTGAAAACATTCACACCTATTGACTGTTTTAGTTCTTGTTATTCATGAAGTGTAACTCCACTATAAAATCAACCAGTTCTTTTACCAATATCGCCAATGCAATTTACACTAAAGTATACTTCAAATATATCTACATTAAATTATAATCTCCATACTATTTTCTGAATTCAAGAAAATAAACATAAACGATGCTATAAAAGAACAAAGTAAATAAATAGTGCTATTTTTAAATGTTTTAGTATTTTTTGTAAATATAACATTCAAGACTAGAGTTATAAAAAAGACTAATCAGGATAATGTGGGTAAGCAAACAATGAATGCTAATGTATATAAAATAAATATCATCCTTGATTTAGTGTTGTAGAGGGCATCACGTAATTTGTGATGAATAATAATAAGTATTTGGAACTTTATTGCATTTTATCTATTTTTATTAATTGTAATCTTTATACATTCTAATGATTTAACATTATTATGAAAATGGCTTTTAGATGTTGTTTTAAAAATAAACACTTTGAAATATAACCTCTTGCTGATAGATTAAGAAAATATATTCTTGAATTTTAAGGGGAGATAATTACAATCTTAGTTCTTTTAACTGGTACTATTATCAATGAATCATAAAATTCGAAACATACGAGTTTTTAGACTATGAGAGACACATTCATTTGCATTGAGAATCATTTTTTTAGTGTATAATCTATGTAAATCGAATTAGAATATAGAGATTTTGTTTGTTCGGATGTATTTTTTATTCATACTTAATAAATTTGAAAAGCAAAAATGAGGAGATGAAAGCTAGTGAGCGTAAATGCACGTGATTTATTAGTATTACACACTAATGTAAATAGATTGGTTGGAGAAGAGATATTTGCTAATAAATGTCTTGCTAATAATGATTTTGAAATTATAAATTCAATAAAAAAATTAATTGAAGCTAAGTTATTATCAACGACTAATGATTTTGAAGTTAGTATATACAAAAAGACAAGACCTGAATTACAAAGTATTTTAAAAAGTTTTGGTATAAAAACAACAGGTAATAAACCTGAATTAATTAAACGTATTGACGATAATTATCATATTATTGATAACTTAGATTTACCATATGTATATATACCAACTAAGAAAGGAGAAGAAATTTTAAAGAAAACAGAGTACTTAACCTCTTTTATCTAAAGTTATGGTGAAATTTCTCTTGAGCGTGCTTATTATTTGGTTGAAAACTATATAGATGAAAATTGCGATGATAAAGTTGCAGAAATATACAAGTTTGAATTTCAAAGAAAATATGACAATGGCGATTTTGATTTTAATCATGGATATAATTTCGAATTGGATATGTTGATAGATCACTATAAAAGAGATGTAAAAGACTACGATAATGCCAGAAAGTATTCAAATATTTATCTTTACTTTGGTTTGAGAGATTTCTTAAAAAAATTAATGAGTAATTATTCATATTACGATAGTAAAGGGAATATAGATTTGAACGAAATACAAAACGATCTGAATAGATTTATCAACTCTAGCGCTTCTGGTATGTACGAGCGATTAATATATAATGAAAATTTATCCAATAATATTATGATTGAATTATTTAAAAAGGATACACAAGATTATAGTGATTTGGAAGAACAATTGATTGAAAAGTTCATTAACTATGTAGTGTCTTATGTTAAAAAAGAAAGTAGGAGTAATACGCTTATAGAGTTATCAAAAATGTTGGAGAAAGGATATACAATTGATAAAGAAAAATTTAAAAAAGAAGACGAATATCTTTCTAAGTACATAATTACTGACATAGATTATTTGAAAAAGTTAGAATCAAAAATAAACGTTGCTATTGATAGTCGAAGTGGAGAAATTCATTTGATATTAGATGATGATAGCCTTGATATATTAATACAAAATCAAAAATACGGCAATGAGTTTTGAGTCATAACTAAATATAATATGTTGAAGAGAGGTTTTATTTAAATGGCTAAAATTGGTTATGATCGTGTATAAACGAAAGATTAATATCGATACACTTAAAGAATTTGGGTGTGGGTGTGTATATAGTGAAAGAATAAGTGGTGTCAAACGTACAGAGCTTGTTAAGTGTTTAGATTATTTACGAGAGAGCGACACATTAGTTGTCTATCAACTTGATCGGTTAGGTAGAACGACAAAACTATTAATTGAATTATCACAATGATTCGATGATAACGGAATTGACTTACAAATTAGTAACATGAACATTTCAACGAAAGACACAATGGGCAAAATGTTTTTTACGATGATGAGTGCATTTTTCAGGATTAGAAGTTAATTTACTATGTGAGTGTATAAAATAGACTTAGCAGCAACAAGAGCGAGAGGCCGAAAAAGCGGGCGCCCCTCTTTACCAGAGAATAAAAAATGAGAAATTAAATTTTTATATGATGAACAAACGATAACAGGGGAAGAAATAGCTAGTTAGACAAGGGTATGTCACTCAACTGTTTATCGAGTTGATTAAGAAATGAAAAAACTTATACTATGAATTACTGTTTAAAAGTGTGCATGTTATAATATTTATTGAGCAAGTTGGATAAATGGTGGCTAATCTCTTAATAAAGGGGTGATGCCTATGGTTATAGTTGTTACTCCTAGAAAGGACTAGCATGTCTGATTTTGAAATGCTGATGGTTGTATTAACAATCATTGGTTTAGTATTGATTAGTACTCAAGACCATAAAAAATAACCTTCTATTCGCTTTGACCGGCATTTTTGAAGGCTATTTTTAAATAAAATATAAGGTCACCGTCTTTTTAACGGGCTCATTAGGGTAACATGTTTCCGAGTGTTGCCCTTTTTGTGTTTCAAGAGTTAAAGATTTTCATCTTTTGCTTCTACTTACTACAAATATATTTTAACACATTTTTCTTATGAATTGTAGTTCTGAACATAATCAGAAATAATAAAGCCAACTATCAATACAACAAAAAACAATAAAAAGTATAGAATGTAATCACGGACTATATAAAAAGCACTGCAGACCTCTTCATATATTTTTTCGGCATGCCATGAAATTAGCATCATGTTATTTCGGTATCAGCTACTAAAGTTGAAAAATAGAGGAACACAGTTGGATGCTGCGCATCAACTGCATAAGAGCCCCTAACAACTAAAGTTGTAAGGAGCTCTAAAATTTATTTTGGTTGATTGTCTTCTGGTTTATCTGAAGTCATCGTTTTTGTTGTATTATCATTTAATGAATCTTGTGCTTTTTCTGTTTTTGTTTCAACAGATGTTGTCACTTTATCAGTTTCTACTTTTGTATTTTTTGGTTCAGTGACAACTTTTTTATCCTTGTCAGCTGGTTTTACTTTATCTTTAGTGATTTTTTGACCACGTTTTAAGTAATATTGAACGATACCCATTAAAATGATTGCATGAATAACAACGAATAAAATGATTGTCATTACTGTATAAACTCTTATGATATTTTCTGCAACACTTTGAGAAAGTGATTGCGTATTAAATGAAATCAAGTAACCAACAGGTGTTTTAAATAAAATAATAATTAAGTTTAATAATAGTATTCCAATGAAAAATTTGAAAAATGTTTTTTGACCATTTTTCATTGCTTTAAATCCATTAGCTAAGTGTGTTTTTACTTTATCGTTAGTTGATTCAACGAAACTAGTCATAAAGTTGAAAACAGGTATTAACAATAACCAAGTAATAATTGCTTTAATCAATAAAACAACAATGATTATGATGCTTTGAGTTGTAATAGCAATACCAATCAGGTGTGTACTATCTGCATATGATGATTGTACTGAATTCATAATCATTTCTGAAACTGGAGAAAATAATTTGTATAGTAATGATGTCAGAAGTGAAAGAACGATAATCATTGCTATAGATACAAGACCGATCAGAACGCTCTTTAAATAAATACCTTTTTTAAATGCAATAAATAAATCGGTAAATTTTACTTTTTCATGACTCATTGCTCGTTTCATAACATTTGTGATTCCGATAAAAATTTGAACTAAAACGAACAGTGAAACTACAGCTGCTATAAGTAATACAGCGATAACTTTTAAATATGCATCTCCTGGTGGTTTTTGCCCAAATTGTGAATAAATTGCAATAGTTTGTACATACTTAGCAAGCTGGAAATTAGCAAGTAAATATACAACTGCAATTACAGCAAATGCTATAAGTGCATATATCAATGTTATTAATAATTGTGGTTTAGCATTTTTTAATGCTGATTTAAAGTAAGTAAACAAAGTGGTGCCTCCTTTTCTTCATATAAATACAATAACAAAAAACACGTTATTTTCATATTAATATCTAATAAAAATTAATTAAAGTGACTAAAGTTAGAGAATTATAATAGTAAATTGTCAAAAATATGACTAATGTAAGAAATAATAGTTGAAAATGTGTTAATAAACATTGCATCATCAAAGACCAAACAAGTCGCCATAAATACATAAAAAACCTACTGCCATTGAAAAGTTTAATCGATGCAATGGCAGTAGGTTAAAATTATTAATGTACATGCGCGTGATGATGAGCATGATGGTTATGTGAATGACTATGTGTTCCTGAACATATCATCGATTCATCATGTTTGTGATTAGGCGTTTCTAATTGAATAGTCATATGGTGGATATTTAAATGTAATAAATCATGCTCAATGTTTTCTAATAATAATTCACATTCTTTCATTGTCAATGTATGGTCTACAACAACATGACAACTTAATGCATTCATATCATTTGAAATTGTCCAAACATGGCAATCATGCACACTTTGTATTCGTGAATCCTTTTTAATAGTAGTTATAACTTCATCTATATCAACATCACTTGGTGTGCCTTCCATTAAAATGTTAATTGAAGATTTTGTGATACCCCAAGCACTTTTTAAAATAATAACGGAAACCAAAATACTTGCGATAGGATCGGCGATTGTCCATCCAAATGCCCAAATTAAAATAGCTGCAGTAATGGCGCCAACTGAACCTAATAAGTCTCCGATAACATGTAGAAAAGCACCGCGCATATTTAAATTGTGTGACGTGTCGCCGCCTTTAAACATAAAGAATGCAACAACGATATTGACAATTAAACCAATAATGCTAATGATTAACATTTCTTTTGATTGAACTTCAGAAGGAACAAAGAAGCGTTTAATCGCTTCAAAAACAATCAAAATACTTATTACAAAAAGCGTTACACCATTAAATAACGCTGCGAGTACTTCGAAACGTTTATAACCAAATGTTTTCGTAGCTGTGGCGTTCTTTTCTGCATATATAAATGCGATTAAAGCAACACCTAATGAGAATGTGTCGCTAAACATATGGATACCGTCAGATAGTAATGCCAAGCTGTTAGCAAGGAGACCGCCGATGATTTCGATAAACATATATAGACCGATTATTAAAAACGATATAAACAATACTTTCTTATTATTTGTAGTTACATGACTATGCATATGGTCATGATGATGTGAATGAGACATATTATAACCCACTTTCTTTAGGATGATTCGCGTGATGTATGGCTTGCTTTAACATAGTTGCTACGTGGATGTCATCTAATGAATAAATCATTGATTGGCCTTGTCGTTTTGCTTTCACAAGATGCACACTTTTAAGTAATTTTAATTGGTGCGAGACATTTGATTGAGATAAATTCAATTGATGTGAAATGTGACCAACACTTGCTTCACTGACTGATAACAATTCCATAATACGTATTCGATTGTAATCGCCTAATGCCTTGAAAATTTCAGTTACGCGTTCTAATGTATCTGTATTTATTTCTGAATATTGTTCTGTCATTATATGACAATCCTTTCATATGAATATTTGTTCATATATTAATTTAATATGTTCCCAGTAGTATGTCAATTGATTTTTATAGTTGTAATAAGTTTTACATATCTCATAAAGTGGTATGGCATAGAGAATAATAAATAGGAGAGTGTTGTAAATGAATATTTTGGTTATAGGTGCTAATGGCGGTGTAGGTTCGTTACTAGTGCAACAATTAGCAAAAGAAAATGTACCATTTACTGCAGGTGTTAGGCAATCCGATAAACTTAATGCGTTAAAATCACAAGGTATGAAAGCAATTCTTGTTGATGTTGAAAATGATTCAATAGAGACTTTAACTGAGACGTTTAAACCATTCGATAAAGTTATCTTTTCAGTAGGTTCTGGAGGGAACACGGGTGCAGATAAAACAATTATTGTCGATTTAGATGGTGCTGTTAAATCAATGATTGCGAGTAAAGAGGCTAATATTAAACACTATGTTATGGTTTCAACATATGATTCGAGACGTCAGGCTTTTGATGATAGCGGTGATTTAAAGCCATATACAATTGCTAAACATTACGCTGATGACTATTTAAGACGTTCAGGTTTAAATTATACAATTTTACATCCAGGGGCACTTACAAATGCAGCAGGATCTGGAAAGATAGAAGCTGCACAATATTTTGAAGGTAAAGGTGAAATTCCTAGAGAAGATGTTGCGACAGTATTAAAAGAAATTGTCACATCCAATCATTTTAATCACCAAGAGTTTCAAATTATTAGTGGTGAGCAGGACATTAAAGATGCTTTAACTCAATTTGAAATTGAAAAGGATTAATAAGGATAGTAAATATGATTTGAAGCGGGTTACTTTTTCGTAACTCGTTATTTTTTTGAAAATGATGAATTATAAGTATGAATAAGCACGTATTGTCTATGCGTTTTACAAAGAATTTGAACAATGTATGGCACAACTATTAAAGTTGTTTATTAATTGGTATAATGGGCGAGTAAATTTAAAGGGAAATATGTACAAATGTAAGAGAGATATAATCTCTATGCTATAAATTTTAAAAAATGTTAAAGTACTGTAAATTTAAGTGAAGCGCTTTAATTGGCAGTACTGCAATGTTAGTAAATATGGTACAATCACTAATAGTTAATTTGAAATGTGGAAGTTTATAATACGATGTAAATGAGAACAAAATCAAAATATAATGGAACAACAACATCAGAGTTCTATTGCTTACTTAATCACAATGGAGGTGCAACAATGCCATTATTTTTACAACCAATTTTAAAAACAAAATTATGGGGCGGTCAACGTCTAAGTGAGTTTGGATATCAATTAGACAATGATACAACTGGGGAATGTTGGTGTGTGTCAGCACATCCAAATGGTACGAGCGAGATTATTAATGGACCATATCAAGGTCAAACATTAGACCGTATTTGGTCAGAACATCGTGAATTGTTTGGTGATTTCCCAAGCAAAGATTTTCCGCTTCTAACTAAAATAGTGGATGCAAGAGAATCACTTTCTATTCATGTGCACCCTGATAATTCTTATGCTTATGAGCATGAAAATGGGCAATATGGCAAATCTGAATGTTGGTATATTATAGATGCAGAAGAAGATGCAGAAATAGTTATAGGGACATTAGCAGAGTCTAGAGAAGAAGTTGCGAATCATGTTCAACACGGAACGATAGAGTCCATACTTAGATATATTAAAGTAAAACCTGGAGAATTCTATTTTATTCCAGCAGGAACAGTACATACTATTTCTTCAGGAATATTAGCATACGAAACGATGCAATCGTCAGACATTACATATAGACTTTATGATTTCAATCGTCAAGATAATCAATATAATGATAGACCGTTAAATATTGAAAAAGCTTTAGACGTTATTCAGTACAATGCATCATTACCTAATATTTTGCCTGAAAGTGAAATTATTGAAAACCATAAGTGTACACACATTGTATCGAATGATTTCTTTACATTGGTTAAATGGGAAATTTCTGGCACGTTAAATTATATGAAGCCTAGAGAGTTCTGTTTAGTTACAGTGTTGGAAGGTGAAGGGCAAATGATTGTCGATGGTGAAATTTTCAAACTGACTACTGGTACAAACTTTATTTTGACTTCTGAAGATTTGGATAGTGTCTTTGAAGGTGATTTCACATTGATGATTAGCTATGTGTAATAGTGTAATAACAATTTAGGAGTGGATGATTTGAAGCAATTTCTATATATTGCGTTAGTATGTGGTGTGATAGCAGGTCTTGGTGCTTTCTTACATATACCGCAGTATCCGAGTATGACAATTCCACGTATAGTGGCTATTTTAGGAATTATCAGTGCTATGTTGACTTTTAAAGACAAGCAAATCAGCGCCTCATTAAAGTTTAGCGCATTGTTAATTAATGTGCTGCCATTATGCGGTACCTTTGTAGCTTCAAATTAATTGTCGATAGCGCGTTTGAATATAGTACAGTGCATTAACAGAAGAAATATGATTGTGTTAATGACATTGATGAAAATAAAGCACATCAACATAACCTCTCACTTGCATAGTAGTGAGGGGGTTTTTGTTGGTTTATATAAAATGAAGTAATTAATATTTAATGAAAATTAAGACATGATAAAATTCTAACGGCAGTATAGATATTTAAAAATGTGTATCAATGGCGCTATAGAGATAAGCAAGCATAGTGGTATCATATATAAATTTGTAATTTTTATTGCATAGTGTATGCAAGCATGTTTTTTATATGCAAAATAGGTAGCTAAATATGTTAAACTGTTTGTAACAATTTTTATCATTAAGACAGATATAATAAATAAAATATAGAAAACTGATTAAAAGGTATACAGTTGCTCGTATGTGTGTGTCCAACTGTATTTAGAGTCGCACTTGTTGTAAAGCAAAATAGTTCGACTTACTTAGAAGTGAAAACGATAAGGGTCTGGGACGTAAATTAATGTCCTAGGCGCTACAATGTTATAGGAAATGCGATTAAAATCGCAGTGAACAAAGGGGATACAGTTGATCGCATACGCGCCCAACTGCATAAGAAACAATAAAAGAATGTAATTCATAGTGTTTCTAAAATTTATTCAGGTTAAGGAGTATTAAGATGACAGCAGAAACGAATTATTTTTGGTTGAATTGTGGATATAACCGTTGGAATCATAATGAACCGTTAGTAGGACAAACAGCTTTATTTGAATCAGGCGCACATTTTAACCCATCTCAAGGATTTAGAGCGTTTAAAAAGGCTAAAGTAGGAGATCAAGTCATCTTTTATCAAGTTCAGACGGATACGGGACTACTTGGATGTGGTGAAATTATTAGTGTTGAAACAGGTGCACAAAATAAAATACGTGTACAGTTTCGTTTTAATGAACAATTGAAACCATTAACAGCAGATTATTTAAAGCGTAGTGAAGCTTTGGAATTTCGTATGAGTAATATGAAAGAGACATTGTTCAACCAAATCACTGCAGAAGAGTTTGATTTAATAAGTGGTCTTGGTAAAGGCGAAATTAAGATACCACGTTATTTCTTTTTAGCTGAAACTGAAGAATTTGAACCTGGAAACCAATATACGATTTATACGCACACGTACAACGGTATTAAACGTAATGGTTATCATTTTTATACTCAGTTAGAAGAAGGCGACAATATTATTTTTTATAATCGAACGAAAAATCAATCTGTCGTTGGAATTGGAGAAGTATCAAAGCATATTCATGAAAAACCACCAATTCCTGGTAGAACAAATAGTACAGTGATTGAAGTGTCTTATGAGAAAGACATTACGCCGATTACATTAAGTACATTAAATAAGCATCCTAAATTGAAAAACTTATATTTCCTTCAAGAAAATGCAAAACAGGCTATTGCAAGTATGTCACAAGCACAGTATGATGCAATTATTGAAATGAGCGATAATAATGGATTGAAATCTCCATTTGAAATGGTTCAAAAACCAGATATGCTTGAAAGTGAAAAAGAAGAAACGTTAAAGCCATTTATTTTACTTGTTGTAGATCGAAAAGAAGAAGGCTTAAAAGCGGCTAATGACTTATTGCAAAAAGCGAATGCAAATCCTGTTATAACAACAGGTCATCCTGATTTTTCAGAAGATATGCTTTATGGCAAGTATTTACCAAATGAAACAGGGGCATTATACTATCGTGAAGGATTTATTACTCAATTAATGCCTAAAAAGGATAAAAGTTATTTAGTTATTGATAATTTTAATCGTATAGATACAGACATTTTCCAAACGTATATTAATGTGTTAGAAGGCTATGAAGTAACATTACCACGTTATAATAAAGACGGTAATATGATTAAATGGTCACGACAAAAAGATTCTTTCTATTATTTCAATCCTAATTGGCATATTGTAGGTATTACATATGACAGTTTAGAGGAAATTAAGGAGAAATATTCAGAGCAGTTTTTAAAATACACACGTATAGTCAAAGTCAAACATGACTAATGATATATGGTAGTTTTTGAAAAGAAGTAAGTATAAGATTAAAAATTGCATAATTGCATATTTGAATAACCGTATAAAGAAAAAATGACGGGTAATCAACCATAAGAGCTAATTAAGAGCTTATGATAGATTACTCGTTTTTATTTTAATAAATAATAAAGATAGTATATGAATATAAATGAATTTATGTTACTGAATTAAAACTTTATATGAGTTTTCCAGTGGTATGTTGAATAAGACGAACGACTAAACGCTAAGTTGATAATAAGAAGTAATATTACACTGTAGATTGAGAAATTTAAAGTAAATAAAAAATACATTATACAATAAATGTAAAACTGAAAAATAAATTTTATGGCAATTTCGTGTCGTGAGGACTTATCAAGTGACAACCTTGTTTAAATGTTTTTAAATTAGGAAAAATGACTATAAGTACTATTGAAGGAGCGAATAAATTATGCCAATCGTATATTATGATGGAAACTGTATATATTGTTATAACTATGTCATTTGGTTAATTCAACATGACCTACCAAGAAATTACCAATTTGCCACGTTAAAAGGCGAAGTTGGACAACAATTTTTTGAACAACATCCAGAAGCGGCAAATAAAAATAGTGTGATTTTACAGAAAGGTGATCGTATATATTTTGAATCGCAGGCGATTATTCAACTAATCACAGCACTACCTAATCGAACTAAATTATTGGGCGTAGGTTTATGGCTTGTACCTAAACCAGTCCGTAATTTCGGTTATCGAATGTTTGCTAATAATAGAAATAGAATGTGGAAAACAACATGGCACCAACCAAATGATTATGAAAAATCGTTCTTTTTAGATGATAATGCGAAAGTAAAACTTACTGATTGATAAAACATACTTACTAATTGATAATAGATATACTAGATGATGGATTAAAATTTAGGCATTCGAAAAGCGAAACACTTTGCAATTAGATTAGAATAATTATAAAAAAGAGAGTAAAAACACTTTACAGATTAGAATCATTATAATATAATAATTAATATAAACAAGCAAGACGTAGACAATTTTAAGGAGTGTATTAAATATGAGTAATCAACAAGATGTTGTAAAAGAATTGAATCAACAAGTAGCAAACTGGACAGTAGCTTATACAAAGCTACATAATTTCCACTGGTATGTGAAAGGACCTAACTTCTTCTCATTACACGTTAAATTTGAAGAATTATATAATGAAGCAAGTCAATATGTAGACGAATTAGCTGAAAGAATTTTAGCGGTAGGAGGAAACCCTGTAGGTACATTAACTGAATGCTTAGAGCAATCAATTGTTAAAGAAGCTGCGAAAGGTTACTCTGCAGAACAAATGGTTGAAGAATTATCTCAAGATTTCACTAATATCTCAAAACAATTAGAAAAAGCGATTGAAATTGCTGGTAATGCTGGCGATGATGTATCAGAAGATATGTTTATAGGTATGCAAACATCAGTAGATAAACATAATTGGATGTTTAAATCTTACTTAAGCTAATCTACAGATAAGTAATAATATAAATAAAAGCCAACACATAAATGGGGATACGCCCAGAATGTGTTGGCTTTTTGAGTTTAATCGCATTGTTAAAGAGCAATTAAACTCAAATTAAATAAGTTACTCTGCGATTTCTAAAGCGATTTCCATCATTTGTGTAAATGAATTTTGACGTTCTTCAGGTGTAGTAGCTTCGTCACGTAAAATATGATCACTTACTGTGAAAATACCAAGTGCTTTTTTACCAGCATGAATCGCATTTAAATATAAACCAGCTGATTCCATTTCGATACCTAAAATACCCATTTTTTTCCAAGCATCATTGAATGTTGGATCGGCATTGTAAAATGTATCAGAAGATAATACGTTACCTACGTGTGTAGTAGCACCGATTTGGTCAGCGACATTTTTAGCTTTAGTTACTAACTCGAAGTCAGCGATAGGTGCGAAATGACCTGGAATATTGTATTGATCTACATAATTTGAATTAGTTGATGCAGCTTGTGCAATAATAACATCGTATAAGTTAACATTTTCTTGTAATGCGCCACAAGAACCGATACGAATGATTGTATCTACATCAAAGAAGTTGTATAACTCATATGAGTAAATACCAATACTTGGAATACCCATACCAGAACCCATTACAGAAACTTCTTTACCTTTATATGTACCAGTGTAACCAAACATGTTACGTACATCGTTAAATTGTTCAACATTTTCTAAAAAATTATCAGCAATATATTTTGCGCGTAGCGGATCGCCAGGCATTAATACTGTTTTAGCAATTTTTACTCCATTTGGTTGAATATGTGGTGTACCTTTTGTCATTTGTTATCTTCTCCTTAATATTCATTAATAATTTTAAGATAACATTTGTTTCCCTTTTTTGCGAATTTTTGTACTATAGAATTAAAGAATTATAAAAATATAATCCTGATTAGCTTGTTGGCAAGTCATCGTTCATAATGAAGATATCATGTTCAATTGTATTGTTTGTTTATGGGAAATGAATTAATGTAATAGTATATGTATGCGGTTACATAAAAGCGGACATCTAACCTGATATTTAAATGAACCTGACGCTCAATCAACTAATTTACAACCGTATTTTTATAATCAACCATAAAGGAGGAGATAGAAAATGAATAGTGCAAAATTGATTGATCACACTTTACTGAAGCCTGAGTCAACACGTACGCAAATCGATCAAATCATCGATGAAGCGAAAGTATACAATTTTAAATCTGTATGTGTGAATCCAACGCATGTTAAATATGCAGCAGAGCGACTAGCTGATTCAGAGGTGTTAGTTTGTACGGTAATAGGATTCCCATTAGGTGCGTCGACAACTGCAACGAAAGCATTTGAAACAGAAGATGCAATTCAAAATGGTGCAGATGAAAT
>NZ_JBSZQY010000002.1:125570-342954 GCF_054165785.1 Staphylococcus sp. SA22 | reverse complement strand
TGCCCTTTTAGGGCTGGCCAGTAAGGAAGGCTTATAGCCGCAGAACAAACCACCCGTTCACACGGGTGGTTTTGATTATTGATAATACATTAGCACATATATATAAGTTTAAACATACAGATTTCAACTATTTACCAAATCACGTCTTATGTATACGGGAATATACTGAAGATAAACGAAAAATTCCAAGCTTAAACCGATAAGCTTGGAATTTTTTATTAATTTATAAACGTAACAATGTATTAAGAAATCGCAAAGAATTGATCGAATTCGTTTGTGTTAATAATATGTCCTACAAAGAAACTACCGAATTCACCGTATCGTGCTGTTGTTTCATCAAAGCGCATTTCGTATACAATTTTTTTGAATTGTAATACGTCATCTGAGAACAATGTTACGCCCCATTCGAAATCATCAAACCCTACAGAACCAGTAATAAATTGTTTGATTTTGCCAGCATATTTTCTACCAATCATACCATGGTCATACATTAATTTTTGGCGTTCTTCCATAGTTAACATGTACCAGTTATAAGTTTCATTACGACGTTTGTTCATTGGATAGAAACAAATATAATCAGAATGTGGTAATTCTGGGTATAATCTTGCTTTGATATGAGGGTTCTCATAAGGATCTTCATCAGATTTACCAGCTAAATAATTGCTCAATTCAATGACTGATACATATGAATATGTAGGGATTAAGAAGTCAGCAATGCGCAATTTGTTAAATTCATTTTCAATATGATTTAAAGACTTCATTTCAGGACGTAAGAACCATAATAACAAATCTGCTTTTTGACCAGTTATATTATAAATAGCTTGATCACCAGATTTTGATGATCTTACAGTTGCTGTATTTTCTAAAAATGATTGAAATTCAGTGACAAGTGCATCGCGTTCGTCCTTTGGAACTAGACGTAATGATGCCCAATCAACTGCATAAAATAAATGTAGACTATACCAACCATCTAATGTTTCGGCTGCTTGACTCATGTTTATCGCTCCTTTTCAAAAATCATCAGTTCTTTATAAATTTTATCATAAAGCAAAGGGGTAACGATAAAATTATGATTACAAATTGGTGACGTGGCATTATGAAATAAAATGGCGTATAATTATACCGTGAATGATTAATAAGATTTATATTACAGGAGGACATTATGGCTGATTTATTAAATGTATTAAAAGACAAACTTTCTGGTAAAAACGTTAAAATCGTATTACCTGAAGGAGAGGACGAGCGTGTTCTAACAGCTGCAACACAATTACAAGCAACAGATTATGTTACACCAATCGTGTTAGGTGATGAGACTAAGGTTCAATCTTTAGCGCAAAAACTTAATCTTGATATTTCTAATATTGAATTAATTAATCCTGCGACAAGTGAATTGAAAGCTGAATTAGTTCAATCATTTGTTGAACGACGTAAAGGGAAAGCGACTGAAGAACAAGCACAAGAATTATTAAACAATGTGAACTACTTCGGTACAATGCTTGTTTATGCTGGTAAAGCAGATGGTCTAGTTAGTGGTGCAGCACATTCAACAGGCGACACTGTGCGTCCAGCTTTACAAATCATCAAAACGAAACCAGGTGTATCAAGAACATCAGGTATCTTCTTTATGATTAAAGGTGATGAACAATACATCTTTGGTGATTGTGCAATCAATCCAGAACTTGATTCACAAGGACTTGCAGAAATTGCAGTAGAAAGTGCAAAATCAGCATTAAGCTTTGGCATGGATCCAAAAGTTGCAATGTTAAGCTTTTCAACAAAAGGGTCTGCTAAATCAGACGACGTGACAAAAGTTCAAGAAGCTGTCAAATTAGCACAACAAAAAGCTGAAGAAGAAAAATTAGAAGCAATCATTGATGGCGAATTCCAATTTGATGCTGCGATTGTACCAGGTGTTGCTGAGAAAAAAGCGCCAGGTGCTAAATTACAAGGTGATGCAAATGTCTTTGTATTCCCAAGTTTAGAAGCTGGTAATATTGGTTACAAAATTGCACAACGTTTAGGTGGATATGATGCAGTTGGTCCAGTATTACAAGGTTTAAATTCTCCAGTAAATGACTTATCACGTGGCTGCTCAATTGAAGATGTATACAATCTTTCAATTATTACAGCAGCGCAAGCCTTACAATAACGATGGATTTAGCGAGTAAATATTTTAATGGCGTCAACTGGCGATATATCGACCATTCTTCTGGATTAGAGCCTATGCAATCTTTCGCATTCGATGATACATTTTGCGAAAGTGTGGGCAAAGATATATCAGATAATGTTGTGCGTACTTGGATTCATCAACATACTGTTATTCTTGGTATTCATGATTCAAGATTGCCGTTTTTAAAAGATGGCATTGATTATTTAACGAATGAGATTGGTTATAATGCCATTGTTAGAAATTCTGGTGGCTTAGGTGTCGTTCTAGATCAAGGTGTATTAAATATATCGCTGATGTTCAAAGGACAAACAGAAACAACGATTGATGAAGCGTTTACTGTGATGTACCTCTTAATTAGCAAAATGTTCGAAGATGAGAATGTTGATATTGATACGATGGAAATTGAACATTCTTATTGCCCAGGAAAATTTGACTTAAGTATCGATGGTAAGAAATTTGCAGGCATATCGCAACGAAGAGTTAGAGGCGGTATTGCTGTACAAATTTATCTTTGTGTTGAAGGCTCTGGTTCAGAACGTGCATTGATGATGCAAACATTTTATGAACATGCTTTAAAAGGTGAAGTGACTAAATTTAAATATCCTGAAATTGAACCATCTTGTATGGCCTCATTAGAGACATTGCTTAACAAAACGATTACTGTTCAAGATGTAATGTTTTTACTATTATATGCAATCAAAGATCTTGGCGGTGTATTAAATATGACGCCCATTACTCAAGAAGAATGGCAAAGATACGATACGTATTTTGATAAAATGATTGAAAGAAACAAGAAAATGATAGACCAAATGCAATAGTTAAATATTTAACAGCCCCTTTCAAGTTATCGTTTGGGGCTGTTATTTTTGAAAGTATCCATAAATAGCATAAATATGTTATTGACCTAATATTTAAATTGAACATCATTAAATTAAAAGTAATGATATGATTGAAATAATAAATTTAATAAGAAAATTTCATGTTTTACGTATTAAATAGATTGAGAATAGGGTATATATGATGCGTATGACTATGAAAGAACGAACCTTCCATTAAAATGTTCTAATACTTTAGTAGTAAATCTATATATTCCAATTATTATTTGTAGTATTATAGGTAGGGTGGAAAATTATAAATTGTAGGGCTATTTTATAAAAAGATAAAGAATCTGAAATATCACTCGATAAGATTTAAACTTTGAAGTAAACGAAAGTTAGTTTTATACTAATCAAGTTAAGTCAAATATTAATTCAAATTAAAGATTATACATAATATGAATAATGTGAGATAAAGACTGCAATGAAATTTAACGCGAATGCGTATGCAACTTAGAATATGATGTCTTTTACTAATAAATAAAAATAATGAATCAAGTATAGGATAAATATAAAAGGTGATATTGACATGACAAGAAAAGGATATGGGGAATCGACAGGTAAGATTATTTTAATAGGAGAACATGCTGTTACATTTGGAGAGCCTGCTATTGCAGTACCGTTTAACGCAGGTAAAATCAAAGTTTTAATAGAAGCCTTAGAGAGCGGGAACTATTCGTCTATTAAAAGCGATGTTTACGATGGTATGTTATATGATGCGCCTGACCATCTTAAGTCTTTGGTGAACCGTTTTGTAGAATTAAATAATATTACAGAGCCGCTAGCAGTAACGATCCAAACGAATTTACCACCATCACGTGGATTAGGATCGAGTGCAGCTGTCGCGGTTGCTTTTGTTCGTGCAAGTTATGATTTTTTAGGAAAATCATTAACGAAAGAAGAACTCATTGAAAAGGCTAATTGGGCAGAGCAAATTGCACATGGTAAACCAAGTGGTATTGATACGCAAACGATTGTATCAGGCAAACCAGTTTGGTTCCAAAAAGGTCATGCTGAAACGTTGAAAACGTTAAGTTTAGACGGCTATATGGTTGTTATAGATACTGGTGTGAAAGGTTCAACAAGACAAGCAGTAGAAGATGTTCATAAACTTTGTGAGGACCCTCAGTACATGTCACATGTAAAACATATCGGTAAGTTAGTTTTACGTGCGAGTGATGTGATTGAACATCATAACTTTGAAGCCTTAGCGGATATTTTTAATGAATGTCATGCGGATTTAAAGGCGTTGACAGTTAGTCATGATAAAATAGAACAATTAATGAAAATTGGTAAAGAAAATGGTGCGATTGCTGGAAAACTTACTGGTGCTGGTCGTGGCGGCAGTATGTTATTGCTTGCCAAAGATTTACCAACAGCGAAAAATATTGTAAAAGCTGTAGAAAAAGCTGGTGCAGCACATACTTGGATTGAGAATTTAGGAGGTTAATGCGTTGATTAAAAGTGGCAAAGCACGTGCACATACGAATATTGCACTTATAAAATATTGGGGTAAAAAAGATGAAGCACTAATCATTCCAATGAATAATAGCATATCTGTTACATTAGAAAAATTTTACACTGAAACGAAAGTCACTTTTAACGACCAGTTAACACAGGATCAATTTTGGTTGAATGGTGAAAAGGTTAGTGGCAAAGAATTAGAGAAAATTTCAAAATATATGGATATTGTCAGAAATAGAGCTGGCATCGATTGGTATGCAGAAATTGAAAGCGACAATTTTGTACCAACAGCAGCAGGGTTGGCTTCATCAGCAAGCGCATATGCAGCTTTAGCAGCAGCTTGTAATCAAGCACTAGACTTGCAGCTGTCAGATAAGGATTTATCGAGATTGGCGCGAATTGGTTCGGGTTCTGCGTCACGTAGTATTTATGGTGGATTTGCAGAATGGGAAAAAGGGTATAGTGATGAGACGTCATATGCCGTTCCACTTGAATCGAATCATTTTGAAGATGACCTTGCCATGATATTTGTTGTGATTAATCAACATTCTAAAAAGGTACCTAGTCGATATGGTATGTCATTGACACGAAACACATCAAGGTTTTATCAATATTGGTTAGATCATATTGATGAAGATTTAGCTGAAGCAAAAGCAGCGATTCAAGACAAAGATTTTAAACGCCTTGGTGAAGTAATTGAAGAAAATGGTTTGCGTATGCATGCCACGAATTTAGGATCAACACCGCCGTTCACATATCTTGTGCAAGAAAGTTATGATGTAATGGCGCTCGTTCACGAATGCCGAGAAGCGGGGTATCCGTGCTATTTTACGATGGATGCGGGTCCTAATGTGAAAATACTTGTAGAAAAGAAAAACAAGCAACAGATTATAGATAAATTATTAACACAGTTTGATAATAACCAAATTATTGATAGTGACATTATTGCCACAGGAATTGAAATAATTGAGTAAGGAAGAGATAAAATGATTCAGGTCAAAGCACCCGGAAAACTTTATATTGCTGGAGAATATGCTGTAACAGAACCAGGATATAAATCTGTACTTATTGCGTTAGATCGTTTTGTAACTGCTACTATTGAAGAAGCAGACCAATATAAAGGTACCATTCATTCAAAAGCATTACATCATAACCCAGTTACATTTAGTAGAGATGAAGATAGTATTGTCATTTCAGATCCACATGCAGCAAAGCAATTAAATTATGTGGTCACAGCTATTGAAATATTTGAACAATACGCGAAAAGTTGCGATATAGCGATGAAGCATTTTCATCTGACTATTGACAGTAATTTAGATGATTCAAATGGTCATAAATATGGATTAGGTTCAAGTGCAGCAGTACTTGTGTCAGTTATAAAAGTATTAAATGAATTTTATGATATGAAGTTATCTAATTTATATATTTATAAACTAGCAGTGATTGCAAATATGAAGTTACAAAGTTTAAGTTCATGCGGAGATATTGCTGTGAGTGTATATAGTGGATGGTTAGCGTATAGTACTTTTGATCATGAATGGGTCAAGCATCAAATTGAAGATACTACGGTTGAAGAAGTTTTAATCAAAAACTGGCCTGGATTGCACATCGAACCATTACAAGCACCTGAAAATATGGAAGTACTTATCGGTTGGACTGGCTCACCGGCGTCATCACCACACTTTGTTAGCGAAGTGAAACGTTTGAAATCAGATCCTTCATTTTACGGTGACTTCTTAGAAGATTCACATCGTTGTGTTGAAAAACTTATTCATGCTTTTAAAACAAATAACATTAAAGGTGTGCAAAAGATGGTGCGTCAGAATCGTACAATTATTCAACGTATGGATAAAGAAGCTACAGTTGATATAGAAACGGAAAAGCTAAAATATTTGTGTGATATTGCTGAAAAGTATCACGGCGCATCTAAAACATCAGGCGCTGGTGGTGGAGACTGTGGTATTACAATTATCAATAAAGATGTAGATAAAGAAAAAATTTATGATGAATGGACAAAACATGGTATTAAACCATTAAAATTTAATATTTATCATGGGCAATAAATGATTTGATAGGGGAGCAATCATCTAATTTAATTAGAAGATAAATGCTCCATTTTTTATTGCCAGCCGTGTTACGTATCTTGAAAAAAATATTAAAAAGAGTAAAATAGATAGAGTTAACGAAAAAATTAATGAAATCGACGATATAGATATGATAAAGAAAGGTGGGTAGCAATATGAAAAATACATTCCTTATTTGTGATGAATGTCAGGCAGTCAATATTAGAACGTTACAAAAGAAGTTGGAAAAATTAGATCCCGATGCTGAAATCGTGATAGGTTGTCAATCTTATTGTGGACCTGGACGCCGAAAAACATTCACTTTTGTTAATAACCGCCCACTGGCTGCGCTTACTGAAGAAGAATTAATCGAAAAAGTTTCTCAACAATTAAAGAAACCACGTGATCCTGAAGAAGAAGAGCGTTTAAGAAAACGACATGAAGAACGTAAACGTCGTAAAGAAGAACAAGATAGAAAGCTTAAAGAAAAATTAGAAAAGCGAAAAGCACAACAATAAAGCCTGATGGCAGCATCATTCAATGCGTGCCACCAGGTTTTTCTGTTTTGTCTAGAAATTAAATAAATCATTAAATGATTCGGCCATCGTAGGATGCGTATAAATATTATCTCGTAATACGGTATATGGAATGTTTTGATCAATCGCAATTTTAATTATATTAATTAATTCTTCAGATTGCTTACCATATAATGTAGCACCTAAAATCATATTATTTTCATTATTAATGACTACTTTAAATAAACCTCTTGGATCATTGTTAATTTTGTGACGAGGTATAGCACTTACTAAAAGTTGATGTTCAGTGTAATCATAATGTTGAACGGCAGCTTCTTTACTAGTTAATCCAACACGTGATAATGGTGGATCTATAAATACTGTATAAGGTACGCTGCCTCTATTGTCAGTCGTACGTGACTGATTACCATATAACGCTGATTTGATAATTCGATAATCATCTAAAGATATATACGTAAATTGAAGTCCGCCTTTAACATCACCTGCAGCATAAATATGCGGCACAGTTGTTTGAAGATGAGCATTGACTTTAATTTCGCCTTTGTCGCCTAATTCGATATCAGTATTTTCTAAAGCTAAATCCGTATTCGGTTTGCGTCCGATAGCCAAAAGTACTGCATCAGCCTCAAAGTTACCAACGTTAGTATGGACTGTTGTATGATGATCGTCAGATGACAATTCAGTCGTTTCAACATTTGTATACAATGCAATGCCTTTATTTTCTAAGTCAGTAATAGCATGCGCAACGACATCTTGATCTTCGCGTGGCATAAATGATTCACCACGTTCTAATACTGTTACCTTACTACCTAAATTCGCAAACATTGAAGCAAATTCTAAGGCGATATAACCGCCACCTACAATAACGAGGTGCTTAGGTTGATAGTTAATGTTTAATAAACCTGTTGAATCGAAGACATGTTTAGCTTGATCAAGGCCTTTTATGTTAGGAATGACAGAGGTAGCACCGGTATTAATAATGATATGAGGTGCAGTAATACTATCGACGATATCGCCATGCTGATCTAATAAATTCACTTCAGTATTAGATTTAAACTGCGCTTTAAAATCCAGTACATCAATGTTGTTATCGTCTGCTAATAAGTGGTAATTTTTATTGTTTAGCGCATTGACAACATCGTTTTTACGGTTATAACTTGCTTCAAAGGATTTGCCTTCTAATCCATCATGTACAAGTGTTTTCGAAGGTATACATCCTATATTGATACAAGTGCCTCCATACATTTTCGAAGATTGTTCGATAACTGCGACGTGTTGACCTGTTGATGCAGCGTATTTCGCTAAAGTTTTGCCAGCTTTCCCAAATCCTATTACAATTAAATCATATGTTTTCATGACATAAATCCTCCTTTTGAATGTCTTCAATGACATCTTTGATTGTTTTTTCTTTATAAAAATTAATAATGATATTCTGTTCGTCTTGTTGATAATGTGACATGGTAGTTGCAATATTACGAGCAATTTGACAGTGACTGCCTTCGTCGCCAGTAAATAGTCGTGTGTGATGTTCTTTCTCTAAGACAAAATGTTTATATAATGTTGCTAAAGAGACATCAGCGCTACGAGCATTTGCTAAATAACCGCCATCTTTACCTCGTATTGTGTCAATCATTTTTAAATCGACAAGTTGAGTCGTCACGCGTCGTAATTGAACAGGATTTAAACAAGTTAATTCTGCTAATGAACTACTATTGAATTTTTCTGAATGATGCTTAGTTAAAAAAGCTAATACATGCACGGCAATGTTAAATTCTAAATTCAATGTTTCTCACCTCGTAATTGTAACTGTATTAGTTACAATTAAAAATCATTTTGCTCAATGTGTCAATACTTATGTTTGAAAAGTGTTGAATTAGGTGTGTTTATTGTGATGAGTTATTATTTGAAAGTTGTTGCATTAACGGTGAGATTGCACAATTGAAATTTTAATTATGTATGAACTGATAGATATGAAATGAATATTGAAAATAAGGGCAATAAAATTTTGAATGATGATGTTGTATGATTTTGTAAACTTGTTCGTATTTTAGAGACGTTTTGATATTTCGCATGATGAGGAAGTACTTTTAACAACTAGTGACATATTTAAATCGTAAATATATTTTGAGATATTAATATATATTAGGTTAAGGATGTTGTAGCAATAAAATTAAAATATTGAAAGATAATTTTTATTGATTAATTGCGAATATACAAAGACACCATTATATCCATATGCTAAAATAAGAAAAAGGCGACATGTTATCTCAATTTACCTGCATCTAGGCTCCTTTACATAAGAAATAATCATCGCCGAGTTTTAAAATTTTACAACTTTATAGATGTAAAAAGCATTTAATTATAAATAGTTTGAAAATCATATATTTTTGAAAAAGGAGCATGCCGATGAGTATTGACATGTATTTAGACAGATCTCGAAACCAAGCTTCAAGTGTGGGTAATTTGAGTCAAACAATGAATTCAAATTATGATGCGTTGGAAAAAGCAATTACTCAATTTATCAATGATGATGCGCTTAAAGGTAAAGCTTATACGTCAGCTAAGCAATTTTTTAGTACGGTGTTAATTCCATTATCAACAAGTATGAAAACATTGAGTGATTTAACGAAGCAAGCTTGCGATAATTTTGTGTCACGTTATACGAGTGAGGTTGATAGCATATCTTTAAAAGAATCAGAGCTTGAAGAAGATATCAGATCATTAAGTCAACAAATTACGCGATATGAAAATTTGAATAACAATTTGAAAAAGCATGCTTCCGATAATCAGCAAGCCATTTCATCGAACCAACAAATAATACGAACATTAGGTCAACAAAAACATGAATTAGAAGAGAAGCTACGCAAATTGCGTGAGTTTAATCAAAAATCACCAGAAATATTTAAAGAAGTTGAAGAATTTCAAAAAATTGTCCAACAAGGACTTACCCAAGCGCAGAATTTTTGGAACTTTTCAACAAATCAATTTAATATTCCTTCAGGCAAAGAACTTGATTGGGCCAAAGCAAGTCATGAAAAATATTTGAAAGTTGCTATGGGGAAAATTGAACAAAAAGCAGAGAAAGAAACTTTAAATAAAGCAGACTTTGCTGTTATAAAGGCATATGCCAAAGAACATCCAGAAGACGATATCCCGAAAAGTATAATGAAATATATAAATGACAATAAAGATAGTATTAAACGAGATATAGGATTAGATATTACGTCAACACTTTTAGAGCAAGGCGGTATAAATGCAAGTAAATTCGGTGTATTTATCAATACAGCAGGTGAAGTGAAAGGCCCAGCCGGTCCAAATTCATTTGTGGAAGTCAAACGTACATCAGGTAATGTGTTTATAGAAAATGGTAGTAAATTTGCAAAAGGCGGAAAATACCTAGGCAAAGGTGTTGCAGGTGTAGGATTTGGTATAGGTATGTATGATGATCTTGCAAATGATGATAAAACATTTGGTGAGGCGTTGTCGCATAATGCTTTAACTACAGGAATAGGTACTGGTGCTGGAATTGCTATTACTGCAGCACTCGCGACTAATCCGGTTGGATGGACAGTATTAGCTGGTTTTGCTGTAGGTACACTTTTTACATTTATAACAGATTGGGCTTATCAAAATAATATAGCTGGTATAAAGGATAAAGCAGACTGGGTAGGACATAAAATAGACGACGGTATCGATGTTGCTAAAAAATCTACAGAAAAAGCTATAGATAGTGTTGGGAATGTTGTTGGTCAAGCTACAAAAAGTATTTCTGATCATATAAACCCTATGAAATGGAGCTGGTAAATATTGCTTTGTGAAACTGAAAATATTAATAAAAATCCCAAATATAAAATTATCAAATACAAAGATGAATATTTGATGATTGATTTAGTAAGCACATGGTTAGCACTCTTTTTCCCAATGATTAATTGGCTGATTCCAAAAAAGTACGTCAAAATCAGCGAAAAAGATTTTGAAACTTTAAACATTGTGAAGCCAACTAAAATCAATTCTTTTTGGCCAGTGGCAGGAAGTACGGTCTTATTTGGTGTTATGTTAAGAAGGTATTCCCATTTATTTATCGTTAAATATGAATATAGTATAGTAATTTTAATTTGTTGCATCATAATACTAGGTATTTTTCTGTTTTTTCTATATTTAAATCAAAAGTTAAAGTTACAAATCTATAATGAAAACAAAAATAAAAGCAATAAGATAATCATATTTCCCACTTTAAAGAGTCTTTGTTTATCAATAGTTTTATATATTTATTTAGGTGGTGGTTCATTATTTACTATTTATATGTTACTGATGATTGAAGTTCAAAATATAATATTATTTATAACTTTGTTTGTAATATTTCTGTTTTTCTTATTTTTAAATATGTGCTCACTATATGACAATAAAGTTCATGTATTATTTAAATCAAATGAAATTGAAAAATTTTAATAAGAATAATAAACAAAGGAATGGTAGTGATAAGTATTGCTATGCGAATCTAAAATCATCAATAAAAAACCAAAATATAGAATTATTAAATATAATGATGAGTACTTAATGATCGATATAATAAGCACTTGGATTAGTTTATTTTTTCCTTTTATTAATTGGTTCATCCCCAAAAGATACGTCAAAATTAGTAGAGAAGAGTTTGAAAATTTAAATATTGTTAAACCTGCTAAAAAGAATGTTTTTTGGCCAGTTGCAGGTATCTCTACTTTATTCGCAGTTACATTAAGAAAGTATACGCATTTACTTGACACTCAACTTGATAAAAAATTAGTTATTGCCATATGTTGCATCACATTTATAGGGATTTTAATATTTTATGTACGCCTAATTAAAAAATCATCTTTAAATATTTATAATACTAAAAATAAAAGGTCAAAAATTTTTTTAATACCTACACTAAAAAATTTTTGTTTCACATTGTTCGGATATGTTTTTTTAATTTTTTGGACAGTGATTTTCTCATATGCTCTATTATCAATGAGTTACCAAAACATAATAGTATATTTTGCTTGGATTATAATGACAATGCTTTTCTTTCTAGTGAATATGGCTTCGATAGGTAATAAAAATGTTCATGTCATACTTAAAAAGCATTAGCAAACGCTAAATTCAAAGTCAACTGAGTTATAACAGAAACTATAAAAATCCGCATATTATAAAGGATATCAAACAATAATATTTTAACTTAGCAATATATTCAATATTCTAAATTCATGAGATTAGCTGATTAATTGTTTGAACTTAAAAAGGTATGAAGTGGGCGAGATAAAAATGTTATGTGAGTCCTGGAATATAAATAAGAACCCGAGATATAAAATTATAAAATATAAGAACGAGTATTTAATGATTGATGTAACTAGTTCTTGGATTTTCTTTTTCATTCCAATGCTTAATTGGGGTGTACCTAAGAAATTTGCTAAGATTAGTCAAAGTGAGTTTGAAGAATTAAATACATTTACACCGAAAAATAGTAGCTCAGCTGGATGGATAGCAGGTGGGGGATCAGTTTTATTGGCAGTATTGACGAGAAAATATATACAGTTGTTAAATATACAAATTAATCAAATTGCTGTGAATATTTTATGCTGTCTCGTACTTTTGGGGGTTTTCCTTTCAGCTTTATATATTAATTCGAAATCTAAGTTAAACGTTTATGATAGAAATAACTGTGATGAAAAGATAATTTTAATACCAACTTTTAAAAATTTATGCTTAATGCTTCTTTCGTATATTATTTTTGGTGGTATAAGCATACTTGCTTTTTATATGTTTATCACAGAAGGTATTCAAAACATCATTTTATTTATTACTTGGATTATGCTTGTAATAATGTTCTTACTTAGTAATGTAGCTTTGGTAGTCAATAAAAAAGTATATGTTATAAAAAGGTAGAAAAATGACTAACAATATTATGTTAACCGTTCTTCAAATAAAGATTACTAAGTAAAAGTAGGAAGTGATAAACAGTGCTTTGCGAATCTAGAGTCATTAATCAAAACCCTAAATATAGAATTATTAAATACAATAATGAATATTTCATGGTTGATTTAGTAAGTACTTGGATTGCTTATTTTTTGCCCATGATTAATTGGTTTATTCCCAAAAAGTACGCGAAAATTAGTAGAAAAGAATTTGAAAGTTTAAATATTGTCAAACCCGCTAAAAATAATACTTTCTGGCCTGTTGCAGGATTTGCAGTGTTATTAACAACCTTAACAAGAAAATATATTTATTTGCTTAATATCCATTTAGAAAAAGAAATAGTTATATTAACATGCTGTATGATACTTCTAGGTGTTTTCGCATTATTTATATATATAAATACAAAATTGAAGTTACATATTTTTGATAAAAATAAAAGTAATAACGAAAAGATCATATTAATACCTACATTTAAAAATATTTGTTTATCTTTTTTTGCTTATATATTTTTTGGTGGATTGTCAACAATGGCTCTGAGTATGTTAGTAACTTCATCCCCTCAAAATATAATAGAATTTCTTGCTTTAATTGGCATGACTGCATGCTTCTTTCTACTGAATATGTCATCGGTTTTAGATAAAAATATTCATGTTATTTTAAAAACAAATAAGTAGTAAAATTGATTAACTTAGGTAGTATCGGATACTTAAATGTTGGTCCATAAAAAGCAATGATTTTAAATCGAGGAGCTATCTTAGAACAGGGAAATAAAAAAGCCAAAGTTATAAAAAGCGAATTAATAACTAATTATATTATGTTAGCCACTCTTCAAATAAAAAATAATTAGAATAAGGTGGAATTGATAATCAATGCTATGCGAATCTAAAATCATCAATAAAAACCCAAAATATAGAATTATTAAATATCATGATGAGTACTTAATGATCGATATAATAAGCACTTGGATTAGTTTATTTTTTCCATTTATTAATTGGTTCATCCCAAAAGAATATGTCAAAATTAGTAGAGAAGAGTTTGAAAATTTAAATATTGTTAAACCTGCTAAAAAGAATGTTTTTTGGCCAGTTGCAGGTATCTCTGCTTTATTCGCAGTTACATTAAGAAAGTATACACATTTACTTGACACTCAACTTGATAGAAAATTAGTTATTGCCATATGTTGCATCACATTTATAGGGATTTTAACATTTTATGTACGCCTAATTAAAAAATCATCTTTAAATATTTATAATACTAAAAATAAAAGGTCAAAAATTATCTTAATACCAACACTAAAAAATTTTTGTTTCACATTGTTTATATATGTTTTTTTATTTTATGGACAGTTATTTTCTCATATGCTCTATTATCAATGAGTTATCAAAACATAATAGTATATTTTGCTTGGATTGCAGTTATAATGGTTTTTTTCTAGTGAATATAGCTTTAATTATAGATAAAAACATTCATGTCATACTTAAAAACCAATAGAAATTACCAAATTGAATTTGTAATGGCTTTAATGTTGTCGTTCTTAAATGATTTTTCAATTTCTGATTCAAAAGTACATGTAATTTAAAGGCTAACGAGCAATCGCGCTATGTGAATTTCAACTAAAGCAATACTTATTTTAACTGAGTTCTACATAACGTTTTTCTAATACACCGCCTAAATTCAAACCCTAATTCTAACATTTGGAAGTTGTATTAAATCATGGTAGTGTGATAGTGGAAAAGTTATAAAGATAAGGAGCTGGGTCTAATGAAGCAATTTGTAAACTTAGGTAAATCTGATGTTGAAGTGTTTCCAATCGCACTTGGGACGAACGCAGTAGGTGGGCATAATTTATATCCGAACTTAGATGAAGAACAAGGAAAAGATGTTGTTCGTCAAGCCATTAATCATGGTATTAATTTATTAGATACGGCATATATTTATGGACCAGAACGTTCTGAAGAATTGGTTGGAGAAGTTGTTAAAGAATATCCTCGAGAACAAATTAAAATTGCTACGAAAGGGTCTCATGAATTTGATGAAAATCAAGAAGTACATCAGAACAATCAACCTGAATATTTAAAACAACAAGTTGAGAATAGTTTGAAACGTCTACAAACTGATTATATCGATTTATATTATATTCATTTTCCGGATGACAACACTCCGAAAGATCAAGCAGTTGCAGCATTACAAGAGCTTAAGGAACAAGGGAAGATTAAAGCTATTGGTGTATCAAATTTCACATTAGATCAACTTAAAGAAGCAAATAAAGATGGTTACGTTGATGTTGTACAGTTAGAATATAATTTATTGCATCGCGAAAATGAGGCAGTATTACAATATTGTGTTGATCACCAAATCACATTTATTCCATATTTCCCATTAGCATCCGGTATTTTAGCTGGAAAATATGATGAGAACACTAAATTTAGTGACCATCGTACTACACGTCGTGATTTTAAACCAGGTGTATTTGAAGAAAATGTGCGTCGCGTAAAAGCTTTGGAAAGCCTAGCTGCAGCACATCAAACTTCAATTGCGAACATTGTATTAGCATTTTATTTAACGAGACCAGCTATTGATGTGATTATTCCTGGTGCAAAACGTGCAGAACAAGTCATTGAAAATATTAAAGCTGCAGATATCGTTTTATCAGATGATGAGATTCAATATATCGATGAACTGTTTCCAATTGAAGACTAAATGAATTGTATTTAATGGTGACATATGTATCTAATTCATCATGAATTAGCCCCGTATCACAAACGACGTTATATAAGGCATGACGAAATTTCGTCAAATTTATATAAAAGTTGTAAGCGTTTTACTATCCGGTAGGCAAAGCTTATGATAGTATAATTAGGTAACGAAAAGCACAGATATTTATTAATCAAAAGTGAGGTTAGGCTAAAATGATTACTGTTTTGTTTGGTGGGAGTAGACCAAACGGTAATACTGCACAATTAACAAAATTCGCTTTGCAAGATTTAGAGTATCAATGGATTGACGTGACACAACATCAGTTTAAACCGATACGTGACGTGAGACATACAACAGAGACTATTACTTCATATGACGATGACTATTTGCCGATTCTAGATAAAATATTGGCTAGTGATACAATTATTTTTGCATCACCAGTGTATTGGTATAGCATTTCAGCACCATTGAAAGCATTTATCGAACATTGGTCAGAAACATTACAAGATAAACGATATCCTAATTTTAAGGCACAAATGGCTGAAAAGGATTTTAGAGTTATTTTAGTTGGTGGAGATTGTCCAAAAATAAAAGCGAAGCCAGCAATTACGCAAATGAAATATAGTTTAGACTTTTTAGGTGCCACTTTAAATGGTTATATTATTGGAACTGCTGAAAAGCCTGGTGACATCATGAAAGACAACTATGCCTTAGCACGTGCAACTGAGTGGAATAGTATATTGCAATAAGACATACCTCATACTAAACGAAGTGATTTTTTGCTTCGTTATTTTTTTATTTTTAATTTTAACGGAAAATATAAATATATAAATTGAATAGACAATCATTGTTTATTAAGTATTGAGCAAGTTGTGGTATAATGCCGTTATTAAAACTTGTTAATAAGGGGAGAAAGTCATGTTCAAGGTAAGACAAGCAACTGAAAAAGATGTTGTTCAAATTAGAGATGTCGCAACTAAAGCTTGGTTTAATACATACTTAAATATATACGCTGCGACAACAGTTAATCACTTGTTAGAAGCTTCATATAATGAACATCATTTAAAGAAAAGACTTCAAGAACAATTATTCTTAGTCGTTGAAGAAGGTAATGACATCGTTGGCTTTGCTAACTTTATTTACGGTGAAGAATTATATTTATCAGCTCATTATGTTAAACCAGAATCGCAACATACAGGTTATGGTACAGCATTGTTAAATGAAGGATTATCACGTTTTGAAGATAAATTTGAAGGTGTTTACTTAGAAGTAGATAATAAAAATGAAGAAGCAGTAGCTTACTATAAAGAGCAAGGTTTTACAATCTTACGCTCTTATGAGCCAGAAATGTATGGCGAAAAGTTAGACTTAGCACTTATGTACAAAGCATTTTAAGTAAATTAAATATTATATTAAACGAAAAGGAGGGGAATAATGACTAACGCATATGTAGATTTAAAATTAGTAGAAGAAAAAGTTTTTAAAGACCCGATACATCGATATATTCATGTTGAAGATCAATTGATATGGGATTTAATTAAAACTAAGGAATTCCAAAGGTTACGTCGAATTAGACAATTAGGAACACTGTACCTATCTTTTCATACAGCAGAACATAGTCGCTTTGGACATTCTTTAGGTGTGTATGAAATAGTTAGACGATTAATTGATGAGTCATTTATTGGTCATGATGCATGGGACAATAAAGATAGACCGTTGGCATTATGTGCTGCATTATTACATGATTTAGGACATGGTCCATTTTCACATAGTTTTGAAAAAATATTTAATACAGACCATGAAGCATACACACAAGCGATTATTACTGGAGATACTGAGGTGAATGCTGTATTACGTAAAGTGTCGCCTGAGTTTCCAAGAGAAGTTGCGGAAGTAATTAATAAAACGCATCATAATAAATTGGTCATTTCGATGATTTCTTCACAAATCGATGCGGATAGAATGGATTATTTACAACGTGATGCGTATTTCACAGGTGTATCATATGGTGCTTTTGATATGGAACGTATTTTAAGATTAATGCGACCTTCTAAAGATGAAGTACTAATCAAAGAAAGTGGTATGCATGCAGTTGAAAACTTTATTATGAGTCGTTATCAAATGTATTGGCAAATTTATTTCCACCCAGTTAGTCGTGGTGGAGAAGTGCTGCTTAATAATTGTTTGAAACGCGCAAAACAGCTTTATAATGAAGGCTATGAATTTAAGTTGCATCCACATGATTTTATTCCATTTTTTGAAGAGACAGTTACGATTGAACAATATGTTGAACTCGATGAAGCGGTAGTTACGTATTATTTGGAAAAATGGACAAAAGAAGATGATGCTATTTTAAGTGATTTAGCAAGTCGATTTATTAATCGAGACTTATTTAAATATATTCCATTTGATGGCTCAATTATTACAATATCAGAACTGCAAGAACTGTTTGAAGCAGGTGGTATTAATCCAGATTATTATTTTGTGAGTGAAGCATTTTCGGATTTGCCATATGACTATGATCGACCGGGGTCAAATCGCAAACCGATTCATTTATTGAGACAAGATGGTACGATTAGAGAAATAAGCAATCAATCTTTAGTCATTCATAGTATTACAGGCATTAATCGCCAAGACTATAAATTATATTATCCTAGAGAAATGGTTGCAAAGATTAAAGATAAGACAATTAGAGAAGCTATTGAAAATTTGATTAATGAGCTTAATTAAACAGGGCTAAAATTGTTATCGTTAAATATGGAGGTTATATCATTGTCTGAGAAAAAAGGCTTTAATTTTAATATCATAAAAAATGACCCTCTAGATGGTCATAAAGGTACAAATATTGGTTCGATTAGCTTAGACAATATTGCACCAGTTTTTATCGATGTTGCTAACAAAGAAGCATTTATTGATATTGGAGGCATGCATGCTCGCGCCAAAGTTGAAAAAGGCGTGAAATGGATTACTGATAAAGCTGCTGTTGAAGGCGATGAAGCTAAAGAATATTGGTTGTGTTGGGTAACAACAGAACGTAATGAACAAGGACCATATTATGCTGGTTTAACAGCGTGCTATTTATTAGTGAATAAAGCAATTCGTCGTGGTTATAAAAGTATGCCTGAACATGTTAATATGATGGATAAATCAATGAAACATCATATTATCATTGATCAAATTGGTGACGAGAATAAAGCTATTTTAAAAGACTTTTTAATGAACCATGATGAAGGTATGTGGAAGCATTCTTCTGACGCTTTACATCAAGCATTTAATTAAATATTAGAAACTAAAATTTCCCAATTAATCTATAAAGATATGATTCATTTCTCAATGACGACGTAAATCTTGAGGTGAAAATAAAGTCTTAGATTGATTGGGAGTTTTTTTAATTTTTTTGAAATTAAATTAATCTGTAGTTAATAAAAAATTTGAATAACTGACACATTTTTTTGATCATAGCTATATACTTTGTGAATTAATTCACATTATAATAAGAGTGAAGATAAGAGTATTATAAATTATCTTTAAATAAATATATGTGAAGTAAAAATTACACGTTAGCATATCGATTATGTTATTTCTTTTAACATATTAACTAGGGAAACGTTAAAAGTTAACGGTTGATATCTAACTAAAAACAAAGTCACAGTAGTATATTTTAATCTGGCGTCTATTACAAATAAAAATTACATCTATAATTATTCGTTTTCATTTTTGAAAGTAATCGCCAATTAATATCATACATACTGGAGTGACTATAAGGAGGACATTATTATGAGAGCAGCAGTTGTAACGAAAGATCACAAAGTAAGTATTGAGGACAAAAAGTTAAGAGCTTTAAAACCTGGTGAAGCATTGGTACAAACGGAATATTGTGGTGTTTGTCATACCGATTTACATGTTAAGAATGCTGATTTTGGTGATGTTACAGGCGTTACTTTAGGTCATGAAGGTATTGGTAAAGTCATCGAAGTTGCAGAAGATGTAGAATCATTAAAAATTGGAGACCGTGTGTCTATCGCTTGGATGTTCGAAAGCTGTGGAAGATGTGAATATTGTACAACAGGTCGTGAAACACTTTGCCGTAGTGTGAAAAATGCTGGTTATACAGTAGATGGTGCAATGGCTGAACAAGTTATTGTTACTGCAGACTATGCTGTGAAAGTACCTGAAAAATTAGATCCAGCAGCAGCGTCTTCTATTACATGCGCAGGTGTGACAACTTATAAAGCTGTAAAAGTAAGTAATGTAAAACCTGGACAATGGTTAGGTGTTTTTGGTATAGGTGGTTTAGGAAACCTAGCTTTACAATATGCTAAAAACGTTATGGGGGCTAAAATTGTTGCCTTCGATATTAATGATGATAAATTAGCATTCGCGAAAGAATTAGGTGCAGATGCTATTATTAATTCTAAAGATGTTGATCCAGTTGCAGAAGTTATGAAATTAACTGATAACAAAGGATTAGATGCAACAGTGGTAACTTCAGTTGCTAAGACGCCATTTAACCAAGCGGTTGATGTTGTAAAAGCTGGTGCAATAGTTGTTGCTGTTGGTTTACCTGTTGATAAAATGAACTTAGATATCCCAAGATTAGTGCTTGATGGTATTGAAGTAGTAGGTTCACTTGTTGGTACAAGACAAGACTTACGTGAAGCGTTTGAATTTGCTGCTGAAAATAAAGTAACACCTAAAGTTCAATTAAGAAAATTAGAAGAAATCAATGATATTTTTGAAGAAATGGAAAATGGTACTATAACTGGTAGAATGGTTATTAAATTTTAAAAATATCAACTGACTATATAGATAAAGAAGGTAGTGCTCTAAACACTATCATTATAATCAAACACGAGGTTTTCATGTAAGATGGTGAAAATCTCGTGTTTTTTGGTTTTGAGGTGTTGTTTGTATTTTATAAAATGGCTTAAATATATGAAGTATTGATTAAGTATGGAATTGTTAATTAAATGAACCTATTTAGCTTTAAGAAGGCATAACAAGATGACCTTATTTTATGCTATAATATTTCTATTATGCGAAGATTAAGGTGAGTAGTAAATTGGATAAAAAAGTAAATATTCATACAAAGCAAGTGTTGAAACAGCACAACGAAAAAGAAAAATTTGAATTTACTACTGAAGGAACTTGGCAACAAAGGCAATCTAACTTTATTCGGTATGTAGAACAAATTGAGGATGCAACAGTTAATGTTACAATAAAAGTGGATGATGATAGCGTTAAGTTGATTCGTAAAGGCGACATTAATATGAATTTGCATTTTGTTGAAGGACAAACGACAACAACTTTTTACGATATATCGGCTGGACGAATTCCACTAGAAGTTAAAACATTACGCATTTTACATTTCGTAAGTGGAGACGGTGGCAAGTTAAAGATTCATTATGAATTATATCAAGATAATGAAAAAATGGGTTCTTATCAATATGAAATTAACTATAAGGAGATAGGCGAATGAATATTATTGATCAAGTGAAACAAACATTAGTAGAAGAAATTGCAGCAAGTATTAACAAAGCAGGATTAGCAGATGAGATTCCTGATATTAAAATTGAAGTTCCTAAAGATACAAAAAATGGAGATTATGCTACTAATATTGCGATGGTACTGACTAAGATTGCAAAGCGTAATCCTCGTGAAATTGCTCAAGCGATTGTTGATAACTTAGACACTGAAAAAGCACATGTAAAACAAATTGACATTGCTGGTCCAGGATTCATTAATTTTTACTTAGATAATCAGTATTTAACAGCAATTATTCCTGAAGCAATTGAAAAAGGTGGTCAATTTGGATATGTAAATGAATCAAAAGGTCAAAATGTATTGCTTGAGTATGTTTCAGCTAACCCTACAGGAGATTTACATATTGGTCATGCTAGAAATGCAGCAGTTGGTGATGCTTTAGCTAATATTTTAACTGCAGCTGGCTATAATGTAACACGTGAATATTATATTAATGATGCTGGTAATCAAATTACTAACTTAGCGCGTTCGATTGAAACACGTTTCTTTGAAGCTTTAGGTGACAATAGTTATTCAATGCCAGAAGATGGCTATAATGGCAAAGATATTATTGAAATAGGCAAAGATTTAGCAGAGAAACACCCTGAAATTAAAGATTATTCTGAAGAAGCACGTTTGAAAGAATTTAGAAAATTAGGCGTAGAATACGAAATGGCTAAACTGAAAAATGATTTAGCAGAGTTCAATACGCATTTTGATAATTGGTTTAGTGAAACATCTTTATATGAAAAAGGTGAAATTCTTGAAGTTTTAGCAAAAATGAAAGAATTAGGTTATACGTATGAAGCTGATGGCGCTACATGGTTACGTACAACTGATTTTAAAGACGACAAAGACAGAGTATTAATTAAAAATGACGGTACATATACGTATTTCTTACCAGATATTGCGTACCACTTCGATAAAGTTAAACGTGGTAATGACATTTTAATCGATTTATTTGGTGCTGATCATCATGGTTATATTAATCGTTTGAAAGCATCTCTTGAAACGTTTGGTGTAGATAGTAATCGTTTAGAAATTCAAATCATGCAAATGGTTCGTTTAATGGAAAATGGTAAAGAAGTGAAGATGAGTAAACGTACTGGTAATGCGATTACATTAAGAGAAATTATGGATGAAGTTGGCGTTGACGCTGCACGTTATTTCTTAACTATGCGTAGTCCTGATAGTCACTTTGATTTTGATATGGAATTAGCGAAAGAGCAATCTCAAGACAATCCAGTTTACTATGCTCAATATGCACATGCGCGTATTTGTTCAATTTTAAAACAAGCGAAAGAGCAAGGAATTGAGGTAGCTGCTACGAATGATTTTACAACGATTACAAATGAAAAAGCGATTGAATTGTTGAAAAAAGTAGCTGATTTCGAACCTACAATTGAAAGTGCTGCTGAGCATAGATCAGCACATAGAATTACTAATTATATTCAAGATTTAGCTTCTCATTTCCATAAATTCTATAATGCTGAAAAAGTGTTAACAGATGATATTGAAAAAACAAAAGCACATGTTGCTATGATTGAAGCGGTCAGAATTACATTGAAAAATGCATTGGCAATGGTCGGTGTAAGCGCACCTGAATCAATGTAAGAACATTTATATACACTCCAACGTAGAGTTTCTCGAAAGATACTTTGTGTTGGAGTGTTTTTTATTAGGTATGTGACATATTGGGAATGCTTAGTATGTGAATAAGGTTAAAGGAATACAGTTGGCTTGCTTGCGCAGCAACTGCATAAGAGCCCCTAATCGCTAAAGCTCAAGGGGGTTAAAGAATACAGTTGGTTTGCTTGCGCACAACTGCATAAGAGCCCCTAATCGCTAAAGCTCAAGGGGCTCTAAAAGGAGGATGTAAATGTTAGGAACTGATGAATTGTATAAATTGTTATATAGGCATATGGGACCTCAAAATTGGTGGCCTGCTGATAATGACATTGAAATGATGTTAGGTGCAATTTTGGTTCAAAATACTAGATGGCGAAATGCAGAAATTGCATTGAATCAAATTAAAGAGCACACGCATTTTAATGCAAATCATATATTAGAACTACCTATTGAAACGTTACAATCATTGATTCATTCAAGTGGCTTTTATAAAAGTAAATCACTGACGATTAAAACATTATTAACATGGTTAGCACGACATCATTTCAATTATCAAGAGATTAATGAGCGATATAAAGCTGAATTAAGAAAAGAATTATTATCTTTGAAAGGTATTGGAAGTGAAACAGCAGATGTCTTACTTGTTTATATATTCGGACGTATTGAATTTATTCCAGATAGCTATACAAGAAAAATATATGATAAATTAGGATATGAAAACACTAAAAGTTATGATCAATTAAAAAAAGTAGTCACATTACCAAATCATTTTACAAATCAAGATGCTAATGAATTTCATGCTCTGTTAGATGTATTTGGTAAACATTACTTTAGAGATAAAGATATAAAGAATTATGATTTTTTAGAACCTTACTTTAAAAAGTAAACGCTGTGAAGTTAGATAGATGAGTTTATATGAAATATAAAAAATAATTTACTATTTTCTTTTAGTATGTGGACTTATATAATAAATAGAAGCATATAAAGAAAAAAAGTTGTTTGTTTGTGCAGTAACTGCATAAATCCCTCTAATCGCTAAAGATGAAGAGGAACGCAGTTGGATGCTAAGGCACAACTGCATAAAAGCCTCTAATCACTAAAGCGAAGGGGAACGCAGTTGAATGCTACCGCACAACTGCATAAATCCCTCTAATCGCTAAAGCGAAAAGTGGGATTAAAAAGGAGATGTGATAATGTGAAGAAATCGTTAATTGCTTTTATTTTGATTTTTATGCTTGTTCTGAGTGGCTGTGGTATGAAAGATAATGATAAACAAGGTAGCGATGATAATGGCTCGTCTAAATCGCCGTACCATAGAATTGTTTCGTTAATGCCTAGTAATACTGAAATTTTATATGAATTAGGATTAGGTAAATACATAGTTGGTGTTTCAACGGTTGATGATTATCCAAAAGATGTGAAAAAGGGTAAGAAACAATTTGATGCTTTGAATCTAAATAAAGAGGAACTTTTAAAGGCAAAGCCAGATCTAATTCTTGCGCATGAGTCGCAAAAGGCAACTGCAAATAAAGTATTGTCATCATTAGAGAAACAAGGCATCAAAGTAGTGTATGTTAAAGATGCACAATCAATTGATGAAACTTACAACACATTTAAGCAAATTGGGAAATTAACGCATCATGATAAGCAGGCTGAACAACTTGTTGAGGAAACTAAAGATAATATCGATAAAGTCATAGATTCAATTCCTGCTCATCATAAAAAATCAAAAGTATTTATTGAGGTTTCATCAAAGCCTGAAATATATACAGCAGGGAAGCATACATTTTTCAATGATATGTTAGAAAAATTAGAAGCCCAAAATGTTTATAGTGACATTAATGGTTGGAACCCTGTAACGAAGGAAAGTATTATTAAAAAGAACCCAGATATATTAATTTCGACGGAAGCTAAGACAAGATCAGATTATATGGATATCATCAAAAAAAGAGGTGGATTCAATAAAATTAATGCTGTCAAGAATACACGTATTGAAGTTGTAAATGGTGATGAAGTGTCAAGACCAGGTCCACGTATTGATGAAGGATTAAAAGAATTAAGAGATGCAATTTATAGAAAATAAACCATTCTAATTATGCCCCTTATTGCTACATGTAGTAAAAATTACATGTTTGAGATAAGGGGTTTTTAAAATATATTTAGTGAATGATAGCAACGCGAGTATGTGATTGCTATAATAAATGTAATTATCGATGAAAGAAAAGAGAATGCTATGACATTTAATAAAGTATTATTGAGCTGGATAGTCATATTGATTATAACAACTAGCATATATCTATTTTGGCAGTTGGGGGATATCAATGATGTATTTAACCAGTCTATTTTAATCAATGTTAGATTACCGAGATTATTAGAAGCATTGTTGACAGGTATGATATTAACTGTTGCAGGTCTTATATTTCAAACAGTTTTAAATAATGCATTGGCAGATAGCTTTACGTTAGGATTGGCAAGCGGTGCTACATTTGGTTCAGGATTAGCATTATTTTTAGGATTATCAACGTTATGGATTCCTGTATTTTCAATAACATTTAGTTTGATAACATTAATAACTGTATTAGTCATTACGTCGGTATTGAGCCAAGGATATCCAGTTAGAATCTTAATATTAAGTGGTTTAATGATTGGTGCATTATTCAATTCACTTCTATATTTTTTGATTTTATTAAAACCTTGCAAATTAAATACAATTGCCAATTATCTGTTTGGTGGTTTTGGTGATGCAGAATACTCAAATGTATCCATAATAGCAATCACATTTATCATTGCACTGTTTGGTATATTTATCATTCTTAATCAACTAAAGTTATTGCAATTAGGAGAACTAAAAAGTCAGTCGCTAGGCTTAAATGTTCAATTGATTACATATATCGCGTTATGTATAGCTTCTATGATAACGGCGATAAATGTCGCATATGTTGGCATCATTGGATTCATTGGTATGGTGATACCACAACTCATTAGAAAATGGCAGTGGAAACAATCATTAGGTAGACAATTGGCTTTGAATATTGTAATTGGAGGACAAATAATGGTTGTGGCAGATTTTATTGGTAGTCATATATTGTCACCAGTACAAATACCGGCAAGTATTATCATTGCATTAATTGGTATACCAGTGTTATTTTACATGCTAATATCGCAGTCGAAACGGTTACACTAGCACATGACTTTTGCTAAAATAAAAATAACTATAAACATAAAGAGGGCATAAGCGATGGATTTGAATCAAATTAAAGCAGTTGTATTTGATTTAGAAGGTACGTTGTTGGACAGAGTTAAATCTCGAGAGAAATTTATCGAAGAGCAATATGAACGATTTCATGACTACTTAATTCATGTTCAACTAGCAGATTTTAAAAAAGCATTTATTGAGCTAGATGACGATGAAGATAATGATAAACCTGATTTATATAAAGAAATCATTAAACGTTTCCATGTAGATAGGCTAACTTGGAAAGACTTATTTAATGATTTTGAAATGCATTTTTATCGTTATGTATTTCCTTATTACGATACTTTATATACACTAGAAAAGCTATCGCAAAAAGGCTTTCAAATTGGTGTAATCGCAAATGGTAAATCTAAGATTAAACAATTTCGATTACACTCACTTGGTTTGATGCATGTTATTAATTATTTATCAACATCAGAAACAGTTGGTTTTCGTAAACCACATCCTAAAATTTTTGAAGATATGATTGATCAACTAGGGGTATTACCTGAGCAAATTATGTATGTAGGCGATGATGCGTTAAATGATGTAGCTCCAGCACGAGCTATGGGCATGGTTAGTGTATGGTATAAACAAGAAGATGCTGAAATTGAACCACTCGAAGAAGAAGTTGATTTTACAATTACAACAGTGGAAGAATTATTAACCATTTTACCAATAAAAAATGATAATAAAGGAGAAAATTATGGATCTATTTACTAGAAAAGATGGAACATCGATACATTACAGTACATTAGGTGAAGGCTATCCTATCGTATTGATTCATACTGTACTTGATAATTATTCTGTGTTTAATAAATTAGCAGCAGAATTAGCAAAATCATTTCAAGTTGTGTTAATTGATTTACGTGGACATGGCTATTCTGATAAACCTCGTCACATTGAAATAAAAGATTTTTCTGATGACATTGTTGAATTACTTAAATATCTATACATTGAAGAAGTTGCATTTGTATGCCATGAAATGGGTGGAATCATTGGTGCGGATATTTCAGTACGTTATCCTGAATTTACATCATCACTTATGTTGGTAAATCCAACATCTATTGAAGGTGAATTACCGGAAGAACGTTTATTTAGAAAATATGCCCATATTATTCGAAACTGGGATCCTGAAAAACAAGATAAATTTTTAAATAAGCGTAAGTATTATCGTCCGAGAAAAATGAACCGATTCCTCAAACATGTCGTAGATACAAATGAAATTTCAACTAAAGAAGAAATTCAAGCAGTTAAAGAGGTATTCAAAAACGCTGATATTTCTCAAACTTATAGAAATGTCGTAGTACCGACAAAAATTATTGCAGGAGAATTCGGTGAAAGAACAACAAGATTAGAAGCTAAAGAAGTAGCTGATTTAATCCAAAATGTGGACTTTGAAGTATATCAAGAATCTAGTGCATTCCCATTTGTTGAAGAGCAAGAAAGATTCGTCGAAGATACAGCTGCATTTATCAACAAACATCACGATGAAAAGCATGTTTAATTTTTAGTGATAAGTGAAATATAAAAGTAGTAATTATTATTTGTAATATAATTGTAATATGACTGTTGTTTTAGAAATGATTGTTGTATAATGGTTGTGAGCACAAGACGATATAAATAAAAGGAGAGAGTGCTTATGAAAAAGCTACTAACGGCAAGTATAATTGCATGTTCTGTTGTAATGGGAGTAGGCTTAGCGAACACTAGTGCCGAAGCAGCAAGTGGCAACTCTATTGATACTGTTAAACAATTAATTAAGGGTGATCAGTCATTAGAAAATGTGAAAATTGGCGAATCTATTAAAGATGTTTTAACTAAGTACAAAAATCCGATGTATTCTTACAATGAAGATGGAACTGAACATTATTACGAATTCCATACTAAAAAAGGTATGTTATTAGTAACTACTGATGGTAAGAAAAACAATGGTAAAGTAACTCATATTTCAATGATGTATAATGATGCTAATGGTCCAACATATCAAGCTGTTAAAAATTATGTTGGCAAAGCAGTAACACATACGGAATATAGCAAAGTTGCTGGTAATTTTGGATATATTGAAAAAGGCAAAACGACTTATCAATTTGCCTCAGCACCAAAAGATAAAAACATAAAATTATATCGTATTGATTTGGAAAAATAATAATTAAATTAATCGTGCTTAACCGACAAGTTAAATCGCAATACTTGTCGGTTATTTTATTACATGGCATAATACAGTGAATATTAATTTTTATGATTTGCGAAGGGGATATTAAACCAATACAATAAATAAAGATGTTTCATTTTAAAGGAGTACTACCAATGCGTATTAACGATAAAATTTTACTAGAAAATATAGAAGATTACTTTAATCATAAAGGTTTATCACCGCATTTGATTGATGATATTAAAGAGAAAGTAATTACTGATATAAAAAATTCTGAAAAGAAAGATCAAGATTATATTGAATATAAAAGAAAATCTCCAGCACAAATCATATTAATGATTCAAAGGAATTTGTTTGCTTTACAAATGAATCCAGTTATTTTCTTTATTATAAACTTCATTCTCATATCCTATTTATATGATAAACAGTATGTTCAGTTTCAAGCTATTACTGGAATGAGTCTATTTTATTGTTTAGTGATTTTTCCAATGACTATTGTTGTATACCTAAGGGTGTCTCAAAAGAATTACTTGCGGAGTAATAAAATAGAAATGATTATGGGTACAATTATCGCTATCATATCCTTGTTATTAATTATATTACAAGCATTTAATATTACTTGGGGCGTTATACCAATTACAAATTTTGGACATCAATTTTTCTTTTTCATTGGTATTATTTTAGTTATTGCCGGCATATTTTATAAGCGACTTGAGTTTTCAGGAATCGGCTTATTGTTTTGTCAAAAAACCGTCGATGCAATGATTCATAATCCACAATCAGCCCAGATTTTTTCATTAATTATATGGATATTATTAGTAATTCTTGTTATATATTTCACAATTAGATTATCTTCACGTACAAGATTATAAATATGATAAAACTATTCACTTGATTAATTGTATTAATTGAGATGAATAGTTTTTTTATTGTTGGAATAACTTTTTGTAATTTATAAATAATTTTAAAAAATTGTTTATAAAATGGAAGCGTATATAGAATGAAGGTTGGGTATATAGTTTATTGAGGGAGGTGTCACAATGAATAAAGTCACAATTAATCCTCAAATCCAATTAACTTATCAAATTGAAGGTAAAGGGGATCCTATAATATTACTTCATGGCTTGGATGGTAATTTAGCTGGATTTGAAGATTTGCAACATCAACTAGCATCATCATATAAAGTACTTACTTACGATTTAAGAGGTCATGGCAAGTCTTCTAAAAGTGAATCATACGATTTAAACGATCACGTTGAGGATTTAAAAATTCTAATGGAGAAGTTAAATATTCATGAGGCACATATTCTAGGACATGATTTAGGTGGGGTAGTTGCTAAGTTATTTACAGATAAATATGCTTATCGTGTAAAATCATTAACTACCATTGCATCGAAGAAAGATGACTTAATACACAGCTTTACTCAATTGTTAATTCAATATCAAGATGATATAGCGGGTTTTAATAAGTCTGAAGCGTATATTCTTTTATTTTCTAAATTGTTTAGAAATCAAGAGAAGACGATGAAATGGTATCAAAAACAAAGAATATATAGCATTAAGTCTGAGGATGATAGTGCGGTGGCAATTCGTTCATTAATTTTGCATAAAGATGAACCTATGTATTTAAAAAAACGTACATGTGTACCTACTTTGTTAATTAATGGGGAACATGATCCTTTGATTAAAGATAAGAATCATTTTAAATTGGAAGCGCATTTTTTAAATGTAACGAAAAAAATCTTCGAACATTCAGGACATGCACCGCATATTGAAGAACCAGAAGCATTTCTAAGTTATTATCTAAATTTCTTAAAAAGCGTATCATAATATTTGATATATAAACCTAGGGCATAAAGTCCTTAGGCAATGTGAAAAAGCTGATTACTATTAATTATTTGATAGTAATCAGCTTTTTTTGAAATGTATTTGATATATATACTGCTCGTTAAGCGGCTATCTTCCTTATATTAAGTGCCATTAGTGCAAAACCTCTTAACAATTAGGTAAAAAGAGCATAAAAAAAGGAAGTTTAATAGAATGTATCATCTATCAAACTTCACCAAATTGCGCTAAACAAAATTATAGTTCAATTTCGTTGTTTGCTTCAGTGATTCGTTTATTTACTCGACTCAATAATGATTCGATTTTTTTACGTTGTTGTGCATTAACAAGAATTAATACAGTTCTTTCATCATGCTCATTACGTTTTTTATCGAAGTAATCTTCTTGAGATAAAATTTTAACTGCTTTAACAACTTGTGGTTGTTTGTAGTTTAAATGATTAATAATATCTTTAAGATAGTATTCTTTCTCTTTGTTTTCGCTGATGTATGTCAATACAGCGAATTCTTCAAAGCTAATTGAAAATTCCTTTTTAATTAAACTTTTTAATTTGTCAGCATAAGTGACCATTGATAACAACTCAAAGCAATCATTGATTTTTGTAATTGCCATGTTTAAAACCTCCCTATTTGATGCATCTTGCTCGATACATTTGCCCGATAATATATTGATATCTAATCTTTATTTATTATAGATATGTTAGTCATAATTTTGCATTAAATAAGTTTTATTAAATATATTTAATGCTCTATTATTTAGTTAATTATAACTAATTAAAAATGAGAAGTAAACAAAAAAGTGTTTATAAAACAAATTATTCATTAGACACAGTGATTGTATTTCTGGGTTAGCATTTGGTTTAGTCAAAAATATCAGCATTTTTTATAATTTACCTTAATTTAATCGTCAATACAAGGTAATTTATTTAATGAAACGATTTAGCGCAATTAAATGTTTCGATATTCAATGTGTATCTAAAGTGATTCTTTGTCATAGCTTAACGCTTTCAAGTTAACTTCTTCTAATATTTATACCCATTTTTCGAACTTTTATCACTAAAAAAGAAAAATTTTTATAATTTTTTTAATTTAGTAATTCCCAGTGCAGTTTTAATGATAAGGAAAATACACTATTTTAATGACAAAAGTAAAACTATAGCACTTTAAAGTAAATGTATAGTAATCCGATTGATAACAAGTAATCAATATTAGAAAGTACGATTATGGTTCATAATTTAAAGCATCTTCAATCTTTAAAGTCGACTCAATGAATGAATTAAAGTTGTACATTTTGACTTATTTTTAATTAATTTAATAACCAACTATGAAATATTAGCACGAATAACATAATTTTTGCTATTAATTTGGTGTAAATTATTAAAAAATAACATTAATTTAGGTCTTAAGAATGAGTTGACTATCGAATTTGCTAAATTAAAATTTGTTGTGTCAAAGCATACTACCCATATTAATACTTATTAAAACTAATTTAGACCACAAAAAAATAGCTTATCACTTTTAAAAATAATTACAAGTTAAAATGATAAGCTGAATGTTAAATTAAAATAATCTTAAAAGTATAATGCCTGTCAAAATGCATAATAGACCAATAGTTTTTCTGGATGTCATTGCTATTTTAGGTGAACCAAATAATCCAAAGTGATCTATCAATATTCCCATTAGAATCTGGCCAAACATCCCAATAAGTGTTGTTAATGCTGCACCCATATGAGGCATTAAGATAATGTTAGCTGTTACAAAAGCCATGCCAAGTATACCGCCAGTAAAATAGATAGGTTTTAATTTACCGAATTTTAAATGACTTGTTTTTAGTTTTAAAGAACGATTAAAAATAGCGGTTAAAATCAATAGCGTTATTGACCCAATTGTAAATGATACTAATGATGCAAAGGCTGGTGAATGAGTATGACTTGCTAAAGCACTATTGATTGTCGTTTGAATAGGTGGAAAGAAACCAAAAATAAAGCCTAAGAGAAGCCAAAACAGTAAATACCTTTGATCAGTTAGTAATAAATTATTCTTGTTAAATTGATTCATTATGACGATGCCGATAATGAGTAACAATACTCCAATTGCTTTAATTAAATTAAAATCATGAATTGTAGCGCCAAATAAGCCAAATGTATCAATAATGACACCCATAATAATTTGACCCGCAACTGTTGCAATTACAGTTAATGTTGCACCTAATTTTGGCAATAACAATAAATTGCCAGTTAAATAGCCAACACCGAGTAATCCGCCAACGAACCAAGTATAGTCGAATGTTTGATTACTAAAAAAGTGTAATGAGAAAACGTCAGGATTTATAAAAATATTTAAGACGATTAAGCATATAGTACCAACTGAAAATGAAATGAATGAAGTATAGAAAGGCGATTTAGTATACAGTGATAGTCTTGAATTGACAGATGTTTGGATAGGAATAAGCATTCCAACTAGGACACCAATGATATAGAAAAGAAGCATATGAATAAAGTCTCACTTTCCAAAGTTAATAATAAAATCATATGTATACATTATCATTATAGAGAAAATATACAACTCATTTATAATAATGTTGAAAAAAGCAGGACATTAACAAAACAAAATCACCCTAGACAATCATGATGAAAGTCTAGGGTGTTAGTATTTATACTAAATTAATTGCGTTTTCTTTATATCTATTTCTTATCTTCAAATAAAACAGTTGTTGTTTTATCAATAATTTGAGCTGAATGTACTTTGGTGATGGTACCACTATTTGACTTTATAATATTTAAATCTACTAATGCATTCATACTATCACGTGCAACTTGCTCGGTCACTACGTTGTTTAATTGTGGTAATTGCAGTTTTACAGGCTTGTCTAGTGAAGATTTAAAACTTAATTCAAGTGTTTTAGTCATGAATATGTCCTCCTGATTAAATTGATAAAGATTTGATGAGTTCGATATTGCTATATGTTTCCCCAGTAAGTCGCTCAATAAGTTTGCTGAATGTTTTAATTTGGTCGTTTGATGCATCAGGGTTAATGTTGGCGAATCGACGCTTAAATTCTGTTTGTTTGCCGTTAGCGTCTACTTTTGTAAATGATAATACAATAGTGATGTGGTTTATTTTACTCATATTTTAAAACCTCCTTTCACACTATATATCGAAATAAAATAATAAAATGGCTAATTTTATTTTCTATGTTTAAAATCTATAAAAAAGGTAATAGATATATGTAACTAAAATATAAAATAGCTATGATTAAGACACTTAAGGCAAGGGGAGGTTGAGGTATGAATAAAGTAGAAGCGATTAAATTTAATGATGATATTGTTAAAATGTATGAAGCGCTCAAGATAAAATCTGAACGTGACTATTTATTCTTTAAGTTAGCTATACATAGTGGATTGAAAGTATCAGAATTATTAACAATTACAGTCTCTCAAGTTAATAGACTAATTGAAAAGTGTACGTTATCAGAAATGTGTAAAGCACATTTTCATTCGTTGATTAAAATTAAATTACCAGAAACATTATCGAAAGAACTACTTCAATATATAGAGGACAGGAGTCTTTCGAATGAAGACGTTCTTTTTCAATCACTACGAACAAATCAAGTATTATCTAGACAGCAAGCATATCGAATTATTCATCAAGCATCAATTGAAGCTGGCATAGAGAATGTAGGACTAACGACATTGCGTAAGACATTTGCATATCATGCTTATCAAAAAGGTATACCTATACCAGTCATTCAAAAGTATTTAGGGCATCAATCTGCTATTGAAACACTAAATTTTATCGGTTTAGAAAATGAGTGTGAACATAGTATTTATATTTCATTACAATTATAGAAACAAAGGAGGCTAATAATGAGTTTGGTTTATTTATTAATTGCCATACTTGTGATTATGGCGATGATACTTCTAATGTCTAAACGTAGAGCATTGGCTAAATATGCCGGGTACATAGCGTTGATTGCACCTGTAATTTCATCTATTTATTTTTTGATTCAAATACCATCAGTAGCTAAACTGCAATATCTTTCTACCTCTATTCCATGGATTAAGACATTAGATATCAATTTAGATTTACGTTTAGATGGTTTAAGTTTAATGTTTTCTCTTATTATTTCACTTATTGGAATTGCAGTATTCTTCTATGCAACTCAATATTTATCCTCTCGAAAAGACAATTTACCAAGGTTTTATTTTTATTTAACGTTATTTATGTTCAGTATGATTGGTATTGTATTATCAGACAATACGATATTGATGTACATTTTTTGGGAATTAACGAGTGTATCATCATTTTTATTGATTTCATATTGGTATAACAATGGTGACAGTCAATTTGGTGCGATTCAATCATTTATGATTACAGTATTTGGTGGATTGGCGTTATTAGTTGGTTTTATAATGCTGTATATCATGACAGGAACGAATAACATCACTGACATATTAGGACAGGCAGATCATATTAAGAATCATGGATTGTTTATGCCTATGATTTTTATGTTTTTATTAGGTGCATTTACAAAATCAGCACAATTTCCATTTCATATTTGGCTACCTAGAGCAATGGCTGCACCTACACCTGTAAGTGCTTATTTACATTCAGCCACGATGGTAAAAGCTGGTATCTTTTTATTACTTCGATTTACACCATTATTAGGTCTTAGCAATATGTACATATATATCGTAACCTTTGTCGGGTTAATAACTATGTTATTTGGCTCAATCACAGCTTTAAAACAATGGGATTTAAAGGGAATTCTAGCGTATTCAACAATCAGTCAACTAGGAATGATTATGGCAATGGTCGGTATCGGTGGTGGATATGCTCAACACCTACAAGACGCAATAGCATCTATTTATGTATTCGTGTTATTTGCAGCATTGTTCCATCTAATGAATCATGCCATCTTTAAATGTGCGCTTTTCATGGGAGTAGGTATTTTAGATCATGAAGCAGGTTCAAGGGACATACGAATTTTAAGTGGAATGCGTCAACTATTTCCTAAAATGAATCTAGTCATGACGATAGCGGCTCTATCTATGGCTGGAGTACCATTTTTAAATGGATTTTTAAGTAAAGAAATGTTCTTAGATGCATTAACACAAACTGGACAATTATCCCAATTTAGTTTGATTTCAATGATAGCTATCGTGTTTGTTGGTGTTATTGCGAGTGTTTTTACATTCACATATGCACTATACATGGTAAAAGAGGTATTTTGGACAAAATATGATTCTAAGGTTTTTACTAAAAAAAATATCCACGAACCATGGTTGTTTAGTTTACCATCTCTTATATTAATGGTGCTAGTACCTGTAATCTTTTTTGTACCAAATATATTTGGGAAGTGGATTATCGTTCCAGCATTAAGAGCTGTATCAGCTGGTAATCATCAAATTGATCAATTGGCACCACATGTTTCGCAATGGCATGGATTTAACATACCGCTTCTTTTAACCATCATCATTATTTTATTGGGTAGTGTACTAGCAATCAAAGTAGATTGGAAAAAAGTGTTCACGGGTAAAATCAGACAGATTTCAGTTTCAAAAAGCTATGAGATGATATATAGACATTTTGAAAAGTTTGCTACGAAGCGATTTAAACGTGTTATGCAAGATCGTTTAAACCAATACATTATTATGACACTGGGCATATTTATGGTAATCATCGGATACGGTTATATTCGAATTGGACTTCCTAAAGTACATCAGTTACATGTTTCTGAATTTGGGGCATTAGAAATTATATTAGCAATCGTAACTGTCACAATTGGTATTTCTTTAATTTTTATACGTCAACGACTAACCATGGTAATTTTAAATGGAGTCATCGGTTTTGTTGTGACCTTATTCTTTATAGCAATGAAAGCCCCTGATTTAGCATTGACTCAGCTAGTAGTTGAAACAATAACGACGATACTATTTATTGTCAGTTTTTCAAGATTACCAAACGTGCCAAGATCTAACGCTAACAAAAAAAGAGAAATAATTAAAATTTCTGTATCACTCTTGATGGCACTTATTGTTGTATCATTAATTTTTATTACACAACAAACAGATGGTTTATCATCAATATCAGACTTCTATTTAAAAGCTGACAAACTAACAGGTGGTAAAAATATTGTAAATGCGATACTTGGTGACTTTAGAGCATTAGATACATTATTTGAAGGATTAGTGTTAATTATTACTGGGCTAGGTATTTACACATTACTAAATTATCAAGATCGGAGGGGACAAGATGAAAGAGAATGATGTCGTGTTAAGAACGGTCACGAAACTTGTTGTATTTATATTATTGACTTTCGGATTCTATGTCTTCTTCGCAGGTCATAATAATCCTGGTGGTGGCTTTATTGGTGGTTTAATATTTAGTTCAGCGTTTATTTTAATGTTTCTGGCTTTTAATGTTGAAGAGGTTTTAGAAAGTTTACCGATTGATTTTAGAATTTTAATGATTATTGGAGCATTGGTATCATCTATTACTGCGATAATACCTATGTTTTTTGGAAAACCATTTTTGTCTCAATATGAAACAACTTGGATACTTCCAATTTTAGGGCAAATTCATGTAAGTACAATAACACTTTTTGAATTAGGTATTTTATTTTCAGTTGTTGGTGTTATTGTCACAGTGATGTTGTCGCTTAGCGGAGGTCGATCATGAATTTAATATTATTACTAGTTATAGGATTTTTAGTATTTATAGGAACATATATGATTTTATCAATCAATTTAATTCGTATTGTAATCGGAATTTCAATATATACTCATGCCGGTAATCTCATTATCATGAGTATGGGAACGTATGGTTCTAGTAGATCAGAACCATTAATAACTGGTGGAAACCAATTGTTTGTTGATCCCTTGTTACAAGCTATTGTACTAACTGCAATAGTTATAGGGTTTGGGATGACTGCGTTTTTACTTGTACTTGTTTATAGAACTTATAAAGTAACAAAAGAAGATGAAATCGAAGGCCTAAGGGGGGAAGATGATGCTAAGTAACTTATTGATTTTACCAATGTTATTACCATTCCTTTGTGCCTTAATCCTTGTATTTTTAAAAAATAATGACCGTATTTCTAAATATTTATACTTAGGTACAATGACTATCACCACAATTATTTCATTAATGCTATTAATTTATGTTCAGCGTCACCGTCCAATTACGCTAGACTTTGGAGGATGGTCAGCGCCCTTTGGTATACAGTTTTTAGGAGATTCTTTAAGTTTAATTATGGTTACAACCGCTTCGTTTGTGATTACTTTAATTATGGCATACGGATTTGGGCGTGGCGAACATAAAGCAAATCGTTATCACTTGCCATCGTTCATATTATTTTTAAGCGTTGGCGTGATAGGCTCTTTTCTAACATCAGATTTATTTAATTTATACGTCATGTTTGAAATTATGTTACTTGCGTCATTTGTACTCATTACACTTGGACAATCTGTAGAACAATTACGTGCTGCAATTATTTATGTTGTCTTGAATATTATTGGTTCATGGCTATTCTTATTAGGTATAGGTTTACTTTATAAAACAGTAGGTACATTAAACTTTTCACATATTGCAATGCGTTTGAATGATATGGGAGATAATCGCACTGTAACAATGATTTCATTAATCTTCTTAGTCGCATTTAGTGCTAAAGCAGCGCTGGTCCTTTTTATGTGGCTACCTAAAGCATACGCAGTGTTAAATACTGAGCTTGCAGCATTATTTGCAGCGTTAATGACCAAAGTAGGGGCCTATGCATTAATTCGATTCTTCACTCTACTATTTGATCAACATAATGATCTCATACATCCATTGCTAGCAACTATGGCTGCTATAACTATGGTCATCGGCGCTATAGGTGTCATTGCTTATAAAGATATTAAAAAGATTGCAGCTTACCAAGTCATAATATCAATAGGATTTATCATTTTAGGTTTGGGAACAAACACGTTTGCAGGTATTAATGGTGCAATATTTTATTTAGTAAATGATATTGTTGTAAAAACATTGCTATTCTTTATTATTGGTAGTTTAGTTTACATTACAGGCTATCGACAATATCAATATTTGAATGGCTTAGCTAAAAAAGAACCTTTATTTGGAGTTGCGTTTATTATAATGATTTTTGCTATTGGCGGCGTGCCCCCATTTAGTGGCTTTCCGGGGAAAGTACTTATTTTCCAAGGTGCATTGCAAAATGGCAATTATATTGGACTAGCGTTAATGATTATTACTAGTCTAATTGCAATGTACAGTTTATTTAGGATACTTTTTTATATGTATTTTGGAGATAAAGATGGGGAGGAAGTTAATTTTAAGAAAATCCCACTATATCGAAAAAGAATTTTAAGTATTTTAGTAGTTGTGGTTATCGCAATCGGAATTGCTGCGCCTGTTGTGTTAAATGTTACAAGTGATGCAACTGAGTTGAACACGAGTGATCAATTATATCAAAAACTTGTAAATCCGCATTTGAAAGGAGAGGACTAAATGAATCAAATAGTTTTAAATATTATCATTGCATTCTTATGGGTATTATTTCAAGATGAAGATCATTTTAAATTCTCGACTTTCTTTTCTGGATATCTAATTGGTTTAATTGTCATTTATATATTACACAGGTTTTTCAGCGATGATTTTTATGTTAGAAAAATTTGGGTAGCTATTAAATTTTTAGGTGTTTATTTATATCAATTAATAACATCTAGCATTAGCACGATTAATTATATTCTTTTTAAAACAAAAGATATGAACCCTGGATTACTTTCATATGAAACAAGACTAACTAGTGACTGGGCAATAACATTTTTAACAATTTTAATTATTATAACTCCAGGGTCTACAGTAATACGAATTTCTCAAGACTCTAAAAAGTTTTTTATTCATAGTATCGACGTGTCAGAAAAAGAAAAAGATAGTTTGTTAAGAAGTATTAAGCATTATGAAGACTTAATATTGGAGGTGTCGCGATGATACAAACAATAACACATATTATGATTATTAGTTCACTCATTATTTTTGGAATTGCATTAATCATCTGTTTATTTAGATTAATCAAGGGACCTACAACAGCAGATCGTGTCGTTACATTTGATACAACAAGTGCTGTCGTAATGTCAATTGTGGGTGTGTTAAGTGTACTTATGGGCACCGTTTCTTTCTTAGATTCAATCATGCTCATTGCCATTATATCTTTTGTAAGTTCTGTTTCAATATCGCGCTTTATTGGTGGGGGGCATGTGTTTAATGGAAATAACAAAAGAAATCTTTAGTCTTATTGCTGCTGTGATGTTGTTGTTAGGTAGTTTTATTGCTCTTATTAGTGCAATAGGTATCGTGAAATTCCAAGATGTTTTCTTAAGAAGTCATGCTGCAACAAAAAGTTCGACTTTATCCGTGTTATTAACTTTAATCGGTGTATTAATTTATTTTATTGTGAATACAGGATTTTTCAGTGTGCGTTTATTACTATCACTTGTTTTTATTAATTTAACTTCACCCGTCGGCATGCACTTAGTCGCTCGCGCTGCTTATCGCAACGGCGCTTATATGTATCGAAAAAATGATGATCACACACATGCATCAATATTATTAAGTTCAAATGAACAAAACTCTACAGAAGCATTACAATTACGTGCTAAAAAACGAGAAGAGCATCGTAAGAAATGGTATCAAAACGATTGAATTGTTGGCTAAATTGTTAAGCATAACAATGCTTTTGAAGATTTGTTTTCAAAATTAATCATTAAATGAGTACTTTGAAATTGGCTAGTCGATTTTAAGGTGCTCATTTTTTGTATTATAAGTTAATGTTGTTATGTGAAAGCAAGTTGTTTATTTATACAAACAATTAGTGATAAAATAAAATTAAATAATTGCAAATTTAAGTACTGCAATCGTAGACATATATCTATATTAAAGTGCTTTTGTGGTCGCTAACTCAATTTATCCTCTAAAGTATAATTACAACGAGATGTGATACTTAATTTTCAATTAAACAATACTTTTTAGAGAGGTGAAAGTTTGGAAATATTTGAAACAATTCTTATATTTATAGCTGTTGTGATACTAAGTTCGTTTGTCCATACTTTCATACCTAAAGTACCCCTAGCATTTATACAAATTTTCTTGGGCATGTTACTATTTATTACCCCAATCCCTGTTCAATTTAATTTTGATTCTGAATTGTTTATGGTAACAATGATTGCGCCTTTGTTATTTGTAGAAGGTGTTAATGTTTCTAGAGTCCATTTAAGGAAATATATTAAGCCAGTGATGATGATGGCATTAGGATTAGTTATTACTACTGTGATAGGTGTAGGTTTATTTATTCATTGGATTTGGCCAGATTTACCTATTGGAGCAGCATTTGCAATTGCTGCCATTCTTTGTCCTACTGATGCAGTAGCAGTGCAAGCAATCACTAAAGGAAAGGTCTTGCCAAAAGGAGCAATGACAATTCTTGAAGGTGAGTCATTATTGAATGATGCTGCTGGTATTATTTCATTTAAAATAGCTGTTGGAGTATTAGTTACAGGTGCTTTTTCACTTGTTGATGCTGTTCAGTTGTTTTTAATTGCATCAATTGGTGGCGCAGTGGTTGGTTTACTTATAGGTATGGCATTAGTAAGGTTCCGATTAACATTGATGCGTCGAGGATATGAAAACATTAATATGTTTACAATTATTCAATTGTTAACACCATTTGTTACGTATTTAATTGCTGAATTGTTTCACGCATCAGGAATCATTGCGGCAGTAGTTGCAGGACTTGTACATGGTTTCGAACGTGACAGAATTATGCAAGTACGTACACAACTACAAATGAGTTACAATCATACATGGAATATACTAGGTTATGTTTTAAATGGCTTTGTTTTTTCAATATTAGGATTTTTAGTACCTGAAGTTATTATTAAAATTATCAAAACAGAACCGCACAATTTAATCTTTTTAATAGGCATCACTATTGTTGTTGCTTTAGCTGTCTATCTATTTAGATTTGTTTGGGTTTATGTCTTATATCCTTATTTTTATTTAGCCATCAGTCCATTCCAAAAAATGATGACTAAAAATGATGATGATAATCCAACAACTGAGAAACCACCAAAGCGAAGTTTATACGCTTTAATTATGACGTTATGTGGTGTGCATGGAACAATTTCTTTAGCAATCGCATTAACGTTACCGTATTTTTTAGCAGGTCATCATGCTTTTACGTATAGAAACGACTTATTATTTATTGCATCTGGTATGGTTATTATTAGTTTGGTAGTTGCACAAGTATTATTGCCATTATTAACGAAACCTGCACCTAAAACAGTAATTGGCAATATGTCGTTTAAAGTTGCTAGAATTTATATATTAGAACAAGTTATTGATTATCTAAATCAAAAATCTACTTTCGAAACAAGTTTTAAATATGGTAACGTGATTAAAGAATATCATGATAAATTAGCATTTTTAAAAACTGTAGAGAAAGATGATGAAAACTCTAAAGAATTAGAACGTCTACAAAAAATTGCTTTTAATGTAGAAACAAAAACATTAGAGTCTTTAGTAGATGAAGGACAAATAACGAATAGTGTACTTGAAAACTATATGCGTTATGCTGAAAGAACACAGGTATATAGACAAGCATCATTAATAAGAAGAATGATTGTATTATTACGAGGTGCTTTATTAAAACGAAGAGTACAAACGAGAGTGAACTCGGCATCTTCACTTAGTGTTACGGATAACTTAATGGAATTAAACAAAATTAATAAATTAGTCCATTATAATGTGGTTAGTCGTTTGTCTAAGGAAACAACAAAAGATAATACACTTGAAGTTGGAATGGTTTGTGACGGTTATTTAATGCGAATTGAAAACTTAACACCGTCTAATTTCTTCAACTCAGCAAGTGAAGATACGATTACTAAAATTAAATTAAATGCATTGAGAGAACAACGTCGCATTTTACGTGAGTTGATTGATACAGATGAAGTATCAGAAGGTACAGCGTTAAAACTAAGAGAAGCCATCAATTATGATGAAATGGTTATTGTAGATAGTATGACGTAGTTCGTAATTATGCTAAAAGGGATTGATGAAAAACTGAATGGCTTTTCATCAATCCCTTTTATTTTAGGGGAATTGAATAGATAGTTTTAAACTATACGAATTATTAATATTTGAGATTTAATTGAAATAAGTTTTAAAAATTGGAGGAGATAGATTAATCGAAGTCATTTAAAGATGAAGATAAGTGCATTCACAAAAAATAGCCACACTCATATGACATCGGATGAGTGTGGCTTAAGGATCTATGGGGGGAGGAAACCATAGATGTTTACTTTGATAGGCCAGATTAAATATCAAAGTATGCGATTATTTATAGCTTGATGCAAAAGTGGTATGCCTATTAAAAGTTACTGCACATAGCTTTTAATATTCCGTTCAAAGGAAAGGGGCATACAATTGAACAATCTGTATTAGTACTTTTAACCAGCTATGCTAAAAGTCTAGTAGGGAGAACAGTTGTCCAATCACATAAGAACCTCTAACTTCGTTAGTACGATTAAGAAAAGCTTTTTAGTTAGTATGTAATACAATTTATTGACGCGCGTGAATCTCTTTTATAAGAGTGTGTAGGGAATGGCGTTGTATAAATTGTATTAGAAGAACTTCTAACGCATCTCTGTGGTTAAAAGAGATGAAGGGAACGACAGTTTAATTAAAACCACATAAAGCTTTTAACTTTGCTCTTTGATTTAAAGAGTGATAAATGTTTACAGTTTAATTAAAACTGCATAAGAACTTCTAGCTTTTCTCTCTCGCTCAAAGAGAAGTTCTAATACCACCATATCGTGCGATCGGGAACGGTATATATATTAATAGGAGGGTAATATATATTTAACGCACGATATGGGACTATTAGCCTTCGACTTTGTTATGTTGATGTGTGGCCTAAAATATTGGAGATACCAATATTTTAGGTTGCATCAACATCAATTCATCTTACTTCATTAAAACACAGCGTGTTATTTCATGCTTCCGTGTACAGTTTCAATATTTGATTTCATCATTTTGTAGTAAGAGTCACCTTTAGTGCCTTCTTTACCGATTGAATCTGTGTACACTTCACCAAAGATATCTTTCTTCGTTTCTTCAGATAAACTTTCCATTGCTTTCTTATCAACACTTGTTTCTACTAATAAGTGTTTTAATTTGTGCTTTTTAACAAACTCAATAGCTTGTCTCATTTGTTCAGGTGTACCTTGTTTTTCAGTGTTAATTTCCCAAATATAACCTGGTGTAATACCGTATTGTTTTGAGAAGTACTTGAAGGCACCTTCACTTGTAATCATGGCACGTTGTTCTTTTGGAATGTCATTAAATTTGTCTTTACTGTCATTATTTAATTTTTCCAATTGAGCAATGTATTTGTTACCTTGCTTTTCATAATCTGCTTTATGTTTTTTGTCGTTATCGATAAATGTTTGTTGAATTGTTTTTACGTATTTAATACCGTTATCTAAACTTAACCATGCGTGTGGATCTTGTTTATCTTTGTTGCCTTCTTCACCGTTTAAATAGATAGGTTTAACATCTTTTGATACTGCGATAACTTTTTTATCTTTTAATGATTTACCAGCCTGTTCTAAGGCTTTTTCAAACCAACCGTTACCAGTCTCTAAATTTAATCCGTTGTATAAAATAACGTCAGCGTCAGTTAACTTTTTAATATCTTTAGGTTTAACTTCATATTCATGAGGATCTTGACCAACAGGTACAATACTATGAATATCGACGTTGTCTCCACCAACATTTTTAGCCATATCATATAAAATTGAATTCGTCGTTACTACTTTTAATTTGCCATTTGACTTATCACTGCTTTGTTTACCACCAGTACCACATGCAGCAACTAAAAGTAATAAGGCTAATAATAAAGGTACTAATTTTTTCATGTTAAACTTCCTCGTTTCTTTCTATTCGTAAATTTTGTGAAAAATAATGTGATGATATAAATTACAAACGTACAAAGTACGATTGTCGCACCACTAGGAATGTTGTAAATATAGCTGTAATAAAGTCCGACAATTGAACTTATGACACTTATTAAACTTGCTATAATCATCATTGAGTATAGTTTTTTACTAATTAAAAATGCTGTAGATGCAGGTGTAATTAATAGTGCAACTACAAGAATAATACCTACCGTTTGAATACTTGCTACTGTTACTAATGAGAGTAACAACATCACAAAGTAATGTAATAACGTCGTATTTAGACCACTCATTCTACTAAACGTTGGATCGAATGTAGAAATCATTAATGGACGATAGAAAATAATGATTAGAATAAGGACGATTGAACCAATCACAATAGTAGTTAAAAATGCACTATTTGTGATTGCCAGTAAATTACCAAACAGAATATGGTACAAATCTGTCGTAGTGTTTATTAAGCTAATAATAATAATCCCCGAAGCTAAGAAAGCGGTAAAACTAATTCCAATAGCGGCGTCAGGTTTCGTTTTACTACTAGATGTGATATAACCGATAAAAATACTTGCGATCATACCAGTTATAAGTGCGCCTATAAACATTGGAATACCAAATAAGAATGATAGGGCAACACCAGGTAATACTGCGTGACTCATTGCATCTCCCATTAATGAAAGACCACGTAATACAATTAAACTACCAACTGTACCACAAACTATCCCTACAATAATTGAAGTTATCAATGCTCGATTCAAGAATTGATATGTAAATAAATGTTCGACAAACTCTAACATGTTATATTGCTCCTTTGACTAGGGTCACTACAGTCAGTGCTACTCATAAATGTTTCGTTTAAGCGAGTGACACTCATAGCCTCTTCACTATCACCAAAGTATCGTAATGTTTGATTTAATAGAATAATGCGATCAAAGTATTGCTTTGCTTTTGATAAATCATGGTGGATGATAAGAATAAGTTTTCCTTGTTGTTTTAAGTTCTCGATTTTTGTCATGATTAATTTTTCGCTACTAAAATCAATTCCGACAAACGGCTCATCTAGAAAATAAACTTCACTTTCGGACATCAATGCTCTTGCTACTAGCACACGTTGTAATTGTCCACCACTTAATTCTGAAATTTGTCGATGACGTAAAGATTCTAATTCTAAATCGCTTAATAACTGTTTGAGTTTATCCCTTGCTGATTTATTAGGTCGTCTAAACCATCCAATTTCTTTGTAGCAACCTGATAAAATCACTTGTTCCACACTTATAGGAAAATCTAAATCAATATGTGCTTTTTGTGGAATATATGTAATATGTTGCAGTTGTTGTTGTATAGGTTTGTTATATAACAATTTAGTACCGGTAGCATTAAATTCACCAATTAAAGACTTGATAAGGGAAGATTTACCAGCACCATTCGGGCCCATGATACCAATTATTTCGCCGCGTACTGGTATCGATAAGGAAATGTTTTTAAGTACATGCTTATTACCTAAAAACAGATTTAAATCTTTTGTTTCTAACAAACGTTTATACCTCCTAATTAAAAGTTTAGGCTAACCTAATTAATTGTATAATAAACTGAGAATATTTATCATGTCAAGTAAATTCGTGATATAATATAGACAATGTATGTGAGGTGAAAGTATGTTAACTGAAGAAAAAGAAGACTATTTAAAGGCAATCCTTACGAATAATGGCGATAAAAACTTTGTAACAAATAAAATCTTATCTCAATTTTTAAATATTAAGCCTCCATCTGTAAGTGAAATGGTAGGACGTCTCGAAAAAGCAGGCTATGTTGAAACAAAACCGTACAAAGGTGTTAGATTAACAGAGGATGGTTTAACGCATACGCTTGATATTATTAAGAGACATCGACTATTAGAATTATTTTTAATAGAAATATTGAAATATAATTGGGAAGAAGTACATCAAGAAGCAGAAATTTTAGAACATCGAATTTCAGATTTATTTGTTGAAAGGCTGGATAGCTTGTTAAATTTCCCAGAAACTTGCCCGCACGGCGGTGTGATTCCTAGAAATAATGAATATAAAGAGAAATATATAACAACGATATTGAATTATGAACCTGGCGATATCGTTACAATTAAACGTGTGAGAGATAAGACTGATTTGCTAATATATTTGTCTAGTAAAGATATCTCTATTGGTAATGAAGTGGAAATTGTATCGAAAGATGAAATGAATAAAGTTATTATCATCAAACGTAATGATAATGTAATTATTGTCAGTTACGAAAATGCAATGAACATGTTTGCTGAAAAATAAAATAAAGAAGCCATAAAGATATCCATGATTGTACTGATAAAGACATATGAATAATTGCTTTAGGCTTCTTTTTTATTAGTTAATTTATCAAGTGAGTATATTTGAGTAAAATATTCACTGCATAAAGATTGAAGATAATCCAGATTGTACTATAAATGAAGATAGGTACATGACTGAGTTCTTTAAGTGCACTACCATCCCACTGTGGACTTGGACGCTGGAAAGTCAATTTAGCAATCGTCCAACTAGATTGTAGAACTTCGCCTAATAATACGCCTAAAATATATTGATAACTCATTGTGACAAGTAGTTGAATTTCTCCTATATTTTCATCTTTTAATATAAAATACAACATGATAGAAATTAAAGTTATAACAACAATGGGTGAGCCTTTTCTAGATGTTAATATTAAAAAATAAATAAATATCAATAAATAGGTAAATATAAAGAAACTAGGTATCTGATAATGGCTCGACGCTAAACCTATCAATAACATAATAGGTGGCATAAAATAACCACCAATCGTTGTAAGCCATTGGCCTGCTAGATGTCTAGATTGTGTAATTGCGAATCCTTGTTGTAATGTCTGTTGTCGCTCTCGTGGACTTGTTACAATGACTAAATCTTTTGCACGGCCACCAGCGAGTTTATTAAACAGTACATGACCAAATTCATGTGTTAAAACAGGGATATAGTTTAAAATGACATCTAAATAGTTCAAAACAGGCTTATGTCTATATTGATGAATAGCAATATAACAAGCTGCAACAATAACGATAATGTATATATTAAGTTGAATTGTCGTATTAAAAAAGTTTGATAAATAATTCATTGTTAACCTCATATAAGATAGTAATTTAAAGTTTGCTTATCATTTATTATAAATGATATTGGCATCAATAGCGTTAGACTTTAGACTTACCTTAGTTAAACTAATTTTAATTTTTGAAAAGGTGAATATGTGTTAAAATAAAGCAAAATCATTTCGATATAAATAGGATGAATATAAATACTGTTAATATTGATTACACTAACATAATAATGAAATAAGATAGGAGATTCCTGTTATGACTGTTGAAGAAAGATCCAATACAGCCAAAGTTGACATTTTAGGGGTCGACTTTGATAATACAACAATGTTGCAAATGGTTGAAAATATTAAAACCTTTTTTGCAAATCAATCAACGAATAATCTTTTTATAGTAACAGCCAACCCTGAAATAGTGAATTACGCGACGACACATCAAGCGTATTTAGAGTTAATAAATCAAGCGAGCTATATTGTTGCTGATGGGACAGGAGTAGTCAAAGCTTCGCATCGTTTAAAGCAACCTCTAGCGCATCGTATACCTGGTATTGAGTTGATGGATGAATGTTTGAAAATTGCTCATGTAAATCATCAAAAAGTATTTTTGTTAGGGGCAACTAATGAAGTTGTAGAAGCGGCACAATATGCATTGCAACAAAGATATCCAAACATATCGTTTGCACATCATCACGGTTATATTGATTTACAAGATGAGACGGTAGTGAAACGAATTGAACTGTTTAAACCTGATTACATATTTGTAGGTATGGGATTCCCTAAACAAGAAGAATGGATTATGACACATGAAAATCAATTTGAATCTACAGTGATGATGGGCGTAGGTGGTTCTCTTGAAGTATTTGCTGGGGCTAAAAAGAGAGCGCCTTATATCTTTAGAAAATTAAACATTGAATGGATTTATAGAGCATTAATAGATTGGAAACGTATTGGTAGATTGAAGAGTATTCCTATATTTATGTATAAAATAGCCAAAGCAAAAAGAAAAATAAAAAAGGCGAAATAGTCATGATGACAAAAATAAAACCGAGGAAATCCTTAAATGGAGATTCTCGGTTTTCTCGGTTTATTTAATAACGAAGCGGGACTCATCGAGTTTGTTTCTAAATTCTTTTTGTTCGGCTTTGGATTTCTTTTTAAAATCGTTTAGGAAAGCTTCATATTTAGGTAATACATCATCAAGTTCACCGTAATCTTTTAACTTTCCGCCTTCAATCCAAGCAATCTTAGTACAAAATTGTCTCACTTGGCCTAAGTTATGACTAACGAAAAAGATGGTTTTGTTTTGCTCTTTAAACTCGTAAATTTTATCTAAACATTTTTGTGCAAAAGTTTGGTCACCTACAGATAAAGCTTCGTCAATGACTAAGATATCTGGATTAACTGTGATATTAATTGAAAAACCAAGTTTTGCACGCATACCACTTGAATACTTTTTAACTGGTTGATAAATAAACTCACCAAGTTCACTAAATTCAATAATCTTAGGTGTCATCGCTTTAATTTCTTTACGCTTAAAGCCCATACATAACATTTTAAATTCGATATTTTCAATCCCTGTAAGTTGTCCGCTCAAGCCAGCACTAATTGCGATAACGCTGACTTCACCATTACGATCCACTTTTCCAACAGTAGGCGACAAAGAACCGCCAATGATATTACTCAACGTTGATTTGCCGGAACCATTGATGCCAACAAGCCCTATGACGTCACCTTCATATGCTTTTAAACTAATGTCATCTAAAGCGAAAAATGTTTTGTTTTTATGTTTGGGAATGAGCGCATCTTTCATACGTTCTTTATTTGTACGATAAATACGATATTCTTTTGTTACATTTTTAATGTTTACCGAAACGTTCATTTGTAGACCTTCCTTATTCACATTTATCTAGATTATAATATACTACTCAACAGTTGTTAAATTTTAAAACCTGTTGTAAAGTGTATAGAAGATTTTGTTATTATCAGAGTTAGTGTTTTGACACAAAATGTTAATCATCAATGATAACAATGATATTTAAAAACTAAACTTATTTCAACTTACATGATTGTATACTATAATGTATTTGTAATAAACTAATATTTTAAAGAACTAGACAATAATTTTGATAGCATCCATGTATAGTGATAGTATTTACAACAATTATTATAATACTATTTAGTTAAGTAGAGAAATAGTTAAACATTTGAAAGTGTGGTTTAATGGAATGTCAGCAATAGGAACAGTTTTTAAAGAACATGTAAAGAACTTTTATTTAATTCAAAGACTGGCTCAGTTTCAAGTTAAAATTATCAATCATAGTAACTATTTAGGTGTGGCATGGGAATTAATTAACCCTGTTATGCAAATTATGGTTTACTGGATGGTTTTTGGATTAGGAATAAGAAGTAATGCACCAATTCATGGTGTACCTTTTGTTTATTGGTTATTGGTTGGTATCAGTATGTGGTTCTTCATCAACCAAGGTATTTTAGAAGGTACTAAAGCAATTACACAAAAGTTTAATCAAGTATCGAAAATGAACTTCCCGTTATCGATAATACCGACATATATTGTGACAAGTAGATTTTATGGACATTTAGGCTTACTTTTACTTGTGATAATTGCATGTATGTTTACTGGTATTTATCCATCAATACATATCATTCAATTATTGATATATGTACCGTTTTGTTTTTTCTTAACTGCCTCGGTGACGTTATTAACATCAACACTCGGTGTGTTAGTTAGAGATACACAAATGTTAATGCAAGCAATATTAAGAATATTATTTTACTTTTCACCAATTTTGTGGCTACCAAAGAACCATGGTATCAGTGGTTTAATTCATGAAATGATGAAATATAATCCAGTTTACTTTATTGCTGAATCATACCGTGCAGCAATTTTATATCACGAATGGTATTTCATGGATCATTGGAAATTAATGTTATACAATTTCGGTATTGTTGCCATTTTCTTTGCAATTGGTGCATACTTACACATGAAATATAGAGATCAATTTGCAGACTTCTTGTAATATATTTATATGACGAAACCCCGCTGACCATTAATAAATGGAAGTGGGGTTCATTTTTGTTTATAATTTAAGTAAATAACATATTAAGTTGGTGTATTATGAACGTTTTAATAAAGAAATTTTATCATTTGGTAGTTCGAATACTTTCTAAAATGATTACGCCTCAAGTGATTGATAAACCGCATATCGTATTTATGATGACTTTTCCAGAAGATATTAAGCCTATCATCAAAGCATTAAATAATTCGTTGTATCAGAAAACTGTTTTAACAACACCAAAACAAGCGCCTTATTTATCTGAACTTAGCGACGATGTTGATGTGATAGAAATGACTAATCGAACATTGGTAAAACAAATTAAGGCTTTGAAAAGCGCGCAGATGATTATTATCGATAATTATTACCTATTACTAGGTGGATATAATAAGACTTCTAATCAACGCATTGTTCAAACGTGGCATGCAAGTGGTGCATTAAAAAACTTTGGCTTAACAGATCATCAAGTCGATGTGTCTGACAAGGTAATGGTTCAGCAGTATCGTAAAGTTTATCAAGCGACGGATTTTTACTTAGTGGGTTGTGAACAAATGTCACAATGTTTTAAACAGTCTTTAGGTGCAACAGAAGAGCAAATGTTGTATTTTGGGCTTCCGAGAATTAATAAATATTACACAGCTGATAGAGCAACGGTTAAGGCAGAGTTAAAGGATAAATATGGAATTACAAATAAGTTGGCATTATATGTACCAACATATAGAGAAGATAAAGCAGATAATAGGGCTATTGATAAAGCTTATTTTGAAAAATGTTTACCAGGATATACACTGATTAATAAATTACATCCATCAATTGAACATTCAGACATTGATGACGTATCTTCAATCGACACGTCTACATTAATGTTAATGTCAGATATAATTATTAGCGACTATAGTTCGCTGCCAATAGAGGCTAGCTTGTTAGATATTCCAACTATATTTTATGTGTATGATGAAGGAACATATGATAAGGTGAGAGGCCTGAATCAATTTTACAAAGCAATACCGGATAGCTACAAAGTGTATACTGAAGAAGATTTAATAATGACGATACAAGAAAAAGAACATCTATTAAGTCCGTTATTTAAAGATTGGCATAAGTATAATACTGATAAAAGTTTACATCAGCTCACAGAATATATAGATAAGATGGTGACAAAATGAGGCTTACGATAATCATACCTACATGTAATAATGAGGCAACAATTCGACAATTGTTAATATCTATTGAGAGTAAAGAACACTATAGAATCCTTTGTATTGATGGTGGTTCTACTGATCAAACAATTCCTATGATTGAACGGTTACAAAGAGAACTCAAGCATATTTCATTAATACAATTACAAAATGCTTCGATAGCTACGTGTATTAATAAAGGTTTGATGGATATCAAAATGACAGATTCTCATGATAGTGACGCATTTATGGTCATAAATCCAACATCAATCGTATTGCCAGGTAAATTAGATAGGCTAACTGCAGCATTCAAAAATAATGATAATATTGATATGGTAATAGGGCAGCGAGCTTACAATTACCATGGTGAATGGAAATTGAAAAGTGCTGATGAGTTTATTAAAGACAATCGAATCGTTACATTAACGGAACAACCAGATTTGTTAACAATGATGTCTTTTGACGGAAAGTTATTCAGTGCTAAATTTGCTGAATTACAGTGTGACGAAACTTTAGCTAACACATACAATCACGCAATACTTGTCAAGGCGATGCAAAAAGCTACGGATATACATTTAGTTTCACAGATGATTGTCGGAGATAATGATATAGTTCCACATGCTACAAGTAACAATGAAGATTTTAATAGATATATCACAGAAATTATGAAAATAAGACAACGAGTCATGGAAATGTTACTATTACCTGAACAAAGGCTATTATATAGTGATATGGTTGATCGTATTTTATTCAATAATTCATTAAAGTATTATATGAATGAACACCCAGCAGTAACGCACACGACAATTCAACTCGTAAAAGACTATATTATGTGTATGCAGCATTCTGATTATGTATCACAAAATATGTTTGACATTATAAATACAGTTGAATTTATTGGTGAGAATTGGGATAGAGAAATATACGAATTGTGGCGACAAACATTAATTCAAGTGGGCATTAATAGGCCGACTTATAAAAGATTCTTGATACAACTTAAAGGGAGAAAGTTTGCACATCGAACAAAATCAATGTTAAAACGATAACGTGTACATTGATGACCATAAACTGCAATCCTATGATGTGACAATATGAGGAGGATAACTTAATGAAACGTGTAATAACATATGGCACATATGACTTACTTCACTATGGTCATATCGAATTGCTTCGTCGTGCAAGAGAGATGGGCGATTATTTAATAGTAGCATTATCAACAGATGAATTTAATCAAATTAAACATAAAAAATCTTATTATGATTATGAACAACGAAAAATGATGCTTGAATCAATACGCTATGTCGATTTAGTCATTCCAGAAAAGGGCTGGGGACAAAAAGAAGACGATGTCGAAAAATTTGATGTAGATGTTTTTGTTATGGGACATGACTGGGAAGGTGAATTCGACTTCTTAAAGGATAAATGTGAAGTCATTTATTTAAAACGTACAGAAGGCATTTCGACGACTAAAATCAAACAAGAATTATATGGTAAAGATGCTAAATAAATTATATAGAACTATCGATACTAAACGATAAATTAACTTAGGTTATTATAAAATAAATATAAAACGGACAAGTTTCGCAGCTTTATAATGTGCAACTTGTCCGTTTTTAGTATGTTTTATTTTCTTTTTCTAAATAAACGATTGATTATCATATGAACAATTAGTGCTAATCCAGCGACAAGGCATGCACCACCAATGATAGTGAATAATGGATGTTCTGCCCACATACTTTTAGCAACAGTATTTGCCTTTTGAATAATTGGCTGATGAACTTCTACAGTTGGAGGCCCATAATCTTTATTAATAAATTCTCTTGGATAGTCCGCGTGTACTTTACCATCTTCGACTACAAGTTTATAATCTTTTTTACTAAAATCACTTGGTAAAACATCGTAAAGATCATTTTCAACATAATATTTCTTACCATTTATCCTTTGCTCACCTTTAGACAATATTTTTACATATTTATACTGATCAAATGAACGTTCCATTAATGCATTCCCCATCATATTACGTTGCTTCTCGCCACCAAGGTTTTTATAGTCTCCTGCACCCATGATAACTTGATTAATTCTAAATTTACCTCGTTTGGTAGTAATCGTATGGTTGTAATTTGCTGTATCACTTGATCCAGTTTTTAAACCATCTGTACCAGGCAAACTCATTTTTGCACCTTCTAATGAAAAGTTGAATGTGTAATACGTAACTGCATGCGTTGTTGGTGCTAACTGCTTTGTAAAGTCTAATATTTTAGGTGTCTCTTTAATCACGTGTAAATCTAAAATGGCATAGTCTCTAGCAGTTGTTACAGTACGTTCTTGGTCTTTATACTTTGTTGGTGCAAATGTACGTAATCTTGAATTTTCAGCACCTGTTGGATTGACGAAATGTGTATTTTTCATTCCGATAGCTTTAGCTTTGTTATTCATTAAATCAACGAAATCGCTGGTGTTTTTTGATACCTTCTTAGCTAAAATTAATGCCGCGGCATTGCTAGAATTAGATACTGTAATTTGTAATAGGTCTGCGATTGTCCATACTTGTCCAGGATATAGCTTCGTATTACTCAGCTCAGGTAGTGTAGACATAATATATTCTTTGTTCGTCATTGTGACAGTGTCATCAAGTGAAAGCTGCCCCTTATTTACAGCTTCCAATGTTAAGTACATTGTCATTAATTTAGTCATAGACGCTGGATTCCACTTAGTATCGATATTGTATTGATACAGTAATTGTCCAGTTTGACTTACATTAACAGCACTCGTTGGTTCGTATGCAGCCGACAAACCTGCATAACCATATTGATTTCCTGCTTGTACAGGGGTTACGTCACTGTTAGCAGCTTGTGCATATGGTGTCATAATACTTAATGTTAAACATAAAATGATGATAATAGATATTAAATTTTTCATAAAGCGTTAATCTTCCCTTTTCCAATTCTTAAATATTCCCTAAAAGCAATGGTCATTCCTACTTACGGAAATCATTGCTAATTCACTTCACCTTAATTAAATTGTTGAAAATAAAGTTTTCTGCAGTTAATTTGAAAAATAATGCAAATATATTACGTGCGTAGCTAAAGGTGTTATAATGTTTGTACGAAGAGCAAACTTACTCAAAAGCGATTAATTATCATGTTTTAATATAAAGACTTTGAGAAGTTATTACAAAAAATGCAATAGAAATATTCTATCATATAAATGTTATGAGCGGTATTTTGGGGCAATACTTTATTTGATTTTTAAAGTTTTGTTGGGAGAAAGTATATGATAGAAATGCATGTATCTATCTAAATGAATTAACTATAAATTTCAAACAGAAGAGGTAAAACTATGAAACGAGAAAATCCATTGTTTTTCTTATTTAAAAAACTAACATGGCCAGTGGGTCTTATCGTTGCAGCTATCACTATTTCATCACTAGGGAGCTTAAGTGGACTATTAGTGCCACTGTTTACTGGACGAATTGTAGATAAATTTTCCGTGAGCCATATCAATTGGAACCTAATCGCATTATTTGGTGGTATCTTTGTCATCAATGCTTTATTAAGCGGATTAGGTTTATATTTATTAAGTAAAATTGGTGAAAAAATTATTTATGCGATACGCTCAGTTTTATGGGAGCATATCATACAATTAAAAATGCCATTCTTTGACAAAAATGAAAGTGGTCAATTAATGAGTCGATTAACTGATGATACGAAAGTGATAAATGAATTTATTTCACAAAAGCTACCTAACTTATTACCATCAATCGTTACATTAGTTGGGTCACTAATCATGTTATTTATTTTAGATTGGAAAATGACATTATTAACATTTATAACGATACCGATATTTGTTTTAATTATGATTCCTCTAGGACGTATTATGCAAAAGATATCGACAAGTACACAATCTGAAATTGCAAACTTCAGTGGTTTGTTAGGGCGTGTCCTAACTGAAATGCGTCTTGTTAAAATATCAAATACAGAGCGACTTGAATTAGATAATGCACATAAAAATTTGAATGAAATATATAAATTAGGTTTAAAACAGGCTAAAATTGCGGCAGTTGTACAACCAATTTCAGGTATTGTTATGTTGCTAACAATTGCAATTATTTTAGGTTTTGGTGCATTAGAAATTGCGACTGGTGCAATCACTGCAGGTACATTAATTGCAATGATATTTTATGTTATTCAATTATCGATGCCTTTAATCAATCTTTCAACGTTAGTTACAGATTATAAAAAGGCAGTTGGTGCAAGTAGTAGAATATACGAAATCATGCAAGAACCTATTGAACCGACAGAAGCTCTTGAAGATTCTGAAAATGTATTAATTGATGACGGTGTGTTGTCATTTGAACATGTAGACTTTAAATATGATGTGAAGAAAATATTAGATGATGTGTCATTCCAAATCCCACAAGGGCAAGTGAGTGCTTTTGTAGGTCCTTCTGGATCTGGTAAAAGTACGATATTTAATCTGATAGAACGTATGTATGAAATTGAGTCAGGTGATATTAAATATGGCCTTGAAAGTGTCTATGATATCCCGTTATCTAAGTGGCGACGTAAAATTGGATATGTTATGCAATCAAATTCGATGATGAGTGGTACAATTAGAGACAATATTTTATACGGAATTAATCGTCATGTTTCAGATGAAGAACTTATTAATTATGCTAAATTAGCTAACTGTCATGATTTTATCATGCAATTTGATGAAGGATATGACACGCTTGTAGGTGAACGAGGATTGAAACTGTCTGGCGGACAACGTCAACGTATTGATATTGCTAGAAGTTTTGTTAAAAATCCTGATATTTTGTTACTTGATGAAGCAACAGCTAATCTCGATAGTGAAAGTGAATTGAAAATTCAAGAAGCTTTAGAAACATTGATGGAAGGTAGAACAACGATTGTCATTGCGCATCGTTTGTCTACAATTAAAAAAGCCGGTCAAATTATATTCTTAGACAAAGGACAGGTAACAGGTAAAGGTACGCATTCAGAACTGATGGCATCACATGCGAAGTATAAAAATTTTGTAGTGTCTCAAAAATTAACAGATTAATTTTATATATATAAGTAAGCTTGGAGCAAATACACATATACCATCGAGGAAATTAAAGTGTGGCACATTGATGGATATAGATGTTAATAAATTGCTTCAAGCTTTTGTCTATTTTAAATCATTTGAGAAGTTACGACATAATAATTCTTAAATTAATGAAATCGATATTTTAAGAAAAAAATGCTCATGGTATAATACAAGTTATAAGCAAACATACATATATTAAATACTGTAGCCACGAGTCATAATTCTTCATATTTTACATAGCAATTTAACTGATTTTAGAGTCCACGGTACAGAAGTTTGATATTTCAATGTTTCTAAATTTTTAAAAAATTAAATCATAGGTGGGTGCCAAATGTTTTTATTAATCAACATTATTGGTCTAATTGTATTTCTTGGTATTGCGGTATTATTTTCAAGAGATCGCAAAAATATCCAATGGCAATCAATTGGGATCTTAGTTGTTTTAAACCTGTTTTTAGCATGGTTCTTTATTTATTTTGATTGGGGTCAAAAAGCAGTAAGAGGAGCAGCCAATGGTATCGCTTGGGTAGTTCAGTCAGCGCATGCTGGTACAGGTTTTGCATTTGCAAGTTTGATAAATGTTAAAATGATGGATATGGCTGTTGCAGCCTTATTCCCAATTTTATTAATAGTGCCATTATTTGATATCTTAATGTACTTTAATATTTTACCGAAAATTATTGGAGGTATTGGTTGGTTACTAGCTAAAGTAACAAGACAACCTAAATTCGAGTCATTCTTTGGGATAGAAATGATGTTTTTAGGAAATACTGAAGCATTAGCCGTATCAAGTGAGCAACTAAAACGTATGAATGAAATGCGTGTATTAACAATCGCAATGATGTCAATGAGCTCTGTATCGGGAGCTATTGTAGGTGCGTATGTGCAAATGGTACCAGGAGAACTGGTACTAACGGCAATTCCACTAAATATCGTTAACGCGATTATTGTGTCATGCTTGTTGAATCCAGTAAGTGTTGAAGAGAAAGAAGATATTATTTACAGTCTTAAAAACAATGAAGTTGAACGTCAACCATTCTTCTCATTCCTTGGAGATTCTGTATTAGCAGCAGGTAAATTAGTATTAATCATCATCGCATTTGTTATTAGTTTTGTAGCGTTAGCTGATCTATTTGATCGTTTTATCAATTTGATTACAGGATTGATAGCAGGATGGATAGGCATAAAAGGTAGTTTCGGTTTAAACCAAATTTTAGGTGTGTTTATGTATCCATTTGCGCTATTACTCGGTTTACCTTATGATGAAGCGTGGTTGGTAGCACAACAAATGGCTAAGAAAATTGTTACAAATGAATTTGTTGTTATGGGTGAAATTTCTAAAGATATTGCATCTTATACACCACACCATCGTGCGGTTATTACAACATTCTTAATTTCATTTGCAAACTTCTCAACGATTGGTATGATTATCGGTACATTGAAAGGAATTGTTGATAAAAAGACATCAGACTTTGTATCTAAATATGTGCCTATGATGCTATTATCAGGTATCCTAGTTTCATTATTAACAGCAGCTTTCGTTGGTTTATTTGCATGGTAATATGTCGAAGAGAGACTATGATAATACATTTTAACTAATAAATAGGTTCAAGCATGTCGTCTATTGATATAGGTGAGATGCTTGGACTTTTTTATTATTGATATAAAGATATTTAAATATTTTTAAAGTTACCGAAATTGAAGCATTATAAAAACCAAGTGCACATGGTAATACACTTGGCTTTTATGGGAAATGAATATTATTGTACATATGACAGTAAGGACTAGGTACAGTCATAGTACTTCGAGCAAAATTTGTTTTGTTATTATAAACAACACAAAGGAGATAACTTCTCTATTGAAGAAGTTAAAAACATTATAGCAGACAATGAAATGAAAGTAAATTAAAAATTCAGAATATTTTTAATTATTGTATTGTGAGTGATATTTATTAGGGAAAGTTATTCTTCATATAAATTAGTTAAATAGTAAATCTTTGTTAGAACTCTTTCCATAGAGTTGTGACAGTATTTTTGTTATGCTACTATTTTTATAGTCTAATAAATATATAAAGGGGATGGTTTCGTGAATAAAACGGTTAAAGATTTAATACTAGTTGTCTTAGGTTCATTTATCTTTGCTGCAGGTGTAAATGCATTTATTATTTCTGGTAACTTAGGTGAAGGCGGGGTTACAGGTTTAGCAATTATTTTATATTATGCGTTTCATATTTCACCAGCCATCACTAACTTCTTGGTCAACGCAGTATTGATTGCCATAGGTTATAAATTTTTGAGTAAGAGAAGTATGTACTTAACTATTCTTGTAACAATTCTTATTTCAATATTTTTGAGTTTAACAGAATCATGGCAAGTAGAAACTGGAAACAGTATTGTGAATGCCATTTTTGGTGGTGTAAGCGTTGGACTAGGAATCGGAGTAATTATCCTTGCAGGCGGTACAACAGCAGGTACAACAATTTTGGCGAGAATTGCAACGAAATACCTCGATGTAAGCACGCCATATGCTTTGCTTTTCTTCGATATGATCGTTGTTGCAATTTCACTTACAGTTATTCCACTTGATAAAGTATTAGTAACAGTAATATCACTTTATATAGGAACAAAAGTGATGGAATATGTCATAGAAGGTTTAAACACTAAAAAAGCTATGACGATTATTTCAACTAATCCCGACAAACTTGCCAAAGCAATAGACGAGCAAATTGGAAGAGGTTTAACCATTTTAAACGGACATGGTTATTATACGCGTGAAGAAAAAGATGTCTTATACGTTGTTATTTCTAAAACACAAGTTTCCAAAGCAAAGCGATTAATTAAACAAATCGATAAAGATGCATTCCTCGTAATTCATGATGTAAGAGATGTCTATGGTAATGGCTTTTTTGCAGATGAATAAATAAATGGTATGAGCACACATACTTAAATAGAAGTCCACGGACAAGTTTTTGAATTATGAAGACTTATCTGTGGGCGTTTTTAATTTTATAAAAGTAATATACAAGACATAACAAATCGAGCTATCTAATTTAAAAAGTAATGTTAGTCAATAAGATTGAAAAATGTTATAATGATGTTCGTGATAATCATTATCAATTGGGATGCCTTTGAAAATTGATAATTTAAAAATAGAAATTATTTTTTATAAACAGAAAGAATTTTATTGAAAGTAGGGAAATTATGAATCGTTTGCATGGACAACAAGTTAAAATTGGTTACGGGGATAACACGATTATAAATAAATTAGATGTTGAAATACCAGATGGCAAAGTGACGTCAATCATTGGTCCTAACGGCTGCGGGAAATCTACTTTGCTAAAGGCATTGTCACGTTTATTGGCAGTTAAAGAAGGTGAAGTATTTTTAGATGGTGAAAATATTCATACACAATCTACGAAAGAGATTGCAAAAAAAATAGCTATTTTACCTCAATCACCTGAAGTAGCAGATGGCTTAACTGTTGGAGAATTAGTTTCATATGGTCGTTTTCCACATCAAAAAGGATTTGGTAGATTAACTGCTGAGGATAAGAAAGAAATTGATTGGGCAATGGAAGTTACAGGAACTGATACATTCCGACACCGTTCAATCAATGATTTAAGTGGTGGTCAAAGACAACGTGTTTGGATTGCAATGGCATTAGCACAAAGAACTGATATTATCTTTTTAGACGAACCAACAACATATTTAGATATCTGTCATCAATTAGAAATACTAGAATTAGTTCAGAAGCTAAATCAGGAACAAGGTTGTACAATTGTCATGGTTCTTCATGATATCAACCAAGCGATTCGTTTCTCAGATCATCTTATTGCGATGAAAGAAGGCGATATCATCGCTACAGGTTCAACAGAAGACGTATTAACACAGGAAATTTTAGAAAAAGTTTTTAATATTGATGTTGTTTTAAGTAAAGATCCTAAGACTGGAAAACCGTTACTGGTAACTTATGACTTATGTCGCAGAGCTTATTCTTAATTAAGTAAGTTAATATGATAAAAAGGACAATTAACATGACAAATAGAGAGAATCCAACGCCATTGAAGTTTTTATCCTATATTATAGGTTTAAGTATGATACTACTAATCACACTATTTATTTCTACATTAATAGGTGACGCCAAAATTCAAGCCTCTACAATTATAGAGGCTATTTTTAATTATAATCCTAGCAATCAACAGCAAAACATCATCAATGAGATTAGGATTCCCAGAAATATAGCAGCAGTAATTGTGGGTATGGCGCTTGCAGTTTCTGGTGCGATTATACAAGGTGTTACTCGTAATGGTCTTGCTGATCCGGCGCTCATAGGTTTAAATTCAGGTGCTTCATTTGCTTTAGCATTAACATATGCAGTTTTACCAAACACTTCATTTTTAATATTGATGTTTGCTGGATTTTTAGGTGCTATTCTAGGAGGTGCTATTGTATTAATGATAGGCCGATCTAGACGTGATGGATTTAATCCGATGCGTATTATTTTAGCGGGTGCAGCAGTAAGTGCTATGTTAACAGCGCTAAGTCAAGGTATTGCATTAACTTTTAGACTAAATCAAACAGTAACATTTTGGACTGCTGGAGGCGTTTCAGGCACAACGTGGTCACACCTTAAGTGGGCAATTCCATTAATTGGTATTGCGTTATTCTTTATATTAACAATTAGTAAACAACTTACCATTTTAAATCTTGGTGAATCATTAGCTAAAGGTTTAGGTCAAAATGTAACAATAATCAGAGGCATATGTTTAATTATTGCTATGATTCTAGCAGGTATAGCAGTTGCTATCGCTGGACAAGTTGCATTTGTAGGTTTGATGGTGCCTCATATAGCAAGATTTTTAATTGGAACTGATTATGCTAAAATTCTACCATTAACAGCCTTGTTAGGTGGGATACTCGTGCTTGTTGCCGATATGATAGCACGATATTTAGGAGAAGCGCCTGTTGGTGCAATCATTTCATTTATTGGTGTTCCTTACTTTTTATATTTAGTTAAAAAAGGAGGACGCACAATATGATTAGTTCAAATAATAAACGCAGACAATGGATAGCACTGGCTGTTTTTAGCATTCTACTATTTCTAGGTTGTACTTGGAGTATTACCTCAGGTGAATACAACATACCTGTAGAAAGATTTTTCAAAACTTTAATTGGACAAGGTGATGCCATTGATGAGTTAATCTTATTAGATTTCAGATTACCTCGGATGATGATTACTATTTTGGCTGGCGCAGCGCTTAGTATTAGTGGTGCAATAGTGCAAAGTGTCACGAAAAATCCAATAGCTGAACCAGGTATATTAGGTATTAACGCAGGCGGCGGATTTGCAATCGCATTATTTATTGCAATTGGTAAAATTAATGCTGACAACTTTGTTTATGTACTGCCGTTAATAAGTATACTAGGTGGTATCACCACTGCATTGATTATTTTTATTTTCAGTTTTAATAAAAATGAAGGTGTTACACCTGCGAGTATGGTATTAATAGGTGTAGGTTTACAAACAGCATTATATGGTGGCTCAATTACAATTATGTCAAAATTTGATGATAAGCAATCTGATTTCATCGCTGCTTGGTTTGCAGGTAATATTTGGGGTGACGAATGGCCATTTGTCATTGCATTTTTACCGTGGGTGTTGATTATTATTCCTTACTTACTATTTAAATCGAATACACTAAATATTATTCATACAGGTGATAATATTGCACGAGGTCTAGGTGTAAGGTTAAGCAGAGAACGTTTAATATTATTCTTTATCGCAGTGATGTTATCATCTGCTGCTGTAGCAGTAGCAGGTTCAATTTCGTTTATCGGATTAATGGGCCCGCATATTGCCAAACGTATCGTTGGACCACGTCACCAGTTGTTTTTACCAATTGCCATTTTAGTAGGGGCATGTTTACTTGTTATAGCTGATACAATTGGCAAAATTATATTACAACCAGGTGGGGTTCCAGCAGGTATAGTCGTAGCAATTATTGGTGCACCGTATTTCTTATATTTAATGTACAAAACGAAAAATGTATAGTGTCAAAGGACACAACTTATTGCTATGAAAGGCACTTTATTATAAGGCTTTTCATAGCATTTTTTATTTAATGAGCCACTCGATACTATTTATTTTTTCAATAATGAACCATTAAGTCATCAAGACGGTCTGATCAAAAATATATTTGATAACGGTATCAGGTTAATTCTTTATGATAGCGCATTCATTTATTCTGTTTTATACTATGACTGATAATACCAAGGAGGTACAACATGATGAAAAAGTTAATCAATAAAAAAGAAACATTTTTAACTGATATGCTTGAAGGATTGTTAATTGCGCACCCAGAGTTAGATCTGATTGCTAATACAGTTATTGTAAAAAAAGCTAAGAAAGAACATGGTGTAGCAATAGTCTCTGGAGGTGGAAGCGGACATGAACCTGCGCATGCCGGTTTTGTTGCAGAAGGTATGCTAGATGCAGCGGTTTGTGGCGAAGTATTTACATCACCTACACCAGATAAAATATTAGAAGCTATTAAAGCAGTAGATACTGGTGACGGTGTATTACTAGTTGTAAAAAACTATGCAGGTGACGTGATGAATTTCGAAATGGCACAAGAGCTTGCAGAAATGGAAGGTATAAATGTTGAAACTGTTATTGTTCGTGACGACATTGCTGTGACAAACGAAGCACAACGTCGTGGTGTTGCAGGAACGGTGTTTGTTCATAAGCTTGCCGGTTATCTTGCTGAAAAAGGTTATTCATTAACAGAGATTAAATCGCGTGTAGAAGCGTTGTTACCTGAAATTAAAAGTATTGGTATGGCAATTGAACCACCGCTTGTTCCAACTACTGGAAAATATGGCTTTGATATTGAAGACGACAAAATGGAAATCGGTATTGGTATACATGGTGAAAAAGGTATTCATAGGGAAGAAGTAAAGGATATTGATCATATTGTTGGAACATTGTTAGACGAATTGTATAAAGAAGTTACTGCCAATGATGTCATATTAATGGTAAATGGTATGGGTGGTACGCCGTTATCTGAATTAAATATCGTAACTAAATATATTCAACAAAATTTGGCTGCAAGAACGGTTAATGTTGCTAAATGGTTTGTTGGTGATTATATGACATCTTTAGACATGCAAGGTTTTTCTATAACTATCGTGCCTAATAAACCAGAATATTTGGAAGCATTTTTAGCACCAACAACAAGTCAATACTTTAAATAAGAAGTGAATATGAATAAATATACATTTATGAGGTGACACAAATGAAAGTGAATGATATGAAAGCACGTTTATTAAATTTAGAAGAAACATTTAAAAAACATGAATCTGAATTAACTGAATTAGATCGAGCAATTGGTGATGGTGACCACGGGGTTAACATGGTTCGTGGGTTTAGTAGTCTTAAAGACAAACTTGATGATAGCTCAATGCAATCATTGTTCAAATCGACTGGTATGGCATTGATGTCAAATGTTGGGGGTGCATCAGGACCACTGTATGGCTTTAGCTTTGTTAAAATGTCTGCAGTCGCCAAAGATGATATGCATAATCAAGATTTCATTACACTAATTCAGGCATTTGCCGAAGCGGTTGAATCACGTGGTAAAGTTACTTTAAATGAAAAGACAATGTATGATGTAGTAGCGCGAGCAGCAGAGAAGCTTAAAAATGGTGAAACTTTAACATTCAATGATTTACAGCAATTAGCAGATAATACAAAAGATATGGTAGCAACGAAAGGTAGAGCTGCATATTTTGGAGAAGAATCAAAAGGTTATATAGATCCAGGTGCTCAAAGTATGGTTTATATTTTAAACGCTTTGATTGGAGATGAAGATAATGACTAAAATTATACTTGTTAGCCACAGTAAAGAAATTGCAAGTGGTACAAAATCTTTGTTAAAGCAAATGGCTGGTGACGTTGATATTATACCAATAGGGGGATTACCAGATGGTTCAATTGGAACTTCATTTGATATCATCCAAGAAGTTTTGACTAAATTAGAGGATGATGCATTGTGTTTTTACGATATTGGATCTTCAGAAATGAATGTAGATATGGCAATTGAAATGTATGATGGGAATTATCGTGTGTTAAAAGTTGATGCACCAATTGTTGAAGGCAGTTTTATTGCAGCAGTAAAACTGTCAATCGGCGGTTCAATTGATGATGCATTAGCAGAAATCAAACAATCATTTTAGTTAAAATTTACTAATAATGAAAAATGTAAACCTTTTTCAAATGAAACTTTATAAAAAATATGATAGTATATATGTAAATGTTTAATAAAATCTGGAGAAATAGGAGGACATTGCCATGCAACACCTTATAAAAAAACATGTATTGAATGGCGAGTTTGATTTAGTACGACAATTGATGTCCGAAACAGATTTTATGGAATTTGAAGAAGCATATATTTCAAGTGCGCATGAAGTAGAAAGTATGATGTTTTATACATGTATTTTAGATATGATTAAGTACGAAGAATCATCTGAAATGCATGACTTAGCATTTTTATTGCTTGTGTATCCACTAAGTGAATATGAAGGTGCTTTGGATTCTGCTTATTATCATGCAGACGCTTCCATAAAACTTACTGACGGCAAAGAAGTTAAAAGTTTGTTACAAATGTTATTATTGCATGCGATACCAACACCTGTTATTTCAGATAAGAAGGCTTTTGATATCGCCAAGCAAATTTTAAAATTAGATCCTAATAATAATGTTGCTCGTAACGTCTTAAAAGACACTGCCAAACGTATGGACAACGTTGTTGTTGATATAAATGAATTACACCAACGTAATGCACGTTAATTACATTTCAATTATATTAGCTTAATAATAGTTTTAACATTTGGTTGGGTTGGGACATATGTTCCAGCCTTTTTTAATACTTAAAAACTAACGAAGTAAACTTGTGTGCACAAATGTTTTTTATACAACATTTTATAAATTTATACATTTTAATAAAGAACATACGATAGATAGTTTAAACCTTTTTAACTGAGAAATTTTGATATGTATTTTTCGAAATTTAACTAAAAATACGTAAGTCAAGAAGCACAATTATTAATCATTTTTCCTATACAAAAGTTCGTATGACTGCATTATAAAAGCATAAATTTATAATTTTTTTAAATGTCATTGAACGTGATAATGTGAATGGATTGAGCAATTTTGAAAAAGTGAAAAATAACCTATGCGACTTGCAATTAATTTTCAGTACGTTATAATGCACACTGTGCAAAATTAAGGAGGTCTATTATTCACATGATGATGAATAAAGAAGCAACAAAAATTGGATTTGCCTACGTCGGCATTGTAGTGGGCGCAGGATTTTCAACAGGACAAGAAGTTATGCAATTTTTCACTAAATATGGCTTGTGGGCTTATTTAGGTGTCATTATATCTGGTTTTATTTTAGCTTTTATTGGGCGCCAAGTAGCAAAAATTGGTACTGCCTTTGAAGCGACAAACCATGAATCAACATTACAATACGTATTCGGTGAAAAGTTTAGTAAAGTCTTTGATTATATTTTAATCTTCTTCTTATTTGGTATAGCTGTAACCATGATAGCAGGTGCAGGCGCAACATTTGAAGAAAGTTATAACATACCTACATGGCTAGGTGCATTAATTATGACATTAGCAATTTATGTAACATTGCTATTAGACTTTAATAAAATAGTACGTGCCCTTGGTGTCGTTACACCATTTTTAATTGTTTTAGTTGTATTAATCGCTGGCGTTTATTTATTTAAAGGTCATGTTTCATTAGCAGAAGTTAACCAAGTAGTGCCTGAAGCAAGTATCTGGAAGGGAATCTGGTTTGGTACAATATATGGTGGATTAGCTTTTTCTGTAGGTTTTAGTACCATCGTAGCAATCGGTGGGGATACTGAAAAGCGTACAGTGTCAGGTGCAGGCGCGATGTATGGTGGTATTATCTACACTGTATTACTAGCATTGATCAACTTTGCATTGCAAAGTGAATATCCAACTATTAAAAATGCCTCAATTCCAACATTGACGTTAGCAAATAATATCCATCCTTTAATAGCAACAGTGTTATCTGTTATTATGCTGGCGGTTATGTATAATACTATTCTAGGACTAATGTATTCATTTGCAGCACGTTTTACAGAACCATACAGTAAAAAATATCATATCTTTATTATTATAATGATGGTAGCAGGTTATTTATTAAGTTTCGTAGGATTTGCTGAATTAATTAATAAGTTATATACAATTATGGGATATGTAGGCTTATTTATTGTAGTAGCTGTAATTATTAAATATTTCAAACGTAAAAATGCGGATAAAAAACATATTGCTTAATATCATATGATGGATATCCGAAACTTTACAATTGAATCACTTTGTTTTAACCTTAAAAGCAATTCGTCTCTACTCTTATCGGGCGAATTGCTTTTTATATTTATTCAGTCTTTTAATATGAGCGTCTAACAAATAGAGAGGTACGATGTAATGAATAAAGATAATAAATGGACGATGATAACTGCGCTTTTTATAACTGTAATCAGTGTATTGTTAGCATTTCATCTGAAACAACATTATGACCAAACTACAAATGAGAACCATGCTAATAAAGACAAAATTAATATTAAAAATAAAAATGTGCGTATTTATCAAAACCTTACATACAATAGAGTTTTCCCTAACAGTAAATTAGATATTATTACACCTGTTGATATGTCTTCTAATGCCAAACTGCCAGTTATTTTTTGGATGCACGGTGGTGGTTATATTGCGGGTGATAAGCAGTATAAAAACCCATTATTAGCGAAAATTGCTGAACAAGGGTACATTGTTGTGAATGTAAATTATGCATTGGCGCCACAATATAAATATCCCACTCCATTAATTCAAATGAATCAAGCAACTCAATTCATTAAAGAAAATAAAATGAATTTACCTATTGATTTTAATCAAGTAATTATTGGCGGTGATTCTGCAGGTGCTCAATTAGCTAGCCAATTTACTGCAATACAGACAAACAATCAATTAAGAGAAGCCATGAAATTTGATCAGTCATTCAAACCATCGCAAATTAAAGGTGCTATACTATTTGGTGGTTTTTATAATATGCAAACAGTTAGAGAAACTGAGTTTCCAAGAATACAGTTATTTATGAAAAGTTATACTGGCGAAGAAGATTGGGAAAAGAGTTTTAAAAATATTTCACAAATGTCGACAGTAAAACAATCGACAAAAAATTATCCACCAACATTTTTATCTGTTGGAGATAGCGATCCATTCGAAAGTCAAAATATAGAATTCAGTAAGAAATTACAAGAATTGAATGTACCAGTAGATACTTTGTTTTATGATGGTACGCATCATTTACATCATCAGTATCAATTTCACCTTAATAAACCTGAATCGATAGATAATATCAAAAAAGTGTTACTTTTCTTAAGTCGTAATACATCTTCTAGTGGTATTCAAACTGAAGAGAAACCACAAATAGAAAATCCGAGTAATGAATTACCGTTAAATCCTTTAAACTAATGATAAACAGTAGTAATTTATTACTTAAGTAACATTTAAGATCTTCAAATTGAAAACGAAGAATTTAAAACATGTGGGGCTAATGTGTAAGAGTCTGAGATATAATAAATTGTTAGCGGTTCTTTATCATTTCTATCTCACCCTATTATGATGTGACATTTATTTTACAAACTAATTTGTTTTGAACCTGAAAATAACTTTTTACAACTAAATTGTCGAAAAACAGTGTGTACATGATATAATAAATTTATAAATTGAAAAGAATTCAAAAGAAAAATTAAAATATAGATTGAGCACGAAGTGATTTGAAATAAGGTTGTGAAAGGGAATGACAAGGTCAGCATTAAAACCATTTAAAAATAAACGCGTTATGGTTACTGGACGTATACAACGTGTTTTGTTTAAAAATTATTTAGATAGACATAGCACATTTAAGCCGAATGTAAGGATATTATTAAAAGATGTATTTGTTTCAGGTGTATCAATAGATCATTTATGGTTATATGAGACAAATAAATACTATGCATTGGCAATGGAACTTATTCATCAACGAGTAAAATTTAGTGCGAATGTTGTACCATATTACAAAATAAATAGAAATAATAATTTATTCGTACAAGATTATGGAATTAAGCGTAAAAGTAGGTTAATTACTGAAGAAGCTTACAATCAAAACAATCAGTATCAGGATAAGATATATGAAAAATTACCGGATATAGATTTTAGACTCGAAGATTTTTATAGTAAGGAAAACTAAACAACATATATAAAGCACCACTAATCGTAGTTGATAGTTAATCAATTACACATTAGTGGTGTTTTATTTTGAATTTAAATTTGATAAATGAATAAGAGTGCACGTATTTATTTGAGATTAGATAACATTGATAAGTATGAGTAATGTATTAGGTAACCATTAAATTCGTTGTTATACGATTCTGATACAAGATTATGATAAAATAGCTTTAATTAAGAATTTTAGCCATCATATAGTCATCATAATATTTACCATCGATAAATAACTTATCTTTTAAAACGCCTTCGATTTGAAAATCGGCACTTTTAAAAAGCTCGAGGGCAGGTTGGTTATTGAGTGGTACATTTGCTTCAATTCGGTGTATTTGATTATTTAAACACCAAGCCATAATGGCATCAAGAAGTGCTTGGCCAATTCCACGATGTTGATATAATTTCTTTACACCTAAATCAATTTTAGCAACATGTTTAATGCGTTGAAATGGTGTCGTATTAACAAAGGCAAAGCCAACGAGTTGTTCATCACTTTCAGCAACAAAGATGACTTTATGTGGAGAAGTGATATATTCTTCTAATTGTTTACTAGCTGATGTGACGCTAGGATCATATTCTCCTGGTGTGTAGAACATATACGGAGATTCATCGTATATTTTCGCTAACATTGAAATGAAATTTTCTACATCTTTGATACTAACTCTACGTATAATATGGGCCATAAAAAGCCTCCAGTATTTTGAAATTTTAAAACATTTGCTACTATTATAATATATATGTAACTAAAAGGTGGAGTAATATGTTTTTTGGTTACAGTTTAAAGGAGTATTTTAGATGAAACCTAAAGTTTTATTAGCAGGTGGAACAGGATATATTGGTAAGTATTTAAGTGAAGTGATTGAAAATGATGCTGAACTTTTTGCTATATCAAAATATCCAGACAATAAAAAAACAGATGATGTTGAAATGACTTGGATTCAGTGTGATATATTTCATTACGAACAGGTTGTTGCCGCAATGAATCAAATAGATATTGCTGTATTCTTTATCGACCCAACAAAGAATTCTGCCAAAATAACACAATCATCAGCAAGAGATTTAACATTAATCGCAGCAGATAATTTTGGTCGAGCAGCGGCTATCAATCAAGTAAAAAAAGTAATCTACATACCTGGGAGTCGTTATGATAATGAAACAATTGAACGCCTAGGTGCATATGGTACAACTGTAGAAACAACAAATTTAGTTTTTAAACGTTCTTTAGTTAATGTAGAATTACAAGTTTCAAAGTATGATGATGTTAGATCAACGATGAAGGTAGTTTTACCAAAGGGATGGACATTAAAGAACGTTGTAAACCACTTTATTGCATGGATGGGTTATACTAAAGGAACTTTTGTGAAAACAGAAAAATCACATGATCAATTTAAGATATATATTAAGAATAAGGTACGACCGCTCGCAGTATTTAAAATAGTAGAAACAGCTGATGGAATAATAACTTTAATTTTATTGAGTGGAAGTTTAGTGAAAAAATATACAGTTAATCAAGGGAAGTTAGAATTTAGATTAATCAAAGAGTCGGCAGTCGTTTATATACATCTATACGATTATATCCCTCGATTATTTTGGCCGATTTATTACTTTATACAAGCACCAATGCAAAAAATGATGATTCATGGCTTTGAAGTTGACTGCCGGATTAAAGATTTTCAAAGTCGATTAAAATCAGGAGAAAATATGAAATATACTAAATGATATTGGGTGATATGGATGCAAATACTACTAGTAGAAGATGACAATACTTTGTTTCAAGAATTGAAAAAAGAATTAGAACAATGGGATTTTAATGTTGCTGGTATTGAAGATTTCGGCAAAGTAATGGATACATTTGAAAGTTTTAATCCTGAAATTGTTATATTGGATGTTCAATTACCTAAATATGATGGGTTTTATTGGTGCAGAAAAATGAGAGAAGTTTCCAACGTACCAATATTATTTTTATCATCTCGTGATAATCCAATGGATCAAGTGATGAGTATGGAACTTGGCGCAGATGATTATATGCAAAAGCCTTTTTATACAAATGTATTAATTGCTAAATTACAAGCGATTTATCGACGAGTGTATGAATTTACTGCTGAAGAAAAACGCACGTTAACATGGCAAGATGCCATTATAGATCTATCAAAAGATAGTATACAAAAAGGTGATCAGACGATTTTCCTGTCTAAAACAGAAATGATTATATTAGAAATTCTTATTACCAAAAAAAATCAAATCGTTTCGAGAGATACAATTATCACTGCATTATGGGATGATGAAGCATTTGTTAGTGATAATACGTTAACAGTAAATGTGAATCGTTTACGAAAAAAATTATCTGAAATAAGTATGGATAGTGCAATCGAAACAAAAGTAGGAAAAGGATATATGGCTCATGAATAATTTGAAATGGGTAGCTTATTTTTTGAAATCTCGCATGAACTGGATATTTTGGATATTGTTTTTAAACTTGCTTATGTTAGGCATTAGTCTAATCGATTATGATTTTCCAATAGACAGTTTATTTTATATTGTTTCTTTGAATTTAAGTTTAACAATGATTTTTCTTATATTGACATATTTTAAAGAAGTAAAATTATATAAGCATTTTGACAAAGATAAAGAAATAGAAGAAATTAAACATAAAGATTTAGCGGAAACGCCATTTCAACGTCATACAGTTGATTATTTATATCGTCAAATCTCAGCGCACAAAGAAAAGGTTGTTGAGCAACAGTTACAATTGAACATGCATGAACAAACCATTACAGAATTTGTGCACGACATAAAAACACCTGTGACAGCCATGAAATTATTAATTGATCAAGAAGAAAATCAAGAAAGAAAACAGGCATTACTATATGAATGGTCTCGTATAAACTCGATGCTAGATACACAACTGTATATTACTAGATTAGAATCTCAGCGCAAAGATATGTATTTTGATTACGTGTCACTTAAACGCATGGTCATTGATGAAATACAATTAACAAGACATATTAGTCAGGTTAAAGGTATTGGTTTTGATGTTGACTTTAAAGTGGATGATTATGTTTATACAGATATAAAATGGTGCCGTATGATTATTAGACAAATTTTGTCAAACGCACTGAAATATAGTGAGAATTTTAATATTGAAATTGGGACAGAATTAAATGATCAACATGTTTCGTTATATATTAAAGACTATGGCAGAGGTATTAGTAAAAAAGATATGCCACGAATATTTGAACGAGGATTTACGTCAACGGCTAACAGAAATGAAACGACGTCTTCAGGTATGGGTTTATATTTAGTAAATAGTGTAAAGGATCAATTAGGTATTCATCTGCAAGTCACGTCGACTGTTGGTAAGGGGACAACTGTCAAATTGATTTTCCCATTACAAAATGAAATTGTTGAACGCATGTCGGAAGTGACAAATTTGTCATTTTAAACATGCGTTTTGTTACTTAGAATTGATACATCAATGCAGCTTCAACGTTATAATAAGATAGATGTTAGTCATATGTTAAATTGAAGATACAAGTGCCAAAGCCTAAAGGAAATGAAGTTAAGATAAATTATAGGAGTGTTAAAGTGGCAATTTTAGAAGTAAAACAATTAACAAAAATATATGGAACTAAAAAAATGGCACAAGAAGTGTTGCGAGATATCAATATGTCTATTGAAGAAGGCGAGTTTATTGCTATTATGGGTCCCTCTGGATCTGGGAAAACGACATTATTAAATGTTTTAAGTTCAATTGATTATATTTCACAAGGTTCTATTACATTAAAAGGAAAAAAATTAGAAAAGCTTTCAAACAAAGAATTATCTGATATACGCAAGCATGATATTGGTTTTATTTTTCAAGAGTATAATTTACTGCATACATTGACTGTTAAAGAAAACATAATGTTACCACTAACGGTACAGAAGTTAGATAAAGAACACATGTTAAATCGTTATGAAAAAGTAGCAGAAGCATTAAATATATTGGATATTAGTGATAAATATCCTTCTGAATTGTCTGGTGGACAAAGACAACGAACATCTGCTGCAAGAGCGTTTATTACATTACCTTCTATTATATTTGCTGACGAACCAACAGGTGCACTGGATTCTAAAAGTACTCAAGATTTATTAAAACGATTAACAAGAATGAATGAAGCATTTAAGTCTACAATTATTATGGTAACGCATGATCCTGTTGCAGCAAGTTATGCCAATAGAGTAGTGATGCTAAAAGATGGTCAAATTTTCACTGAATTATACCAAGGGGATGACGATAAACATACCTTTTTCAAAGAAATAATACGTGTACAAAGTGTTTTAGGTGGCGTTAATTATGACCTTTAACGAGATAATATTTAAAAATTTCCGTCAAAATTTATCGCATTATGCCATCTATCTTTTTTCATTAATTACGAGTGTAGTATTGTATTTTAGCTTTGTAGCATTAAAATACGCTCATAAACTAAACATGACAGAGTCATATCCAATTATAAAGGAAGGCTCACAAGTCGGAAGCTACTTCCTATTTTTCATCATAATTGCATTTTTGTTATATGCCAATGTGTTATTTATTAAACGACGAAGTTATGAGCTTGCATTATATCAAACATTAGGTTTATCTAAATTCAACATTATTTATATACTAATGCTCGAACAATTACTAATATTTATAATTACGGCAATATTAGGTATTATTATTGGTATTTTTGGTTCGAAACTGTTATTAATGATTGTCTTTACATTATTAGGAATTAAAGAAAAGGTTCCAATTATTTTTAGTTTGAGGGCGGTATTTGAAACATTAATGTTAATCGGTGTCGCTTATTTTTTAACATCTGCTCAAAATTTTATATTAGTGTTCAAACAATCTATTTCACAGATGTCAAAGAATAACCAGGTTAAAGAAACAAATCATAATAAAATTACATTTGAAGAGGTTGTTTTAGGCATCTTAGGTATAGTATTGATTACCACAGGATACTATCTATCTTTGAACATTGTTCAATATTATGATTCTATCGGTACACTTATGTTTATTTTATTGTCAACTGTGATTGGGGCATACTTATTTTTTAAAAGCTCTGTTTCTCTAGTTTTTAAAATGGTGAAGAAGTTTAGAAAAGGTGTTATAAGTGTAAATGATGTCATGTTCTCATCATCTATTATGTATCGTATTAAGAAAAATGCTTTTTCACTTACGGTCATGGCAATCATTTCAGCGATTACTGTTTCAGTTCTTTGCTTTGCTGCTATAAGTAGAGCGTCCTTATCAAGTGAAATAAAATATACTGCACCACACGACGTTACAATTAAAGACCAACAAAAAGCTAATCAATTAGCAAGTGAATTAAACAATCAAAAAATTCCTCATTTTTATAATTATAAAGAAGTAATTCATACGAAATTGTATAAAGATAATTTATTTGATGTAAAAGCGAAAGAACCATACAATGTAACAATTACTAGTGATAAATACATCCCTAATACTGATTTGAAACGTGGGCAAGCTGATTTGTTTGTAGCGGAAGGTTCTATCAAAGATTTAGTGAAACATAAGAAGCATGGTAAAGCGGTTATAGGAACGAAAAAGCACCATGTGAATATTAAGTTACGTAAAGATATTAATAAAATCTATTTTATGACAGATGTTGATTTAGGTGGACCAACGTTTGTCTTAAATGATAAAGACTATCAAGAAATAAGAAAATATACAAAGGCAAAGCATATCGTCTCTCAATTTGGATTCGATTTGAAACATAAAAAAGATGCTTTAGCATTAGAAAAAGCGAAAAATAAAGTTGATAAATCTATTAAAACAAGAAGTGAAGCGATAAGCTCAATATCAAGTTTAACCGGAATATTATTATTTGTAACATCATTTTTAGGTATTACATTCTTGATTGCTGTATGTTGCATTATATACATTAAGCAAATAGATGAAACCGAAGATGAATTAGAGAATTATAGTATATTGAGAAAGCTTGGATTTACACAAAAAGATATGGCAAGGGGACTAAAGTTTAAAATTATGTTTAATTTTGGGTTACCTTTAGTTATTGCACTATCACATGCATATTTTACATCATTAGCATATATGAAATTAATGGGTACAACGAATCAAATACCGGTTTTCATAGTAATGGGATTATACATTTGTATGTATGCTGTTTTTGCAGTGACGGCTTATAATCATTCCAAGCGAACAATTAGACATTCCATATAAAATATACAGATGGCTTTCAGTAGAGTAGTGGATTCGGATTCACGAACTATACTGGGAGCTTTTTATTATAAATGAAGAGAAGTTATATTTTTAGCATGTATAGTTGAATACTGGGTTAAAATACCATATTAATAATGAAGTAAAGGTATGAGTGATTATGAAAGTGTTTTGAATGAAATATATTTAATTGGTGATGCTTTTAATTGAAAAGATTAACAGGATTCAACTTTGTAAATTGTATTAAATGTGAGAAAATAAAAGTATATTCATTGAGAGATATATGAGTCAATGATCGTTTTAAACAAGATAAGTGTATTTTAATATGTAAAAGTTATGTAATAAATATTGTATCGTTGCAAATTTCCCAACTATATTCATTTACAATTTTTAGAGTTGTATAGATAAAAAATTGCCTATACAATAACTTTTTCAAAACAAATGCCTACTACTATTTAAATTTTATGTAAAAGTTAAGTTTCGGAATTGTTAAAAATTTGTAAATTGAATTGTGGGATTGTAAATTTTGTGCTATTTTCATATAAGGGCAAATACAGTAAATTGTTTACTGTGAGGCATTTTTGAAATTAATATCAGTACACTAAAATTATACTGACGATTGATAATAACAAATTTGTATCATTAGTTTGTAAATTCACTTGTCTTAATTTGAAACAAATTATAACTGAATGTGATTGGTGACAATCGCTTAAATGGAGGATTTTAAATGTTTAGTAAGAAAAAAGATAAGTTTATGGTTCAATTAGAAGAGATGGTTTTCAATCTGGATCGTGCTGCTATTGAATTCGGTAAAATGGATTTCAATACTCATTTAGATTTAAAAGCATACTCAGACAACATTAAAACTTATGAGTCACATGGTGACGAATTAGTACATCAAGTAATTACTGATTTAAATCAAACATTTATCACACCAATTGAACGTGAAGATATTTTATCATTATGTGATGCAATTGATGATGTTTTAGATGCAATTGAAGAAACGGCAGCTATGTTTGAAATGTATTCAATCGAATACACAGATGAATATATGGCTGAGTTTGTTGATAACATTCAAAAAGCAGTTGCAGAAATGAAACTTGCTGTCGGCTTATTAGTCGATAAAAAATTATCACATATGCGTATTCATTCAATTAATATTAAAGAATTTGAAACAAACTGTGATGGTATTTTAAGACAGTCAATTAAACATATTTTCAATAGCGAAACAGATCCAATCACATTAATTAAAATAAAAGATATTTATGAAAGCATGGAAGAAATTGCTGATAAATGTCAAATCGTAGCAAATAATTTTGAAACTATTATTATGAAAAATAGCTAAGGGGAGTATATATTTATGTCATATATAATCATCGTCACTATAGCTGTAGTTATTTTCTCGCTGATATTTGACTTTATCAATGGATTCCATGATACAGCCAATGCAGTAGCTACTGCTGTATCTACTAGAGCGTTAACGCCTAAAACGGCAATTTTAATGGCAGCAGTGATGAACTTTATAGGTGCTTTAACATTTACGGGCGTTGCAGGCACCATTACTAAAGACATTGTCGATCCATTTAAATTGGAAAATGGATTAGTTGTTGTGTTAGCTGCTATACTTGCGGCTATTATTTGGAATTTAGCTACTTGGTTTTACGGAATTCCAAGTTCGTCTTCACATGCACTTATAGGTTCAATTGCGGGTGCAGCAATCGCATCTGAAGGCTCATTTGGAGTGTTACATTACCAAGGTTTCACAAAAATTATTATTGTATTAATCGTTTCACCGATTATCGCATTTTGTGTTGGTTTCTTGATGTATTCAATTTTTAAAGTTATCTTTAAAAATGCAAATTTAACAAGAGCGAATCGTAACTTTAGATTTTTCCAAATTTTCACAGCAGCGTTACAATCATTCTCTCACGGTACGAATGATGCGCAAAAATCAATGGGTATTATTACGTTGGCATTGATTGTTGCTAATGTACAGAATGATGGTAGCGTTGAACCACAGCTATGGGTAAAATTTGCCTGTGCGACAGCAATGGGGCTTGGTACTGCAATTGGTGGCTGGAAAATTATCAAAACTGTAGGTGGTAATATTATGAAAATACGTCCTGCAAATGGTGCAGCGGCCGATTTATCATCTGCATTAACAATTTTTGTTGCGTCATCGCTACATTTCCCATTATCAACAACTCACGTTGTGTCATCATCAATCTTAGGTGTTGGTGCTTCTAACCGAGCTAAAGGTGTAAAATGGAGTACTGCACAACGAATGATCATTACATGGGTGATTACATTACCTATTTCAGCATTGTTAGCAGGTTTATTATTCTATATACTTAACTTATTTTTCTAATTGAAAATAAAACTAAACTGAACTTCAGTATCACAAAAATATGGTGGTATTGAAGTTCATTTTTTATGTAAATAGATAACATATTTTATAGAATTTACATAGAATGACCAAGACAAAGCATTTTAATTTGAGGCTATGTTATAAATGTATTCCATGGAACATAATCAGTTAGGTCATTAAATCATATGTAAGAGCAAAATAATGATTTAATAGTTTATATTCTTCAATGAATGAATAATTAAATAGCTATCAACTTGTTTAATTAACCTAAATTGTATTGGACTTTATTTAATATAAATTTGTATATGTAGACGAAAAAGCGTAAAATACTGGTATAACAAATTAAATCATTATATAGTCAGCTTAGTTGCATTATTTTGATTTTTAATATATTATGCATTTAATTTAATCAAATAGGTGGGTTATTATTTTTTACCTAACTACCATTCATACAAAATATAAATAAGTATGATAGGGAAGGGTGAGATAATTTTTTGTACCAAAATGAAAATTTTTTTCAAAAATAAAAAACTAGCAATCTCACATGATGTGAATTGCTAGTATATATCAGTACAATTTATTTAATTAATGGATGAATGCATAGCTAGAAACTTCTGAAGCTGGAATAGTACGATAGTTCATATTGTATGGACCATATGTGTAATTCATTTCAGAAATCAAGATACTACCATCACCATTGACACGTTCAACATAAGCAACATGACCATATGGACCAGGTGTGCTTTGCATAATTGAACCAACTGATGGTGTGTTGTTTACTTGGTAACCATCATTAGCTGCGTTACCAGCCCAATACTTAGCGTCTGACCAATATGTGCTAATTGGACTACCAGCTTGAGCACGACGGTCAAATACGTACCATGTACATTGACCAGCAGTGTATAAATTTTGGTGATTAAAAGATGATGCATTGCCATTGCTACCTGTTGTAGCTGTTGGTGTTGTACCACCTGATCCACCATTAGGAATTTGTAATGTTTGGTTAGGCATAATTAAATAACCACGTAAGTTATTGGCTGCCATTAATTGATCAACTGAAACACCATATCTGCTAGCAATGATATTTAATGATTCACCAGCTTGTACAGTATGAGATGATGCTGAACCAGCTTGTGGAGAAGTGTTTGACGTATTTTGAGCATCACTTCCACCTACTGAGATAACTTGACCAGGGAATACCAAGTTGTTATCTAATTGGTTATTTTGTTTAATACTCTCTACCGAAGTGTTGTATTTTTGAGCAATACTCCATAATGATTCACCAGATTGTACTGTATGTTGTGTAGAAGCTTGTGCATCATGATGCGTTAAAAATGCAGCTGCACCAGATGTTGCTGTTATTGCAAATGCTAATTTTTTCAAAGGGACTCCTCCTTAAAATTAAGATTTACTACTTTTAAAAATTATTAAGACAATTTATATAGTAAATTAAGTTTTCGTTTTATATTACGCTTTCCATATTATCAAAAATAAGTAGCTTTGTGTGGTTTGTTATTATCTTGTAATATTATTAACATTTTAGGATATCGGTTCATATTTTTATAAATGTTGATTTGATAGTGTATAAAAGCGTTTTAGTGATTTTAACTAATTATAAAAAATTATATTTTGTAACATTGTAAAATGTAAAATCACTATACTTGTTAAAGGTTATTTCTTTTGATGAAGCAAAATTTACTGTAAAATTTGACGCATAAAACGACAGTAGAAGGAGGAATTATTTTGTCGCAAAATACAAATCATTCATATTATCATCAAAACCAACATGCTCAATCAATAAGTAAAGTGTGGCTTTATTTTATGTATTACTGGATTATATTTGGTATAGGATGCTATCTAGGTCAGTTTTTACCATTAAGTTGGCGACAACCCTTGTCATTTGGATTACTGATTATTATTTTAGCAACACTTGTTTTTGAAAGAGCGAGACGGTTCGGTTTAATTATTTCACATATTTACGCTGTAGTAATTGGCTTATTGTCATACGCAACGTTTACCACGTATTTACAAAATTTAGGACCAGATATTTTCTATAAAAATATCGCATTAGCAATTTTTGCATTTATAGCATTTGGTATTATTGGTTATTTCTTCGTTGGAGATGCATCGAGTATAGGCAAGTATTTATTCGTTACATTAATAACATTAATTATTGCGAGTCTAATTGGTATTTTTCTTCAAAATCCTATTTTTTATACTATTATTACCGTCGTTAGTCTGTTGTTATTTCTACTTTATACTTTGTATGATTTTAATCGTTTAAAAAGAGGTGACTATTCACCAAGAGAAATGGGATTTAATCTATTTATTAATTTGTTGAATATTATTAAGGATATACTTTATCTTGCTAATATGTTCAGAAGATAAACAGTTAAATTAATAAAGAAATTTGTATAAAGTTTTGGAATAATCAATAATGAATATCAACCTTAATTTGGAGCGATTGTCATAATTTAGAAATTTAGATAGAGATTTTACTGATAAAGCAATAAAAATATATTACCTTAAATTGTAAAAATATTATTAATCATTGAAATGATTAACTGCTATAGTTCTAAAGTAAACAAATCTTAGAAGATAAACTTTAAACAGGTGTACTTGCCTTTCTAATTACACTTTTATTAGAAAAGTAAAGTATAGCTACGTATTAATTTTAAAATCGAAATATTAATAGGAATAAGTATAGATAATATAAACAATTTAATGTTAGTTTGAGCTCATCTCAAAAGTAGAATGTGATTTAAATAAGTGTTTATTTTTAAATTGAAAATGAATATAAAACTAACAAAAGATAATAGTAATACGTTGTAGATGTGGTCATTTAAAATTATTTTGAAAATACTAAAAAGTAGTGTGTTTTCAATTGGATAGTTTAATTAAACTGGCTACATCTATTTTTGTAATATTTAAATGATTGATATATAAGTTTAAAAATTACCCATTATATAGTTTTATTTATTTTTGATTTGGTATTCGTATTGTGTTAAATTTACGTTTAATTAAATAAGTTAAATATTATAGGGAATGATAAAAGTGGTACTTAAATATAGAAAGAGGTAAAGTTATGGCAAAATCATGCTTGCATATACTTACTAATAATGAATATGCGACAACGCGTTGCCAAGATGGCATAGTCTTATTTTGGCCAATTGACGGGGAAATCGAACTACAAAAATTTCGTAAAAGTAAAATAATTGAAGATGATATATATATTATTAATCATCTGGATGTATTTAGTATTAAGAATAATAAAAAAACGATCATGTTGTATTTGAGTAGCGATTGGTTTGCGGAATTAGGCTTTACTTTCTTTAATTACCACTATACAGCAAAGTTAATTAAATCATCCTATAATTTGAAATGTCTACTATTAAAATTGACTTATCGATACCTTGATAATCAACCTCTCAATGACGCTGATGTTAGAAAATTACAGGATATTATTAAAATTATTGCAAAAGAAGCAAGTATGGATAAAAAGATTGCGCAAAATCAATATCGATATGCCTATTATGGTGATTTGCGTGACGAGCTCGAATATATTTATCAAAATGTAAATCAACGATTGACATTAAAAAGTGTCGCTGATAAATTATTTGTTTCAAAGTCAAATTTGTCATCACAATTCCACTTACTTATGGGCATGGGTTTTAAAAAATATATTGATACTTTGAAAATTGGTAAATCGATTGAAATACTACTTACTACTGATAGTACTATTAGCAACATAAGTGAACATTTAGGTTTTAGTAGTAGCTCCACTTACTCTAAAATGTTTAAAAGTTATATGGATATAACACCGAATGAATATCGTAATTTATCAAAATATAATAAATGTTTAATGCTAAAGCCAGAACCACTAGTAGGCAAAATGGTGCAAGAAGTAAAAGAAATCATATTGAATTATATTGAACATTATAAAAACCACCTAACTGATGTTATACATATTGATGAAGACAAATTTGAAACACCTAAATTGTTTCAAACGGTTATTCAAATAAATACTTTTACAGAAATGAAATTAGTTTTCTTAGAAGGAATCTTTAAAACCTTATTGAATAAGAACAGTCAAGTTGTCTTTTTCATCATGCCATCGATTTTAAAAAGTAAAAATACCATGTCAGAAGAAGAAAAATTCGCAATCATTAAAACAATAATTGAAAGTGATTTAAAGATAGCATTTAATATAAATGATATTGAAACAACTTATTATGTTGAAGAAGCTTTTATGAGTGTTTTCAGACAAATATCTCCAAACGAATTAAGTAATCATAATAATTACGAAGTGCATTTTGTTTTTGATTTATCATTGATGGAAATTAGAACAATTTATCGAATGATATTAAAATTACATAACATCATGTTGAATGTAAAATTAGGATTGAATATTACCTGTTTATTTGAAAAACCTTCAGTTTTTAAATCACTAGTATCACAAATAAAGCGACTTAAATTCGATTCGTTAATAATAGATAATGCAAATTTAAGTAGCCCTTATTTGATGGGGGAAAGTGATGAGTTACTATTGAAAAATATTTTGCATTTTAAAAATTTAAAACAAGTAATTAATGAATTGGATATTGAACAAGAAAAGCTGATTTTTTTAAATGTTGAAAATCATAAACTGATTAATAATAAAGAACGAGATTTAAGTAATAGTGCCCCATTGATTTATAAGACATTAAGTGCGCTGTATCACAACTTTGATGGGTTTGGATTGAACATTTTTGACAATCATCAAGCATTTAATGCGATGCATCTATATGACAAAAATGGATTTAAGACAACACTAGGTCTTATATTGGAAAAATTTATCGAATATGTCTCGAAACCAAAATATGAAAACAGTTATTATTCTATTTTTGATATAGAGAATTATTATTGTCTTGTTATTTATGATTGGCGAGTGATAGAGAGCGAGACAATTATGAGTAATTTTGAGGATAGTCAAGTTTATATAAATTTTAAAAACAATGTTTTAAACGATAAATATCTAATTGTAATAGAAACATTGGACGAAAATAGTGGCAACATTAATCATTTGATTTCTAAAGAATTAAGAGATAAATATGAATGGAACCCTAGTTTACTATCTAAAATTGACAACTACCTTAAACCAGCAATCGAGATTAAAGAGCATAACTTTAGTAATAATTCCTTAAATATTAACGTTACTTTTAATGCGTTATACATAATTAAAATAGGAAAAAAATAACACCTTGATATGTATTGCAAAATTTAATTTGCATTTGTTGGTAATTTTGACAACGTATTAAAAACAAATGAGAAAGACAATGGCAGAAAAATTTAAGATAATAATGACAGAAGCATTGTCTTTATATATTTGGGGGTGCAACATTTTGAATACTGAGAAATTAGAAACATTGCTTGGCTTCTATAAACAATATAAAGCATTATCTGAATATATTGATAAAAAATATAAGTTGTCGCTAAATGATTTAGCAGTCTTAGATTTAACGATGAAGCATTGCAAAGATGAGAAAGTACTTATGCAATCATTTTTAAAAACTGCAATGGATGAGCTAGATTTAAGTAGGACAAAATTATTAGTTTCTATAAGAAGACTAATTGAAAAAGAAAGACTTAGTAAAGTTAGATCATCTAAAGATGAGCGTAAAATTTATATTTATTTAAATGATGATGATATATCTAAATTTAATGCTTTATTTGAAGATGTAGAACAATTTTTAAATATTTAATTGAAATTGAGTGTCGAAAGCATAGAAATTGCTTATCGGCACATTTTTTATATATACATATTTTAAAACTAAGTAACAGATTGAAGAAATCGTAATTCAATAATGTTAATTGTGAAAATGTATATAATCATAAAAAAATCATGTATAATATATGTTGTTAATTAAACAGTTCGAAAGCGAGATGACATTATGGGACGTAAATGGAATAACATTAAAGAAAAAAAGGCCCAAAAAGATAAAAACACAAGTAGAATATATGCGAAATTTGGTAAGGAGATTTATGTTGCAGCAAAATCTGGTGAACCCAATCCAGAATCTAACCAAGCTTTAAGGTTGGTGCTTGAACGCGCTAAGACATATTCAGTGCCGAATCATATTATTGAAAAAGCAATAGATAAAGCTAAGGGTGCTGGAGACGAAAACTTTGATCACCTAAGATATGAAGGATTTGGACCTAGCGGATCAATGCTAATTGTTGATGCGTTAACAAACAATGTAAATCGTACTGCATCTGATGTGCGTGCTGCTTTTGGTAAAAACGGCGGTAATATGGGTGTATCTGGATCAGTTGCTTATATGTTTGACCATGTGGCAACATTTGGTATTGAAGGAAAGTCTGTTGACGAAATACTTGAAACATTAATGGAACAAGATGTAGATGTAAATGATGTGATTGACGATAATGGATTGACAATAGTCTATGCTGAACCAGATCAATTTGCAGTCGTTCAAGATGCGCTTCGTGCAGCAGGTGTTGAAGAATTTAAAGTTGCTGAATTTGAAATGTTACCTCAAACAGATATTGAACTTTCTGAAGCGGACCAAGTAACATTTGAAAAATTAATCGATGCATTAGAAGATTTAGAAGATGTACAAAACGTATTCCATAATGTGGATTTGAAATAATGAAATCAGCAGAACAATGGATTGATGAATTGCAACTTGAATCACATCCTGAAGGTGGTTTCTATAGAGAGACAATCCGAGAAGTATTGAAAGATGGACGCAGAGCGCCGTTTAGTAGTATTTATTTTTTACTTACAGATGACAATATTTCGCATTTTCATCGAATTGATGCTGATGAAGTATGGTACTATCATGCTGGTGATTCTCTAACAATTCATATGATAAATCTGGATGGGGAATATACGACTGCAACATTGGGTACTGATATCCAAAATGGAGATGTATTGCAATATGTAGTGCCTAAAGGAACAATTTTTGCTTCTTCAATCGAAATTTCAAATACTTATAGTTTAGTAGGTTGTATGTGTCAACCGGCATTTGAGTTTAAGCAGTTTGAATTGTTTAAGCAATCTGAATTAATTACACAATATCCGCATCTTAAATCAGTGATTGAAAAATATGCTTTAAAATAAAAATGATCAATGAAGTGGTTTGAAGGTTGTTAATAAACCTTTGAGTCACTTCATTTTTGTATGTATTCTTGATTGAATCAGAATAGAATTGATGCTACAGCTTTTTCTAATGAAATTAACATTAAATGATTTTGAAAACGATAAGACCATATTATTTATAATTTTGAAAAATCATTGTTATGAAGAAGTATGTGTACTATCTAATTAATATTGTCTATTTTAAGTAAATTGAAGCGAGTTGTAGTAAAATAATAATAAATATTTTCATATGATTAACAAAAACTATAAAACTGTATCATGACATGACATCATTCATGTAGTTTTATATAATAATGACAAGGAGTTGGTGACTGTGAAAGTAAAGTATATAGATAAACGTCACTGGCGTCGCCTAATTGATAGGGAATACACAGAGGTAAAAGTTAATAATAATAGGTTCAAGGGTATTATAGGCTTAGTCACGATGAAAAAGGTTCGTGATCCTTTAGAGGTGACGGTAGTTGGACAAAATATTATTGTCGCAGATGACAATTATAAATGGTTGCAAATACTACCTGAAAAGAAACGTTATAGTATAACTGTAATGTTTGATAATAAAGGCAATCCATTAGAATATTATTTTGATATAAATATCAAAAATATAACGCAAAAAGGTAATGCACGTACAGTAGATTTATGTTTAGATGTTTTAGCATTACCAAGTGGTGAATATGAGTTAGTAGATGAAGATGATTTAATGTTTGCATTAGAAAGTGAGCAAATTACAAAAAAGCAATTTCATGAAGCATATATGATTGCGCATCAAATTATGGCAGAGTTAGAAAATGATTTTAAAGGATTCCAAAAGAAAATCATGTACTGCTTTAATAAAATTAATGCAAAGGCTCAAAAAAAATCATCAAAAGCCACAAAATAAAACTAATTTTGAAAAAAGCAAACAAATAAAACCTAAGCAATATAATCAAACTAAAAATCACCAACAACAAAAGAAAAAATAAGTAATTCAAGCTGCAGCCATACCAATAAAATTGGTGAAATTATTCGTTAGTAATGAACTCTTGAATGCTCGTAGTCATGAAAGTTCAATAATTGAATAATTTATGGGGGGAAATTATGAAGATTGAAGACTATCGTTTACTAATAACATTAGACGAAACGAAAACGTTACGTAAAGCGGCTGAAATTTTATATATATCTCAACCTGCTGTTACACAAAGACTAAAAGCTATTGAAAATGCTTTTGGAGTAGATATTTTTATCAGAACAAAAAAACAATTGATTACAACAACTGAAGGAACAATGATTATTGAGCATGCCCGTGACATGTTGAAAAGAGAGCGATTATTTTTTGACAAAATGCAGGCACATATTGGTGAAGTGAATGGAACAATATCAATAGGGTGTTCTTCATTGATTGGACAAACCTTACTTCCTGAAGTTTTGAGCCTATATAATGCCCAATTTCCTAATGTTGAAATTCAAGTACAAGTTGGTTCAACTGAACAAATTAAAGCAAACCATAGAGACTATCATGTTATGATAACTCGTGGAAATAAGGTAATGAATTTAGCTAACACACATTTATTTAATGATGATCATTATTTTATTTTTCCAAAAAATAGACGAGACGATGTTACAAAGTTGCCATTCATAGAGTTTCAAGCTGACCCGATTTATATAAATCAAATAAAGCAATGGTATAACGATAATTTAGAGCAAGATTATCATGCAACTATTACAGTGGATCAAGTGGCAACTTGTAAAGAAATGTTGATTAGTGGTGTAGGTGTTACAATCTTGCCAGAAATTATGATGAAAAATATCAGCAAAGAACAATTTGAGTTTGAAAAAGTAGAAATTGATAATGAACCGCTGATTCGTTCAACGTTTATGAGTTATGATCCGAGTATGTTGCAATTGCCACAAGTTGATTCTTTTGTAAATCTTATGGCGAGCTTTGTTGAACAACCAAAGGCGTAGTCTTAGACTAATTTAAGGTGTTAGTATTTAATTTTAAACTATTCGGTTAAATTGAACGCAGTTAGTTGCTAATGCACCAACTGCATAAGAGCCCCTAATTAATAAATTAAAAGGGAACGAAGAAATACAGTTGGTTGCTAACGCACCAACTGCATAAGAGCCCCTAATTAATAAATTAAAAGGGGACGAAGGAATACAGTTGGTTGCTAATGCACCAACTGCATAAGAGCCCCTAATTAATAAATTAAAAGGGGGACTAAAGGAATACAGTTGGTTGCTAATGCACCAACTGCATAAGAGCCCCTAATTAATAAATTAAAAGGGGGACTAAAGGAATACAGTTGGTTGCTAATGCACCAACTGCATAAGAGCCCCTAATTAATAAATTAAAAGGGGACAAAGGAATACAGTTGGTTGCTAATGCACCAACTGCATAAGAGCCCCTAATTAATAAATTAAAAGGGGACAAAGGAATACAGTTGGTTGCTAATGCACCAACTGCATAAGAGCCCCTAATTAATAAATTAAAAGGGGACAAAGGAACGCAGTTGATTGCTAATGCATCAACTGCATAAGAGCCCCTAATTAATAAATTAAAAGGGGCTCTAAGAAGCGGGGTTATGGATATGTTTGCAGCGTTATTACAAATAAAGAATTATAAACTCTTTGTTGTTAATATGTTTCTACTAGGTATGGGTATTGCGGTTACGGTCCCATATCTTGTTCTTTTTGCAACTAAAGATTTAGGTATGACAACAAATCAGTATGGATTACTTCTAGCATCTGCAGCGATTAGCCAGTTTACAGTAAATTCAATTATTGCTAGATTTTCGGATACGCATCACTTTAATAGAAAAATTATTATTATTCTCGCATTATTAATGGGTGCGCTTGGTTTTTCAATATACTTTTTTGTAGATACAATCTGGTTATTCATATTACTATATGCGATTTTCCAAGGATTATTTGCACCAGCAATGCCCCAACTTTACGCATCTGCTAGAGAATCTATCAATGTTTCAAGCTCTAAAGATAGAGCTCAATTTGCCAACACAGTATTACGTTCAATGTTCTCATTGGGCTTTTTATTTGGTCCATTTATTGGTGCGCAATTAATCGGATTAAAAGGCTATGCTGGATTGTTTGGTGGAACAATAAGTATCATTTTATTTACTTTAGTACTTCAAGTGTTTTTCTATAAGGATTTAAACATTAAACAACCTATTAGTACGCAACAACATGTTGAAAAAATTGCTCCTAATATGTTTAAAGACAAAACGCTTTTATTACCATTTATTGCATTTATTTTATTACACATTGGACAATGGATGTATACGATGAATATGCCTTTATTTGTTACTGATTATTTAAAAGAAAATGAGCAACATGTCGGTTATTTAGCTAGTTTATGTGCTGGTTTAGAAGTGCCATTTATGATCATTCTTGGCGTTTTATCATCTAGATTACAGACTCGAACATTGTTGATTTATGGAGCGATTTTTGGTAGTTTATTCTACTTCAGCATAGGGGTATTTAAAAACTTCTATATGATGTTAGCAGGACAGGTATTTTTAGCTATTTTCTTAGCGGTTCTTTTAGGAATTGGCATTAGTTATTTCCAAGATATCTTACCAGATTTCCCAGGCTACGCCTCAACACTATTTTCTAATGCAATGGTTATTGGACAGTTAGGCGGTAACTTATTAGGTGGTGCTATGAGTCACTGGGTAGGTTTGGAAAATGTATTTTTTGTATCAGCAGCATCAATCATGTTAGGTATGATACTTATATTCTTTACTAAAAATCAAAAAATTACAAAAGAGGATGTGATATCAACATGACAATTATTTTATGGCTACTTATCATCGCTGCCTTCATGTTAGCATTTGTTGGGTTGATTAAGCCGGTTATTCCTTCTGTTTTAGTGTTATGGGTTGGCTTTCTAATCTATCAATTTGGCTTTCATAATCAGCATTTATCATGGGTGTTTTATGTATCTATGGCATTGCTAACAATATTAATTTTATGTGCGGACTTTTTAGCTAATAAATATTTTGTGAATCGCTTCGGTGGTTCTAAGTTTGGAGAGTATGCAGCTTTAATTGGTGTTGTTATTGGATGTTTTGTATTACCGCCATTTGGAATTATTATTATACCTTTTATTTTGGTATTCATAGTTGAATTAATACAAGGCTATTCATTTGAAAGAGCAGTTAAAGTAAGTATAGGTTCAATCGTAGCATTTTTAACAAGTAGTATAGCTCAAGCAATCATTATGTTTATAATGATTGTATGGTTCTTTATAGATGCTTTATTGATTAATTAATAAAAAGCTTATTGCAAAATATGTTTTTCGGTAACTGTAATTTAGTGATTTTATCATTAACAGTACCAAATTAGCATATGATGTAATAAGCTTTTTGTTTATAAAAATGTATGAGAATGTTTTTTCGAAATATTTCTTTCAATGCGTAATCCAATAGGCATAACTATAAATGAAAATATAATAAATACCCAATTGCTTACCTGAATATATGGTCTAAAGGCAAGTAATGATTGTGGAATAAAGAATACATAGAAAAATCCTACAATTAGTAGAATGATTGCCAAATAGGTGAATATCCATATCCAATTTGAATTGTTAAAACACTGCAGTTGTATTGTTTTAAAACTAAACCATATAAATAAAAAGACAATAAAGAATCCAACGACTACTGAAAACGGAAATGAAACAAAATATAAATTACTTCCACTTTTTTCCATGAAAAATCCTAAAAATCCTTTGAGAAAACTAACAATCCCAATTAATAGAACGATGTGCTGATATATATATTTAAAAATATTTTTAAATGTCTCATTAGGCATCGCTTTTAGTTCTTTTATTGCATGTGCTTTTGGGTCGTGATTGAAAAAATCTAAGGCTAATAAACCATGTTGTTCTGCGCTTAATAATTGTTTAAGTATACGGTTAATAATTAACTCTGTATCATGAGGATTGACGCGAAAGTCAGAGCGCATATAAGTCATATAATTCTCGAAGATTTCTCTATCAGTATTGCTTAATCTTAATGATTTAACATTATTTTCTTTTGTTAATTGCGCAGTACTTTTCATTGTTACTTAAGCGCTCCTTTAAAAATGTTTAATTCCAAATTAAAATGGAAATGATTTTATAGTATTAATAAGGTCAATCATATCATATTAAACGCATAAATATAACGATTAATATTGGAGAGGAAAATGAGGACACTTAATAAAGATGAACATAATTATATCAAGCAAATAGCTAATATACATGAGACATTATTGTCGCAAGCAGAATCCAACTATAAATGTACTAAACTGAGTATTGCTCTTAGGTACGAGATGATATGTTCAAGATTAGAACATACAAATGATAAAATTTATATATATGAAAATGAAGGTCAATTAATAGCGTTTATTTGGGGACATTTTAGTAATGAAAAAAGTATGGTTAACATTGAACTGCTATATGTTGAACCACAATTTCGCAAACTGGGAATAGCTACGCAACTGAAGATTGCGCTTGAAAAATGGGCTAAAACTATGAATGCAAAGCGAATAAGCAGTACAATTCATAAAAGTAATTTGCCAATGATATCTTTGAATAAAGATTTAGGTTATCAAGTGAGTCATGTGAAAATGTATAAAGATATTGATTAGAATTAGGATTATGTTGCTAATTCATGTTAAAATTAAAAAAGATTTAATGACGTTAAGGAGTTTTATATGAAGAAATTAATCATCAGTATTATGGCGGTCATGCTATTTTTAACAGGTTGCGGTAAAAGCGAAGAAAAAGCATCTCTTGAAAAAGATATCGATAAGTTAGAAAAAGAAAATAAAGAATTAAAAGATAAAAAAGAAAAGCTAAAACAAGAAAAAGAAAAATTAGCAGATAAGCAAAAAGACCTTGAAAAAGAAGTGAAAGATTTAAAACCTTCTAAAGAAGATAACAAGGATGATAAAAAAGACGAAGACAAAAATAAAGATAAAGAGGCATCACAAGATAAGCAATCAGAAGATCAAACTAAGTCATCGGATAAAGATAATCACAAAAAGCCTACATCAACAGATAAAGATCAAAAAGCTAATGACAAACACCAATCATAATTGAATTGCTTACTTGTTATAGATGAAAGGTACAGCGTTTTAAACCTTATTTTAAGGGTATGTATTAATTAAAATGTGGTCATGATTGAAACAGAACGTAAAAATAGACAACGTAATTAATAAAGGAGAGAAACGGCATGCATGAACAAGATTTTAGAATTTTAGAGGGTCAAGATATTACTTTGCCAGAATTAGGTAGAGAATTAGAAAATATTACAGGGCGCACGATTGCTGATTCTACTGGCGAAATTAAGCGTGTAATTGCACATTTACCAAACTTTGAGTCCGATACAGATACTTTTGTTGCTACATATCGTTTAAACCATCAACAAGATTTTATAGATGCAACTTTTACTGCGCTGAAATCAGATAGAGCACGTTTAAAAGAAGTGCCAGTTCATGTTGAACTTATAAGCTATATTTCTAAATCAAAATAAACTGCTATCTAAAACGCAAAGTTGATCAAAATATCGATTTTGTGTTTTTTATTGAGAAATTATATAGGAGTGTCAATCGATGATTTATTGTGAAACAGAGCGTTTAATATTAAGAGACTGGCATGAAGATGATCTGTTACCTTTTCAAAAAATGAATGCGAATTATGACGTACGTAAATATTTTCCAAGTTTATTGAGTTATCGTCGTTCAGAATTAGATATGAGAACTATGGATGCGGTTATTAAAGATTATGGCATTGGATTATTTGCTGTAGAAGATAAAGAGTCCCATCAATGGATAGGCTTTATAGGTTTGAATTATATTCCAGAAACAAGCGATTATCCATTTAAAGAATTACCGCTTTATGAAATAGGTTGGCGCTTGTTGCCAGAATTTTGGGGAAAAGGATTAGCAACTGAAGGCGCAAAGGCAACGTTGAAGTTAGCAGAAGAACATCAAATATACGATGTCTATAGTTTTACAGCAGAAGCAAATAAAGCTTCACAACGTGTAATGGAAAAAATTGGCATGACAGTGTATGATCATTTCGAATTACCCAATCTAAGTAAGTATCATTTATTAAAAAGGCAAGTGCGCTATTACATTAATCTTCGAAAGTGAAAAATTTATACATAAGCGTAACAAACACCCCTAACATTGTTTAGCTGATGATAACAATATTAGGGGTGTTTGTTTATTTTTTAACCTTAGAATGATTAATCGTATGAACGAGTACCTAGAGGTTTGAAATTTAATATTGATTCTATTAATGATTCCTTAGTGTCGCATAACGGTGCAAGTGCACGATACTTTGGATCAATAAAACCTTCCTCAATCATATGGTCAATCATTGTTTGTAGTGGATTGAAAAAGCCATTAATATTATAAATGGCAATAGGCTTTTCATGGATACCTATTTGAGCCCAACTATACATTTCGAAAAATTCTTCTAGTGAACCTGCGCCACCAGGAGCCATGACAAATGCATCTGCAAGTTCTGCCATTTTATTTTTACGTTCATGCATAGAATCAACTAAAATTAATTCAGTTAAACGTTGGCTTGTGATTTCATGTTCATCTAACATTTTAGGCATGACGCCAATAGCTTTGCCGCCATGATCTAATACACCATCTTGAATGGCACCCATAATACCAATTGACCCTGCACCAAATACTAATTCATAACCTTGTTCAGCAAAATATTTACCTAAATCGTATGCTTTTTGTACATATGAAGGGTCATGACCTTTGCTTGCACCACAATAAACTGCGATTCGCTTCATATTAATCCAGCTCCTTAATTCGATGAATGACTTTTAATAGTGATTGTTCAAACACTTTTTGATCTTGCTTTGTAAAAGGTGGGGGACCTTTGTGGCGACCACCTTGTTTTCTAATTTGTGCATTCATATATCGTTTATCTAATAGTTGTTGAATATTTTTGGAATTGTATATCTTCCCATTATGATGCATGACAATTAAGACTTTGTCGACTAATAAACTTGCGAGTCCATAATCTTGAGTGATTACGATATCATCTTTCGTTGATAATTGAACAATTTTGTAATCAACTGCATCTGGTCCATCATCAACATATAATGTTGATACATGTGGGGGATATAATTGGTTCGAAAAATGGCTGAAGCTCCGAATAATTGTCACAAAAATGCCTGTCTCAGTTGTTAAATCTATAATAGAATCAACAACAGGACAAGCATCTCCATCAATAATAATATGTGTCACAATTATGCCTCTGTATTGTTTTCTTTATTTTGTTGAGAGGCGCTTTTGGCAACATAATCTTTATATTTTTTAAATGACTTGATGCGTGCTTTATCAGCTTCTTGTTGGCGTTTTTGTTCTTCTTTGTGTCGTTTTTCAATATTTTTTTGTAACTTTTTATTCATTTTAGCGATTTCTTTGCGATTTTTTTCAGCTAGTTTATCGCCTTTTTTCTCAGTTTTCTCATCTAATTTATTAGGTGTTAAGCCTGCTTTTACTTCGTATTTTTGTGACTTTTTCATATCTTTAATACGTTGTATTTCATTCTTTTCGCGGGCTTTTTGCTCTTCTTTATGACGCTTTTCGATATTTTTTTGAAGTATTTTATTCATTTTATCAGCGTCTTTACGATTTTGTTTAGCTAATTTTTCGCCTTTTTTCTCAATATAGGCAGGATCGTGTTCTCTAGCAAACTTTTTAAGTTCACGCTTATTTTCAAAATCTTGCTTTTTATCGCCGACATATTCTTTAACATCACTCGCTGTGTTACTGATTGCTGCAGATGTTTTTGAAGCAACTTTACTTGTAGCATCTGTAACTTTTTGTACGTCCGGATGTTGTTTGATACGTTTACGTTCAACAATTAACGGTACCAATACAATTGGTAATACATTAATCATAAATTTGATGACTTTTTTCTTATCCATAGATCTTGCCTCCATAATTACTTTATTAATTTTACATACCCTATGATACATCAATATAAACGATGAGAGTAGTGAATCACTTATAAGTATTTAAGATGTTTTTAAAAGAAGACAATAAAAACTGCCAATCAAGCGGTTCCTTAATTGACAGTATATATTTTAAAAGGAAATTAAATACCTTTACCAATGCCAAATCCGAAGTAAAGTATAGCAATAAAGATTACTAAGACAATTCTGTAAATGGCAAATGGAATTAATTTGATTTTGTTAATTAGATGCAAGAATGTTTTGATTGCAATTAGTCCAACAGTAAATGCAGCTAAAAAGCCTAAAATATAAAAAGGTATATCAGCAATCTGAATATCTTGATAATGTTTTAATAAAGATAAACCACTAGCTGCTAACATAATTGGAACAGCCATAATAAATGTGAAGTCCGATGCTGCTTTATGATTTAATTTCATTAATACACCAGTTGAAATTGTTGAGCCTGAACGGCTGAAACCAGGCCACATAGCTACTGCTTGAGAGATACCAATTACAAACGCTTGGAAATAATTGATTTGATCCACTGTTTGTGGGTTTTTAACTTTAACTGAATACTTATCAGCGATAATCATATAGATAGCACCTACGAATAAGCCAATCATAACAGTTGGCACACTAAATAAATGTTCTTCGATGAAATCATCAAATAGTAAGCCTAAAATACCTGCTGGAACCATACCCACTAATACATGTAATAAATTTAAACGTCTTGGCTTTGAACGTCTTTGTTGATCGTTTTGTCCTTCAACATGTTTGTGTTTACCAATATGTAAAATCTCTAAGAAGCGTTCGCGGAACACCCATGCTGCTGCAAAGACGGATCCTAATTGGATGACAATTTTAAATGTAAATGCTGATTGAGAACCTAAAAATTCAGATGATTTTAACCACATATCATCAACTAGAATCATATGTCCAGTAGAGGAAACAGGTGCAAATTCTGTTAATCCTTCGACGACCCCTAAGATAATACCTTTTATTAATTCAATGATAAACATAATGTACCCACTTTCATTACTCATTTTAATTTATTTAAATATCAAAATTACCATATCATGATAGCATATTCATTTAAAGACATGCTAGTTATAGTTATAATACTAGACTAAAGATGTATATATTCATTTTCTTTTACATGTAAAACTACAATATTTTATTGAGCTATTTAATTTGATTTTAAGGAAAACCTTTTATAATAGGTTTAGGTGATATAATTGTGAAAAAATTAACAACAATACTGTTTCAATATAAAATTTTTCCGGTACTCATGTTCTTGGTCAGTACTGGTCTCGGCATACTCGTTATAACGCAAAATATTTTAATAGCAGATTTTTTAGCTAAAATTATAAGACATCAATTTCAAGGTTTATGGATTGTATTATTTATTTTATTAGGTGTTTTACTTTTAAGAGCAACTGTGCAATTTCTAAATCAATGGTTAGGTGATACATTAGCATTTAAAGTTAAGCATATGCTTAGACAGCGGGTTATTTATAAAAATAATGGTCATCCAATCGGTGAACAAATGACTATACTCACAGAAAACATTGACGGTCTAGCACCTTTTTATAAGAGTTATTTGCCTCAAGTGTTCAAATCAATGATGGTTCCGCTCATCATAATCATTGCAATGTTTTTCATCCATTTCAATACTGCATTAATTATGTTAATAACTGCACCATTTATTCCTTTGTTTTATATTATTTTCGGTTTGAAAACGCGAGATGAGTCAAAAGATCAAATGACTTATTTGAATCAATTTAGTCAACGGTTTTTAAATATTGCTAAAGGTTTAGTGACGTTAAAGCTATTTAATCGTACAGAGCAAACAGAGAAGCATATTTACGACGATAGTACTCAGTTTAGAACTTTAACAATGCGCATTTTACGCAGTGCTTTTTTATCGGGATTAATGCTCGAATTTATAAGTATGTTAGGTATTGGATTGGTTGCATTGGAAGCAACGCTAAGCTTAGTAGTATTTCATAATATTGATTTTAAAACTGCGGCAATTGCGATTATTTTAGCGCCTGAATTTTATAATGCAATTAAGGACTTAGGACAAGCGTTCCATACTGGAAAACAAAGTGAAGGTGCCAGTGACGTTGTGTTTGAGTTTTTAGAACAACCGAACAATAATAATGAATTTCTATTAAAGTATGAGGAAAATCAAAAGCCATTTATTCAGTTAACAGACATATCATTTCGATATGATGATTCTGATAGATTGGTATTAAGTGATTTAAATTTGGAAATATTTAAAGGTGATCAAATTGCACTTGTAGGTCCAAGCGGGGCAGGTAAATCCACTTTGACACATCTTATTGCAGGTGTTTATCATCCAACAATAGGTACTATAAGTACAAACCAGCGTGATTTAAATATAGGAATACTTAGTCAACAGCCATATATTTTCAGTGCTTCTATAAAAGAGAATATTACGATGTTTAAAGATATAGAAAATAATATTGTTGAAGAAGTGCTAGACGAAGTAGGTTTATTAGACAAAGTTCAATCTTTCACAAAAGGCATTAATACAATAATAGGTGAAGGAGGCGAAATGTTATCTGGTGGACAGATGAGACGCATAGAACTTTGCCGTCTTTTAGTTATGAAGCCAGATCTCGTTATATTTGATGAGCCTGCAACTGGTTTAGATATTCAAACAGAACACATGATTCAGAACGTTCTGTTTCAACATTTTAAAGACACAACGATGATTGTCATTGCACATAGAGATAATACAATTCGCCATTTACAACGACGTTTGTATATAGAAAATGGAAGACTGATTGCTGATGATCGCAATATTTCAGTAAATATAACAGAAAATGGTGATGACTTATGAAAACACGACTAAAATTTCAAGTAGATAAGGATTTATTGTTAGCTATAGTTGTTGGTGTTTGTGGAAGTTTAGTTGCGCTCGCCATGTTTTTCTTAAGTGGTTATATGGTGACACAAAGTGCACTTGGTGCGCCACTATACGCTCTGATGATTTTAGTCGTTACAGTAAAATTGTTTGGGTTTTTAAGAGCTATTACTCGATACGTAGAGCGCCTTATTTCTCATAAAGCTACATTTACAATGCTACGTGATATTCGGGTACAGTTTTTCGGTAAATTAGTAAATGTCATTCCTAATGTTTACCGTAAACTGAGTTCTAGTGATTTAATTTCACGTATGATTAGTCGTGTTGAGGCGTTACAAAATATTTATTTACGTGTTTATTATCCACCAGTCGTCATCGGTTTGACAGCGTTAGTTACAGTAATAGTATTGGCGTTCATTTCAATCGGCCATGCGCTATTGATTATGGTTAGCATGTTGTTTACTTTACTCATCGTTCCTTGGTTAAGCTCAAAAAAAGCACGTACTTTAAAGAAACATGCAGCTAATGAACAGGCTCGATTTTTAAATCATTTTTATGATTATAAAGCTGGTATGGATGAACTACGTCGATTTAATCAAATTAATCATTATCGAGATAATTTGATGGATAAATTAAATCATTTTGATAAATTACAACTTAAAGAGCAACGCTTTTTAACGATTTATGATTTTATATTAAATATTATTGCTATGCTTTCGATTTTTGGTAGTTTAGTTCTGGGATTAATTCAAATTAATGAAGGCCAACTCAATATTATTTATATGACGAGTATAGTTTTAATGATCTTAACTTTATTTGAACAAGCTGTACCAATGACAAATGTCGCGTATTATAAAGCGGATACTGACCAAGCATTGCACGATATTAATGAAGTGATATCTGTACCTTCTACTAATGGAAAAAACCGCCTTAATGATAAGTATGATGCAACGAACATTTATGAAGTTAAGGACGCTAGTTTTAAGTATTGGAACCAGCAAACGTATGTGTTATCGGATATTAATTTTAATGTTAATAGAGGCGAAAAGATTGCGATTGTGGGTCCTTCTGGTTCAGGAAAAAGTACATTACTACAAATTATGGCAGGGTTATATCAATTAGATAGTGGCTCTATTCGTTTCGAAAATATGGATATGTTTAAAATAGATGACAAAGATAAGTTTGAATCGCTGAATGTCTTGCTACAATCTCAACAATTATTTGATGGTACAATACGTCAAAATTTATTTACCGATGAAAAAGATGAAGCGGTGCAAGCAATATTTAAGCAATTAGATTTAGAACATTTGGCACTAGAACGTCAAATTGACTTAGATGGTCATACATTATCTGGCGGAGAAATTCAGCGTTTAGCGATTGCGAGGATGTTATTAAAAGATACTGCATCAACATGGATTTTAGATGAACCAACAACGGCATTAGATAAACAAAATAGTTTAAAAGTTATGGATTTAATTGAAGCACATGCAGAAACATTAATTGTTGCTACACACGATTTAACTTTATTGTCACGTTTTGAGACCATCATTGTGATGATAAATGGTAAAATAGTTGAAAAGGGAAACTATCAACAATTACTCGCTAATCAAGGTGCTTTATGGAATATGGTTCAATATAATGCATAAAAAAACTGCTTGATAGGCTAAGAAACCTTTCAAGCAGTTTTTTAACTAACAAGCTTACGCGTGCTAATTGTTTTTCTATTCTTAATAAATTCTAAACATTACTTTAATTGTCATGACAAAAGTTAATTATTTTTCCTTTGTTTCATCAAATGCATGAATGACTTTACCTAATAAGCGATTAAGTTCTTTAACTTCATCTTGAGATAAAGAAGAAGCTGAAGCGACTTTGTCAGATGCATTACTTAATTCTGGTCTAATAGTTTCACTTTTGTCAGTCAAGTGAATAAATACTTCACGTTGATCGACTTCGGAACGTTCACGCTTAATTAAGTCTACTTGTTCCATTCGTTTTAATAATGGTGATACTGTACCAGTATCGAGTGCTAATTCAGTTACGACTTTCTTGACGTTTACAGGAGATTCATCCCATAAAATAGTTAAGACAAGAAATTGTGGGTATGTTAGATTGTACTTCTTAAAAACTTTGTTAGAGTAGTAGCGATTAACTTGTCTTTGAGCATTGTACAAACTAAAGCATAGCTGTTCTTTTAAATTATGTTGATCAGACATTAAAGTTCTCCTCCAGACATACTATCCGTTTTTTTCTCTTTTCGGATTGGTAATCATTAAAAAGTTGATTGTTTATTAATTCACAACTTTCTTTGATTCAATGCCATGCTAAAATTAAAGTATGTTTAAAGTTTAGAAGATATTTTTAATTAAATCAAGCAAAAAGATAATTTAATATATATGTTATCATTTTTAAAAATAACTGTAATAGAAAAGAGAATATAAAATGAAAAATAATAAAGATGAAAAAATAAGAATATCCATAATTAACGGATTTTTGGGTAGTGGTAAAACCACGTTACTGACACATTATATTAGTGAATTATTAAAAAATGATGAGAAAATTAAAATCATCATGAATGAATTCGGTACTTTTGATATTGATAGCAATAGTATTTCGAATGAAATTGAAGTCCATTCATTGATTAATGGTTGTGTTTGTTGCGATCTTAAACAAGAACTTGTCTATGAACTAAAAGCCATTGCTTTAAAAGGGGACGTTAATCATGTCATCATAGAAGCGACAGGCATTGCGCATCCTTTAGAATTACTAGTTGCATGTCAAGATCCGCAAATCGTTAATTTCTTTGAAAAGCCAATTATTTATGGTGTATTAGATGCGACTCGATTTTTGGAACGTCATCAATATACCGAAAATACAGTTTCGCTGATGGAAAATCAGTTGAAACTAAGTGACATGATTATTATTAATAAAATTGATCTTGTAACTGATGACAGTCTTAAGAAAATTGATAAGCAATTAAGTATGATTTGTGCAAGTATTCCAACTTATAAAACAACCTATGGACAAGTTTCGTTGGAAGAATTGGACTTACTTGGTAAAGACAGAGAGATATCGTCTCATCATCACCATCATCATGGGATTAAAAGTATGACTTACACATTTACAGGTCCGATTGATCGTCAATTGTTTTATCAATTCATAATGAAATTACCGGAATCTGTTCTACGTTTGAAAGGTTATGTATCATTTAGAGATCAACCAAATGCAATTTATGAATTTCAATATGCATATGGTTTACCAGACTATGGAATAATTGGCATGCAATTACCATTAACGATTGTTATTATTGGTGAAACTTTAGATACAAATCACATACGTAATCAATTGGATATGCTACAATTTACGTAAATCAGAAAATGTGTTGTTTCAATTTAACGGAAATAGCACATTAATTTCTTAATACTTTTATTGTGAATATTTTGTGACATTGAGGGATGGAGTGGATGAGATATGGAACAAATAATGATTAATCACTATGTTCATTTTTCTAGGCTTGTACAAGGTTTTTGGCGTGCAAATGAATGGAAGATGACTGCGAAAGAGTTAAATTATTTTATAAACGAATTAGTTGAACGTGGGATTACAACGATGGATCATGCTGATATTTATGGGGATTATCAATGTGAAACACTGTTTGGTAATGCTTTGGATTTATCACCCGAATTAAGAAATAAAATTCAAATTGTTACGAAATGTGGTATCATTTTGCCTTCTAAGCAATTTGATTTTACAAATGGACATCGTTATGATTTGAGTAGTAAGCACATCGTGAAATCTGTTGAACAGTCATTAATCAATTTGAATGTAGATTATTTAGATAGTCTACTCATTCATCGTCCTTCACCATTGATGGATCCAGAACAAGTTGCTGATGCATTAACTAAACTTGTTAAACAAGGTAAGTTGAAGTCATTCGGGGTGTCGAATTTTAATCATTCTCAATACCAATTGTTAAATCAATATATTATGAAAGAAAGACTACATATTAGCATCAATCAATTAGAATTATCGCCATATCACGTTGATAGTTTACAAGATGGAACAATGGATTCAATGTATCAAAACCATGTTCAAATCATGGCTTGGAGTCCTTTTGCAGGCGGTAAAATTTTCGACAAGGAAGATATTAAAGCGCAACGTATTATGAAAGTTATTCAATCAATAGCTGACAAATATGGTGTGAGTGACACAGCTGTGATGATAGCATGGTTAGTAAAAATACCGCATCGTATCATGCCGATACTTGGAACAAGTCAGTTAAAGCGTATTGATCAAGCAATCGAAGGGCTGCAACTAAATTTAGATGATCAGTCGTGGTTTGACATTTACACCGCTATTATCGGACAAGATATTCCGTAAACTTATTTACTTTTAAATCATAAAGGAGCATATCATGACAAACGAAGATAAACGTTTCGAACAATTAAGATTTGAACGCAAATTTATAGTTATTCCGTATGTAATTTATGCAGTCATTGTATTACTATTAAATATTTTCTATTCTGATTTGAAAATAACAATGACATTATTCGGACTTTTCTTTGCGTATAATGTAGTCATTTTGTTCATAGCATTTATTAAACATTATAAACGCACATTGTTACTAAGTCTTATATTAACAGTGCTTAGTGGCGCGGCATTCTTTGGAATTATTTATGTTTATGGCATTAATCATTTTTAAATATTAAAAAGAGACTATCTACAATAATCTCATTTGCATTTTATCTAACTAAGTTTAACTTTTGCTTAGAAAAATGATGCTATGAGGATATTCAGTAGATAGTTTTTTTATGTTCTAATATTTAAACTTAGATATCTTTTTGTAATTAACCGAGATAACTCATCACCTAGCAATATTATTTACAAAATATTTCGATAAAATTGTGTATTTTGCATTAATTAAAAATGTATGTTTTAAAAAATTGTTATAATTAAATTAAGATTAAACAAAGGGGTGACTGTTATGTCAGAAGAAAAAAAGGTAGTTAAACATGAACGACAAAAGAATGAAAAGACAAAAAAGCAATACAAGCCATTTTGGATTGTTATGAGTTTTATAATACTTATAGTTGTACTATTACTCCCAGCACCTTCAAGTCTGCCAATAATGGCTAAGGCAGTACTAGCTATTTTAGCTTTTGCAGTTATTATGTGGGTAACGGAAGCTGTATCATATCCGGTGTCAGCAACTTTAATTATTGGCTTAATGATATTACTTTTAGGATTTAGCCCGGTTCAAAATTTAGGAGAAAAGCTGGGTAACCCGAAAAGTGGTAGTGCTGTTTTAACTGGAAGTGATCTTCTAGGAACAAATCATGCATTATCATTAGCGTTTAGTGGATTTGCAACATCAGCTGTAGCTCTCGTTGCAGCCGCATTATTTTTGGCTGCTGCTATGCAAGAAACGAATTTGCATAAAAGACTAGCTCTTATAGTGCTATCAATTGTTGGTAATAAAACTAGAAATATAGTTATTGGAGCAATTATTGTTTCAATTGTACTTGCATTTTTCGTTCCTTCTGCAACAGCTAGAGCAGGGGCAGTTGTACCAATCTTGCTGGGTATGATTGCAGCATTTAAAGTTTCTAAAGATAGCAAGTTAGCGTCTTTATTAATAATTACTTCAGTACAAGCTGTGTCAATTTGGAATATTGGTATCAAAACGGCGGCAGCACAAAATATCGTAGCGATTAATTTTATAAACCATCAATTAGGATTTGATGTTTCATGGGGCGAGTGGTTCTTATATGCAGCGCCTTGGTCCATAGTTATGTCTATAGCTTTATATTTCATCATGATTAAAGTGATGCCTCCAGAAATTAATACTATAGAGGGTGGCAAAGATTTAATAAAAGAAGAATTGCATAAACTTGGCCCCGTTAGCGCGCGTGAATGGCGATTAATTGTTATATCGATGTTATTATTACTGTTTTGGTCAACTGAAAAAGTATTACATCCGATTGACTCTGCATCTATTACTATTATTGCTTTAGGTGTTATGTTAATGCCGAAACTTGGTGTCATGACATGGAAACATGTTGAAAATAAAATACCATGGGGAACAATTATCGTGTTTGGTGTAGGTATTTCACTAGGTAACGTTCTTTTGAAAACAGGTGCAGCTCAATGGTTAAGTGATCAAACTTTTGGTGTTTTAGGTTTAAAACATTTACCTATTATCGCGACAATTGCACTTATCACGCTTTTTAATATATTGATTCATTTGGGCTTTGCGAGTGCAACAAGTTTATCATCAGCGTTAATACCTGTTTTTATTTCGCTAACCTCTACGTTACACTTAGGAGACCAGTCTATAGGATTTGTTTTAATTCAACAATTTGTTATTAGTTTTGGTTTCTTATTACCTGTTAGTGCACCTCAAAATATGTTGGCTTATGGCACTGGTACTTTTACAGTTAAAGATTTCTTGAAGGCAGGTATACCATTGACAATTGTAGGGTATATTCTAGTGATAGTTTTTAGTATGACTTATTGGAAATGGTTAGGTTTGCTTTAATTTAAAATATAAATAAGAATCTAGGTTATTTTAAAGTGACAAAAAGCTTAATAAAATAAAAAGATAATTGAAGGGTGTTTTGTTTATGGCAATTGCTGTGTTATTAAATCGAATGTTTCGAATAGAACACAATCCATTATTTGAATATATTTATCAACAAAAAGAAGACATTGATGCATGTTATTTTATCATTCCGGAAGAGGACATGTCTTCAGCTTCTGATTTGAAAGCACAGTTTTATCGCGGTACTTTGCAGCGCTTTTACCAATCGTTGCACGCAGAAAAGCTCACACCTTATGTCATGTCTTATGACGATATCATTTCATTTTGTAAAGAAAACAATATCTCTGAAGTAGTGATTGCAGGTGATATTATGAGTTATCACCTTGAAGAATATGATATTTTACATCAACGCTCTTTATTCAATGATGCACGTATTGCCGTTACTTTGATACGTGGGAATCATTACTTTAAAGCGAGTAAAACAATGAATCAACAAGGGGAGCCATACAAAGTTTTTACTAGTTTTTATAAAAAATGGCGACCTTACTTGAGGCATAGAGACGTATATCACTATGATTTAAAATCATTCGAAGACTTCGTCATTGCATCACCTGATGATTTAGTGTTTGATGACATAGCATTTGGATCCTCACAAATAATTGAACAGAATAAATGGCAACATTTTTTAGATCAAGATATACAGAATTACGAAAGCGGAAGAGACTATTTACCTGAAGTGTTAACAAGTCAGCTAAGTGTTGCTTTAGCATATGGCTTATTAGATATTATTGAAATTTTCAATGATTTGTTATCACGATATGAAGAAGATGAGGCAAACTATGAAGCATTTATACGTGAACTCATTTTTAGAGAATTTTATTATGTGTTAATGACACAGTATCCAGAAACCTCATACCAAGCTTTCAAACCTAAATATCGACAGATAAAATGGTCGCAAAATGAAGCGGATTTTAATGCATGGTGCGAAGGGCAAACAGGATTTCCAATCATTGATGCAGCAATAATGGAATTGACACAAACTGGTTTTATGCATAATCGAATGAGAATGGTTGTGTCGCAATTTTTAACTAAAGATTTATTTATAGATTGGACTTGGGGAGAGGATTTCTTCAGAAAGTATCTTATAGATTATGATGCAGCATCAAATATTCATGGATGGCAATGGTCTGCTTCTACAGGTACGGATGCAGTGCCGTATTTTAGAATGTTTAATCCAATAAGACAGAGTGAACGCTTTGATGTTAAAGCTTTGTATATCAAAACATATATTCCGATTTTTAATCAAATTGATGCTAAATATTTGCATGATACACATCGAAATGAATCTGAATTATTTAAACAAGGGATTGAGTTAGGTCGTCATTATCCAAGACAAATGGTAGATCATCAAGAAAAGAGATCTCAAGTTTTAGCGACATTTAAAGCATTAGACTAATTGATGTTCCAACTAAAATAAAACAAGCTAACTAAGACATGTTTTGCCATAGTTAGCTTGTTTAAATTGTTCTATCTGAATATGTCAGTAAACATAGTGAAATATAGCAAGACATATTCCAAAAATGTAATGATATAAATATACTTTAGTCTTATTTTTATATGTTGAGGAACATCCCATTTAGGATATTGTCGTTCGAAATAAATCATTTGTTGAACAAAAACGCCTATACCTAGCGGAAATAACATCAGCAGAATACTTCTTATGTAACTTAAACCAATATCATGCCATAGGTGTCCAATAATCATTTGAAGAACGATGATTGATATCATAAAAACGGTTATATCTAAAGTCACTTTTTCAATCTAACTCCTTTTCCGAATAATAAAATAGCTGCTTGCATCATAACCATAAAGCATACAAATATTGCTGTGTCGATTGTTAAACTTTTTAGAATGTGATTTAAGACGCGTATAGGTTCATTAAAGAAGTATACGGAATGTAAGCGTAAGAAACGCCCGATATAAATGCCGAAGCCATTTAAAAACATAAGAATTACAACAATTATTCTATTAAGCCATGGATGAGAAGTAAGCGTTAAAATTTCAAAATAGATTAAAATCATTACATAAATTGCTAAAAAGACACCTAACAGTAAATAAGTAAAGTACTTCCATTCAAATAAGTTAAGCCCTGCATAAAAGTTAAATTGAAATTGGTTTAGATGAATTAAATCAGTTACCATATAAAATGTGTTAGGTAAAAGTAATACAAATATAAAGCTATATATGACGAAGAGCGGCCATTCATATTTTTTATTGGGTTTAAATAAACGCAAAAGTAGGCTTAGCTCAAAAGGTATATATGCTAAAAATAAATTTAATGTCATAAATTGATATATTTTATTCTCAAATAGTGACGCAATAAATAATACTAAAAAGTAAATTCTAGCGATGTATCGTGAATTCATAAATGATATACACTACTTTCTAATGAAAAAAGTTATTCATATTAATGTGGTAATTATAATTACATTCAAAACTTTATTTAAAGGTTTATTTACTATAGAAATGTCTAAACCAAAGTGCGAATGCATTTATAATTAAACACTTATGATAACGTTTGAGTTGATGTGTTTCAACTAAAAAGTAATGTGTTATTGTGGATCAAGTAAATTTAAACCAACTGCATCGTTGAATGAACGTTGAATGTCCAAATCAGTTACAGTAAGCACAATTTCAGCTGTAGCAGAAACAATAGCTTTTGATAAATGTCCGCTATATGTTTGATATGATTGCGTACCAAATGTTGCATGTAAATGTGCAAAATGTCCATTATCTAGACGAGAAATATTGCCTAATAAGCTCGTCAATTCCAGTGGCTCAGTAATATGTTTTTCTTCATATTGTTTCGTTGTTAAATTGAAAAATTTTAAAACGACATCATCACATGCACCAATGCCGCTGACAGATGTAAATGTTAAGTCTTGGTCATCTGCAAAGTTTGTTATACATTCAACGATATCTTCTCCTTTTTCTAACACTAGTAGTATAGTATGATTACTTTTTTGCAATTTCATATGATCAATCCCCTTTATTTTAATATGTCATTAATTATACAATTAAATGGAAAATAGTGATAATTACAAAGAAAAAAATATTGTCAAATGTAGCAATATTGTAATACAATATAGAAACTTTTTACGAATATTTAGCATGAATTGCAATCTGTCGTGGAAAAGAAAAATAACAGCTTTAAGAGTGACAAGTAGAAAAAAGAGGTGAGCAAATGAATAAACAGATTTTGGTTTTATATTTTAATATTTTCTTAATTTTTTTAGGTATCGGTCTAGTGATACCAGTCTTACCTGTTTATTTAAAAGATTTGGGGTTAACTGGTAGTGATTTAGGATTATTAGTTGCTGCTTTCGCCTTATCTCAAATGATTATATCGCCATTCGGTGGTACGTTAGCTGATAAATTAGGAAAGAAATTAATTATATGTATAGGATTAATTTTGTTTTCAGTGTCAGAATTTATGTTTGCAGTTGGCCACAATTTTTCGGTATTGATGTTATCGAGAGTGATTGGTGGTATGAGTGCTGGTATGGTAATGCCTGGTGTGACAGGTTTGATTGCAGATGTTTCACCAAGCCATCAAAAAGCAAAAAACTTTGGCTACATGTCAGCGATTATCAATTCTGGATTCATTTTAGGACCAGGGATTGGTGGATTTATGGCAGAAGTTTCACATCGTATGCCATTTTACTTTGCAGGAGCATTAGGTGTTCTAGCATTTATAATGTCAATTGTATTGATTCATGACCCTAAAAAAGTTTCGACAAATGGATTCCAAAAGTTGGAGCCCCAATTATTAACAAAAATTAATTGGAAAGTCTTTATTACGCCAGCAATTTTAACGCTCGTCTTAGCGTTCGGTTTATCTGCATTTGAAACATTGTATTCACTATACACAGCTGACAAGGTAAATTATTCACCTAAAGATATTTCGATTGCTATTACAGGTGGCGGTATATTTGGGGCACTTTTCCAAATCTATTTCTTCGATAAATTTATGAAGTATTTCTCAGAGTTAACATTTATAGCTTGGTCATTATTATATTCAGTTGTTGTCTTAATATTATTAGTTTTTGCTAATGGCTATTGGTCAATAATGTTAATCAGTTTTGTTGTCTTCATAGGTTTCGATATGATACGACCAGCCATTACAAATTATTTTTCTAATATTGCTGGAGAAAGGCAAGGCTTTGCAGGCGGATTGAACTCGACATTCACTAGTATGGGTAATTTCATAGGTCCTTTAATCGCAGGTGCGTTATTTGATGTACACATTGAAGCACCAATTTATATGGCTATAGGTGTTTCATTAGCAGGTGTTGTTATTGTTTTAATTGAAAAGCAACATAGAGCAAAATTGAAAGAACAAAATATGTAGCATAAGTATTTTGGTGTATATTGATATAAAGTAAAGCGTAATATTATGAATGATTAGCATCGTTTTTCTTATGAATTTTATTAAGAAAATTCGATGCTTTACATTTAAAAAGATTCGATTGACTAAATGTTTTACTCTTTATATTTAAATGTTATATGTAACAAAAAATGATTTTGAGTAATAAACATGTTACAAATATTACATTCTTTTTAAATTGCAATCCACATACCTAATTCATTAACGTTAATGTGTTAAGATGATAAAAAATGAGTAAGGAAATGTGGGTAAGGGGATGACAGTAAAAAATTTATTTTTAGGCTTTGTTGCTGTAATATTAACCGTTTGTTTAATTGGTTTATTAATATTAGCAACAAATGAAGATGCGCTTGCTAAGGTACATAAAACGATTAATACGCTTAACGCGATAAATGTATCAACTGAAGATACTTATAAAAAGAAAATGGATATTCTCAATATTCATACTGCTAAAGCATCTGAAGTGAATGAAAATGTGAAAAAGCAAAATCATTTTAAGCATCGTGTGAATGCAAATAAATCAAATTCTTTTAACGAACAAGAGTGCCAAGTTATTGCTGATCGTTATGCAGATAAGCATATCAACGATAATTATGCTTTAGAAAGAATTTCTAAGACAAATCATGGATATAATTATGTTTATTCCAATGATAATTCAACTAGTAAGCAACATGTAAGTATTTCAAATAAAGGCATAATAACGAAATAATAGATGGAACAGTGTATTCTAATTGGATATACTGTTTTTATTTTGCAATATTTTAATTTAAAAAGCTGAAATCAACTTATAAAATGATGTAAATGTTATGTCAAAATCAACCAATCTGTAATGTATTTTAAAATGTTAATATAGTTCTGAAGAAGTATAAATGAGGTGTTGAAATGGCTAAAAATAAGAAAACTAACGCGATGCGTATGCTTGATCGTGCAAAAATTAAATACGAAGTTCATAGCTTTGAGGTACCAGAAGAACATTTATCTGGCCAAGAAGTCGCAGAACTCATACAAGCAAATGTTAAAACAGTATTTAAAACACTTGTTCTAGAAAATACAAAACATGAACATTTTGTATTTGTTATCCCAGTAAGTGAAACTTTAGATATGAAAAAGGCAGCTGCTTTAGTTGGAGAGAAGAAATTGCAACTTATGCCTTTAGATAATTTAAAAAATGTAACGGGATACATTCGTGGTGGGTGTTCACCTGTTGGTATGAAAACATTGTTTCCAACAGTCGTTGACAAATCCTGTGAAAATTATAGTCATATCAGTGTGAGTGGTGGGCTTCGAACAATGCAAATCACGATAGCTGTTGAGGATTTGATTACAATAACTAAAGGCAAAATTGGAGCAGTTATCCATGAATGATTAATAACAACAAAAAGTATGGGGCAAGATTAGGAGTGTGACAGAGATGAAATTTTTATAAAATTCATTTCTGCCACACTCTTTTTGATTGAATTAGCATTTTACGATCATAAACAATCATGATAATTGAGTATTTGAACATAAAAATGTAATTTTATCGTCACAATTTGATTGTTTGTGATTGTTTTTGGTAATTTATGATTGAAAAGTGAAAGCGTACTCATTATAATACAAAGTGAGATGGGGTGATGATGATAATTACAGAAAAAAGACACGAGTTAATATTAGAAGAACTTTCGCACAAAGATTTTTTGACTTTACAAGAATTAATAGATCGAACTGGATGCAGTGCTTCAACAATACGAAGAGATTTATCTAAACTACAACAATTAGGGAAATTACAACGTGTGCATGGTGGTGCAATGTTAAAAGAAAATCGTATGGTTGAGGCGAATTTAACTGAAAAATTAGCAACTAATCTCGATGAAAAGAAAATGATTGCTAAAATAGCAGCTAATCAAATCAACGATAATGAATGCTTGTTTATCGATGCTGGTTCATCTACATTGGAGCTAATTAAATATATTCAAGCGAAAGATATCATTGTGGTAACCAATGGTTTAACACATGTAGAAGCTTTACTTAAAAAAGGTATTAAAACAATTATGCTAGGTGGTCAAGTTAAAGAAAATACACTTGCTACGATTGGTTCAAGTGCCATGGAGATATTAAGACGATATTGTTTCGATAAAGCTTTTATCGGGATGAATGGATTAGATATTGAACTTGGATTAACTACTCCCGATGAGCAAGAGGCATTAGTTAAACAAACAGCAATGTCATTAGCCAATCAATCATTTGTACTTATAGATCATTCTAAGTTTAATAAAGTATATTTTGCTCGTGTACCTTTGCTAGAAAGTACGACAATCATCACATCTGAAAAAGCATTAAATCAAGAATCGTTAAAAGAATACCAACAAAAGTATCACTTTATAGGAGGGACTTTATGATTTATACAGTGACTTTCAATCCTTCAATTGACTATGTCATTTTTACGAATGATTTTAAAATTGATGGTTTGAACAGAGCAACAGCAACATATAAATTCGCTGGGGGAAAAGGTATTAATGTCTCACGTGTTTTAAAGACATTGGATGTTGAGTCAACTGCTTTGGGATTTGCAGGTGGATTTCCTGGGAAATTCATTATAGATACATTAAATAATAGTGCAATTCAATCGAATTTTATTGAAGTTGATGAAGATACACGTATTAATGTGAAATTAAAAACAGGACAAGAAACAGAAATCAATGCACCGGGTCCTCATATAACGTCAACACAATTTGAACAACTGTTACAACAAATTAAAAATACAACAAGCGAAGATATAGTTATTGTTGCTGGAAGTGTACCAAGTAGTATTCCAAGTGATGCATATGCGCAAATTGCACAAATTACAGCACAGACAGGTGCTAAATTAGTAGTCGACGCTGAAAAAGAATTGGCTGAAAGCGTTTTACCATATCATCCACTATTTATTAAACCTAATAAAGATGAATTAGAAGTGATGTTTAATACAACAGTGAACTCAGACGCAGATGTTATTAAATATGGTCGTTTGTTAGTTGATAAAGGTGCGCAATCTGTTATTGTCTCACTTGGCGGTGATGGTGCTATTTATATTGATAAAGAAATCAGTATTAAAGCAGTTAATCCACAAGGGAAAGTGGTTAATACAGTTGGCTCTGGTGATAGTACAGTTGCAGGCATGGTGGCTGGAATTGCTTCAGGTTTAACGATTGAAAAAGCATTCCAACAAGCAGTCGCATGCGGTACTGCCACGGCATTTGATGAGGACTTAGCAACACGGGACGCTATAGAAAAAATAAAATCACAAGTTACGATTAGCGTACTTGATGGGGAGTGAAAATAATGAGAGTAACAGAGTTATTAACAAAAGATACAATAGCAATGGATTTAATGGCAAATGACAAAAATGGTGTTATTGATGAGTTAGTAAATCAATTAGACAAAGCAGGTAAATTAAGTGATGTCGCGTCATTTAAAGAAGCGATTCACAATCGAGAATCACAAAGTACGACTGGTATCGGCGAAGGTATTGCTATTCCACATGCGAAAGTAGCCGCAGTTAAGTCTCCAGCTATCGCATTCGGTAAATCTAAAGAAGGTGTCGATTACCAAAGTTTAGATATGCAACCAGCTCATTTATTCTTTATGATTGCAGCGCCAGAAGGTGGTGCCCAAACACATTTAGATGCTTTAGCTAAACTATCTGGTATTTTAATGGATGAAAATGTACGTGAAAAATTATTACATGCATCGTCTCCAGAAGAAGTGTTAGCAATTATCGATCATGCTGATGATGAAGCGACAAAAGAAGAAGAGGCAGAAGCTGAAGCTGAAGCACAACAAGTTGCTGCTGTAGAAGCAAATCAAGACACTAATGGATCAAACGAGCCATATGTATTAGCTGTAACTGCTTGTCCAACAGGTATTGCACACACATATATGGCGCGTGATGCATTGAAAAAGCAAGCGGATAAAATGGGCATTAAAATTAAAGTTGAAACGAACGGTTCAAGTGGTATTAAAAACCATTTAACGGAACAAGATATTAAAAATGCAACAGGTATCATTGTTGCTGCTGATGTTCATGTTGAGACGGATCGCTTCGATGGTAAAAATGTCGTAGAAGTACCAGTAGCAGATGGTATTAAACGCCCAGAAGAATTAATTAATAAAGCATTAGATACAAGTCGTAAACCTTTTGTTGCCCGTGATGGTCAAAGAAAAGGTAACTCAAATGACAGTCAAGAAAAATTAAGCCCAGGTAAAGCTTTCTATAAACACTTAATGAACGGTGTTTCTAACATGTTACCACTTGTAATATCTGGTGGTATTTTAATGGCAATTGTATTTTTATTTGGAGCAAATTCATTTAATCCAAAAAGCTCAGAGTACAATGCGTTTGCAGAGCAGCTTTGGAACATTGGTAGTAAAAGTGCATTCGCGTTAATCATTCCAATTTTATCTGGATTTATTGCACGTAGTATTGCGGATAAACCTGGATTCGCTTCAGGTCTTGTAGGTGGTATGTTAGCAATTTCAGGTGGTTCAGGATTTATTGGTGGTATTATTGCAGGTTTCTTAGCAGGTTACTTAACACAAGGTGTTAAAGCGATGACACGTAAGTTACCACAAGCATTAGAGGGATTAAAGCCGACATTAATTTATCCACTATTAACAGTGACAGCTACAGGCTTATTGATGATTTATGTCTTTAATCCACCAGCATCTTGGTTAAATCATTTGTTATTAGATGGATTAAACAATTTATCAGGTTCTAATATTGTATTATTAGGTTTAGTTATTGGCGCTATGATGGCGATTGATATGGGCGGTCCATTCAACAAAGCGGCATATGTTTTTGCAACAGGTGCGTTGATTGAAGGTAATGCAGCACCAATTACAGCTGCAATGATTGGTGGTATGATTCCACCGTTAGCAATTGCGACAGCGATGTTAATTTTCAGACGTAAATTTACAAAAGAACAACGTGGTTCAATTATCCCTAACTATGTGATGGGTATGTCGTTTATTACAGAAGGTGCGATTCCATTTGCAGCTGCCGATCCATTACGTGTTATTCCTTCAATGATGATTGGTTCAGGTATAGGTGGCGCAATTGCTTTAGGCTTAGGTTCTCGAATTACTGCGCCACACGGTGGTATTATTGTAATTGTTGGTACTGATGGTGCACACTTACTTCAAACTCTTATTGCACTTCTAGTTGGTACCTTAGTTTCAGCATTAATTTATGGACTTATTAAACCAAAGTTAACTGAAACAGAAATCGAAGCTTCAAAATCAATGGACGAATAGTTTTAATGATTTAAAGTGATTGTTAGCAAAGAGCTTCATATTAAGTTGTAAGTTCAATGAATATATGTTAGTTTTATATATCGTGTTAACGGTAGCTTATACAAAGCTGTAAAAACACTTTCTATTAATTCAGTTTTTATGAATTGATATGAAGGTGTTTTTATTTTTAGATAAATGAATGAAGAAATAGACACCACAAATGTAAAGACTTTTTTAATATTTTGCAAAAAGTTATGCCAAACGAAGCAGATATAGTAAAATATGAGTGTCTTAAAGTGAAAATTTATAAATAAAGAAGGGTTTATACGTGTCAGAATTAATTATATATAACGGCAAAGTTTATACTGAAGATGGCAAAATCGATAATGGTTACATTCATGTGAAAGATGGGCAGATTGTTGCAATTGGAGAAGTAAATGATAAAGCAGCGATTGATAATGATACGACAAATAAAATTCAAGTGATTGATGCAAAAGGTCATCATGTAGTGCCAGGTTTTATCGATATACATATTCATGGTGGTTATGGACAGGATGCAATGGATGGGTCATACGATGGCTTAAAATATCTATCCGAAAATTTGTTGTCTGAAGGGACGACATCATACTTGGCCACTACAATGACGCAATCGACTGATAAAATAGATAAAGCACTTATAAATATTGCTAAATATGAAGTGGAGCAAGATGTTCACAATGCAGCGGAAATTGTAGGTATACATTTGGAAGGGCCATTTATATCTGAAAATAAAGTTGGTGCTCAACATCCGCAATACGTTGTACGTCCATTTATCGATAAAATTAAACATTTTCAAGAGACTGCTAACGGATTAATAAAGATTATGACGTTTGCACCTGAAGTTGAAGGTGCAAAAGAAGCGCTTGAAACGTATAAAGATGACATTATTTTTTCAATTGGTCATACAGTGGCAACATACGAAGAAGCAGTTGAAGCTGTTGAGCGAGGAGCTAAACATGTCACGCATTTATATAATGCAGCGACGCCATTCCAACATAGAGAACCAGGTGTTTTTGGAGCAGCATGGTTGAATGATGCTTTACATACCGAAATGATTGTTGATGGCACACATTCTCATCCGGCATCGGTTGCAATTGCTTACCGTATGAAAGGTAATAAACGTTTTTATTTAATTACCGATGCAATGCGTGCAAAAGGTATGCCTGAAGGAGAATATGATTTGGGTGGTCAAAAAGTAACTGTTCAATCGCAACAAGCACGTCTTGCAAATGGTGCGCTTGCTGGTAGTATTTTAAAAATGAATCATGGGTTACGTAACTTAATATCATTTACAGGTGATACATTAGATCATTTATGGCGTGTAACAAGTTTAAATCAAGCCATTGCATTAGGTATCGATGATAGAAAAGGTAGTATTAAAGTAAATAAGGATGCAGATCTTGTTATTCTAGATGATGACATGAATGTAAAATCTACAATAAAACAAGGTAAGGTTCACACATTTAGCTAATAAATAATCATAATTAAATGTATGCAATAGATTTAATCTGTTAACATAAGCACTTTATATTATGATAAAATAGAGGCAATAACATTTTTTTCTGGGGGTGTCTAAATGGGAAGGCGATAACATGTAGTTGTAATTTAAGTCATAGTGATAAATTTGAATACGTGTTACCCATGAGTGACACATATAACATGGAGGTGAATCCCTAGAAATAGGGAATTAATTGGAAACTTCGACCATAATTAGTTTGATTATATTTATTCTATTAATTGCATTAACCACTGTATTTGTTGGTTCAGAATTTGCATTAGTAAAAATTAGAGCAACAAGAATTGAACAGCTAGCAGATGAAGGAAATAAACCTGCTAAAATAGTAAAAAAGATGATTGCTAATCTAGATTATTATCTTTCTGCTTGTCAGTTAGGTATAACAGTAACATCTTTAGGGTTAGGTTGGCTTGGTGAACCAACGTTTGAAAAGCTATTACACCCGATATTTGAAGCAATCAATTTACCAACTGCATTAACAACGACGATTTCGTTTGCAGTATCATTTATAATCGTTACGTATTTGCATGTAGTACTTGGTGAATTAGCGCCTAAATCTATAGCGATTCAACATACTGAAAAGCTTGCTTTAGTATATGCAAGACCATTGTTCTATTTCGGTAACATTATGAAACCATTGATTTGGCTGATGAATGGTTCTGCACGTGTTATTATTAGAATGTTTGGTGTAAATCCTGATGCCCAAACCGATGCAATGTCAGAAGAAGAAATCAAAATTATTATTAACAATAGTTATAATGGTGGAGAAATCAACCAAACTGAATTGGCATATATGCAAAATATCTTTTCATTCGATGAAAGACATGCAAAAGATATAATGGTACCTAGAACTCAAATGATTACACTAAATGAACCTTTTAATGTAGACGAATTACTAGAAACAATAAAAGAACATCAATTTACGCGTTATCCAATTACTGATGATGGTGATAAAGACCACATTAAAGGATTTATTAACGTCAAAGAATTTTTAACTGAATATGCTTCTGGAAAAACGATTAAAATAGCAAACTATATACATGAGTTACCAATGATTTCAGAGACAACACGTATAAGTGATGCATTAATTAGAATGCAACGTGAACATGTTCATATGAGTCTTATTATAGATGAATATGGTGGAACGGCAGGTATTTTAACGATGGAAGATATTTTAGAAGAAATCGTTGGGGAAATTCGTGATGAATTTGATGATGATGAAGTGAATGATATCGTTAAAATTGATAATAAGACATTCCAAGTAAATGGTAGAGTACTATTGGATGATTTAACTGAAGAGTTCGGTATAGAATTTGATGACTCTGAGGATATTGATACGATAGGTGGATGGTTACAATCTCGTAATACCAACTTACAAAAAGATGATTACGTGGATACAACTTATGATCGCTGGGTTGTTTCAGAAATCGATAACCACCAAATTATTTGGGTGATGTTAAACTATGAATTTAATGAAGCGAGACCTACTATCGGACAGTCTGATGAAGATGAAAAATCAGAATAGATATTAATATATAAACCAACTAAGAATGATTTAATTCATTTTTGGTTGGTTATTTTTTTGACTAAAATTAATGAAAAGTGATAATAGTATTGGAACTCAATATCTTTAATGATTTAATGAATGTTTTTTATTGAAAGCGATAATTCGTATTAATTGAGTTTGTTGAAAAATTTAGGGTAATGTAAAGATATAAAAGATACATAGATTGGAGAGATATAAAGATGTTGAATGAGATACAAATATTAAATAATGGATACCCGATGCCTTCAGTTGGGTTAGGTGTTTATAAAATCTCTGACGAAGATATGACTAAAGTTGTAAATGCTGCAATTGACGCAGGCTATAGAGCGTTTGATACAGCATACTTTTATGATAATGAGGCTTCACTAGGGCGAGCATTAAAGGATAATGGCGTCGATAGAGAAGATTTGTTTATAACAACGAAGTTATGGAATGACTATCAAGGTTATGAGAAAACATTCGAATATTTCAACAAATCGATTGAAAATTTACAAACTGATTATCTCGATTTATTTCTAATACATTGGCCTTGTGAAGCAGATGGTCTATTTTTAGAAACGTATAAAGCTATGGAAGAACTTTACGAGCAAGGTAAGATAAAAGCAATAGGTGTATGTAATTTTAATGTTCATCATCTAGAAAAATTAATGGCTCAATCAAGTATCAAACCAATGGTGAATCAAATTGAGGTACATCCATATTTTAACCAACAAGAATTACAAGAATTTTGTGATCGTCACGATATTAAAGTGACTGCATGGATGCCTTTGATGAGAAATAGAGGACTACTAGACGACCCTGTCATTGTTAAAATTGCTGAAAAATATCATAAAACACCAGCACAAGTTGTATTGCGTTGGCATTTAGCACACAATAGAATTATTATTCCAAAATCTCAGACACCTAAACGCATTCAAGAAAATATAGATATTTTAGATTTTAATTTAGAATTAACAGAAGTAGCTGAAATTGATGCTTTAAATAGAAATGCAAGACAAGGTAAAAATCCAGATGATGTGAAAATTGGGGATTTAAAATAACTGGATGTTAAATTTTACGTTTATGAATGCCTTTTAATGTGTACATTAAAATAAATGAGTTGGTTTTTACTATTTGATAAAACAATACTCAGGTACATTCAAAATCTTTTAAATAAAAAGGATGGACATAGATGAAAATTAGAGTCGTCATTCCTTGTTTTAATGAAGGGGAAGTCATTACACAAACACATCAACAATTAACTGAAATACTTTCACAAGATAGTAGTGTGAAAGGCTATGATTATAATATGCTTTTCATAGATGATGGTAGTACGGATACCACTATAGATGAAATGCAACATCTTGCCACAATAGATAGGCATGTCAGCTTTATTTCTTTTAGTAGAAATTTTGGAAAAGAAGCAGCTATGATTGCAGGTTACCAGCATAGTACTGAATTTGATGCAGTCATCATGATAGATTGTGATTTGCAACATCCACCTGAATATATTCCGAAAATGATTGAAGGTTTTATGGAAGGCTATGATCAAGTGATTGCAAAGCGTGATAGAAGTGGTGAAAATTTTAGTCGCAAAACATTAAGCCATTTGTACTATAAGTTAGTTAATTGCTTTGTAGAAGAAGTACAATTTGATGATGGTGTTGGTGATTTTAGACTTTTAAGCCAAAGAGCTGTTAAATCCATTGCATCACTTGAAGAATATAATCGATTTTCAAAAGGGTTATTTGAATGGATAGGATATAATACTAAAGTGTTTACGTATCAAAATGTTGCGAGACAAAAAGGAGAATCTAAGTGGTCCTTTAAAAAGTTATTTAATTATGGTATTGATGGATTGATTTCCTTTAATAGTAAACCTTTGAGGATGATGATATATCTTGGATTATTTATTTTTTCAATAAGCGTGTTATATATTATATATTTATTCATCAATATTATGATTTCTGGTGTTAATATCCCAGGATATTTTTCAACGATTGCAGCTATTTTATTATTAGGCGGCATACAGTTAATTTCAATTGGTGTTGTAGGTGAATATATTGGCAGGATATATTATGAAGTTAAGGCACGTCCTAAATATATTATTCAAGCTACAAATCTTTCAAGTATTGAAAATGATGAGAAGGATACCCATAAAGTTTACTCTAAATAAACAAATAAAAGAAGCCCTCATCAATGAGAGCTTCTTTTTAGTCTTTGCATTTTATTTTATAAATAAATCGGATTATGACGTAATGTCTAATTTGTGTAATGTCACAGTCATCGTAGTTCCTACATCTATATCACTGCTTACACTGATTTTTGCGTTATTTTGTTGCGCGAGTTCATTAGCTATATATAAGCCTAATCCAGAACCACCCGTTTTTGTATTACGAGAGTTTTCTACTCTGAATGTACGTTCGAATATACGTTCTTGTAGTTCTGGTATAATGCCAATACCTTCATCGCTAATAGCAATGTCGATAGTATCTTGATCTTTATTTTCACTAATATTAATATCAATGCGACTACCAACATTTGAAAATTTTAGCGCATTATCAAGTAAGTTTGTTAAAATACGCTCAAGTGGCGTTCGATATTGATAAAATGCATCAATTTCGCTACAGAAATTCACTTCTAATGTGCGGTTTTCATGTTTGATACGTTGCTCATATGGTTGCAATATTGATACAAGTAATTGGTCTAGTTGTATTAATTCTGGGGGATATGTTTTACCTGTATTTAAAGTGATAATATGAGTCATATCATCAAATAATGTTGATAATCTGTTTGCTTGTTTAATTAATATGTCGTATGACTCTTTAATCTCATGATCCTTTGTGATTATACCATCACGTAGTCCTTCAGAATATGAAATAATGCTTGCTAAAGGTGTTTTTAAATCATGGGCTAAGTTTTGAATCAGTTCTGTTTTTTCTTGTTGTTCGGATTTAATTTGATTCATTTGTTGCGTAATTTCAGAAGCCATTTTATTAAAAGATTGATTTAATTCATAAATTTCTTTTGGTGAATTAAACGTTTTATCATTGCTTGCGTAATTTCCGTTAGCAAATTGCTTAGTTTTTATATTAAACTGCTTAATTTTTTGTATAAGTGGATTAATAAAAATACTACATATTAATAAGGTTAAACAGCTTGTAATTATTGTCGTTAAGGTCAAAGTTAGTGTCATATGGCCGTTAAACCACATTAAAATATATGCAATTGCTAAAATAGTTGAAGTTAATAGTATACTCGATACGACGCCAATAATGATTTGACTTCTAATTGATAACACCATTATCGGCTCCTTTCAAATTTATATCCTAATCCCCATACAGTTGTGATGGTATATGTTGTAAAGCTCTCTTTTTCTAATTTTTCTCTAATACGGTGTATATGGACATTCACGGTATTAGCATCTTCGTAATAGTCATATCCCCAAACTTTTTCAAGTAATTCTGATTTAGAAATAACTTCATTTTCTCTAGAAGCTAAATACCACAATAACTCAAATTCCTTAATACGCATAGGGACTTCGTGACCATTTACAGTCACAACTTTACTTAAGTTAATAAGTGTTAATTCATCAAACGACAGTTGTTCAACTGGTTGATGATGGTATTTCTTCATTCTTGTAAGTAAATTATTAATACGTAAAACGAGTTCCCTTGGACTAAATGGTTTTTTGACATAGTCATCTGCACCTAAAGTTAAGGCGTAAATGGTATCATGTTCTTGTGTTTTGGCAGTTAAATAGATAAAGGGGATATCTAATTTTTGCCTTTTCATTTCTTTGACAATGTCGTAACCATTAACTTCTGGCATCATGATATCAAGTACCATGATATCAATATCATTTGATAGTAAAGAAATTGCTTCTTTACCGCTAGTTGTCGTTGTTACTTTGTAACCTTCATATTCAAAATAGGTTTGACAAATGTCTACAATGTCTTGTTCATCATCCACGATCAGTAAGTGGGTCATCTATTTTTTCACCTCTGTTCTTACGACCTCTAAAGTAATTAATGATTTCTTTAAGTGAAATCTGTTTTAACAATGAGTGACTCATTAGTAAAAGGATAAAGAAAGTTAATTGAAGAGGATACGTAAATATCATATCTGCTAAGATATAATTTATCATAACAAAGGCTCCAAAGAAACTAGCAGCATATGCAAAAACTCCAAAAATTAAACCTAATCCAATTGCAATCTCTCCGAGTGGGACAACAATATCAAATAATGACGTCGTATGTGCAACTATATTTGCGAAAAACCACTTATACCACTCTGGTGAATCAGTATTGTTAGCGATGACTGGTACTAAACCTTTCAGCGTAAATCCGCCCGTTAATTTTTCGTAACCTTGCATTAACATAAAAATACCTGAACCCACACGAATGATAAATGTAACGAGTAGCAATAATTTATTCATGATGTTCACATTCTTTCTATTTATTGTGTGTAATTTATATAAACATAAGATTAAGCAACATAATGCGATTTGTAGTGTTATGTGAACAGGAAGTGTTTGAGCTCATGGGTTGCTTAAGCTAAACAAACCTCAAGCTCTAAAAAAATTTACTTATGTGCTCTACAATCTTATGGGATTTAATAGTTATATATATATTGAAAAAAGGAAAGTATGATTTCTACAAGCTAGGGGGGCTGTGAAATCATACGCTTTCCATTGAGTAATGAGTGTAATGTATATTTTTAAAATTTGTAATGTATAGTAATAGTATGTTGTAAATAAAAGTTTAACTCAGAAATTGATTATTTTAATTTAGCGCCGCCGAAGATGACGTGAGCTTTTTTACAATAGATTGTTACTTCATCATATTTGCTTAAATCTACATTTTTAAGATCAAATGTTTGTTTTTCTTTATCGTAGTCAACCATTGCGATTTCTTTACCGTTTTTAATGTCGCCATTTTTTGTTAGATAGACGTATAAATCTGGACCTTTTGATGATTTGTAGTTAGTAAGCATTAATTTACCATTTTTAATCTCAGCTTTACCTTCAACAGTTTCACCGTTTTTAGAACTGAATGTACCTGTTAGGTGTTTTGTTTTATCAGTTTTAACATTGCTATCTTCTGACTTTGTTTTTTGTTCAGTTTTGTTACCTTGATCTTGTGAATTAGAATTACCACAAGCACCTAAAGCTAATGTTGTGATAACAGCACCAGCTGCTAAAAAATATTTTGTATTCATGCTAACTCCTCATTTCTTCAATTTGATAAGTTAAGTTTAAAATGAAGGCAAATAATATGCCATTAACTAATTCTTAACTTCGTTTAAATATCGCTTAACTAATATTGAAGAAAGAATAATTTGAAAATGAAAATAATTGTCTGATTTAAATAAATAGGAGTCAAAATAAGAGGAGGGCGGTTTTTTTAGTAAGAAAATATTTATCTAAACTAGTTATCACTATAAAACACTTCTGATATATCGAACTAAGAATATCAGAAGTGTTTTATAGTATTGGTATTAAAATTTATAAACCTTTTGCCACAATAAAAACAACAAGAAAATAAGATAGACGATTAAATACAAGTACCAATATGGTGTTAAAACCATCATAACGATAAATGAAATGTTAATAATGATAAGTCCTTTAATCATTAGTTTCTTTATTTTGTTATTATTTTCAGCAGTTTCATCTAAGTTATTAAATGTTGAAATAAACAACATAATACCACCAATGATAAAAATGGCAGGGGCTAAAAATGGAATAGACATATATATTGATTGTGTACTTGAAAAGTCGGTAACACGTTGCGTTAAACTGACAACAATCGTTAATATGATAGCAATAAATTTTTGGTCTGTAATGTATACAGGTTTTAATTTTTTATCAATGTAAAACTGTAGTATCGTCCAAATGATAAACATCGTTATAGTACACAGAGTAATAAAGTTATATTTATCAATTATGAATGTATTTATAAAGGCGTTTATAGTAATAGATAACAACATTGCACTTAATGATAAATGTTGCATTTGATGCCTATATAAATTGAATCCAGTTATAAGTACGACGATAGCAATATTAATTAATATATATACAATCATGATGGACTCCTGTTCGTTATACTTCAATCAACTATTATATCAATTTATATATTGTTATTCATTAGATATGACTTGTAAAAAGTAAAATAAGTTATCCTTTATACACCTTTTTTATTACTCCAAAGTAATGTATGAAGTTGTGGTAACACATAAACGTGATTCATATCATTACTTTGCATAACTAAATCTACCAACTGCTCGTAGCGTTCTAACAACTTTTCGGTATGATTATCTACGCTGTCTGATAAATATGGGTTACCAACTTGTAAATAGAACGGAATATCTGGATAACGGTGGTGTATCATTTTGGCAAAATCATAATCTTTATCGTCGAATACAACTACTTTTAAGTTTAATGAGGAAGGTACGCATTGTGCAATCACTTCATCTAACTTTTTTAAATCAGGTGTCATAGTTGAACTTGGTGGTTTTGGACTAATCGTTAAATCATCAATTTGTGTCATCCAAGGTTGGAATTTACTGCCTTGTGTCTCCAGTGCGCTGAAAATACCTTTATCTTGAAATAAGTCAACTAACTCTTGGATACCTTTAATTAATGCTGGGTTACCACCAGAAATTGTAACGTGGTTAAATAAATCGCCACCAATTCGTTTTAATTCATCATAAATTTCTTCAGCAGTCATGAGTTTTATATCGCTTTTAGCACTACCATCCCAAGTAAATGCAGAATCACACCAGCTACAGCGATAATCACATCCAGCTGTTCTCACAAACATCGTTTTTCTACCGATTACTCGACCTTCACCCTGAATGGTTGGACCGAATATTTCGAGTACAGGAATTTTAGCCATTAGTTACACCTGTTCCTTTGGTCTAAATACGACATAACTTGTTGGTGTTTCTCTTACAAATACTTGAATACATTTTGGTTGGTGTTCGAGCGATGCCAAATTTTCTTTAACAATTTGATAAATTGTTTCCGCTACGATTTCAGTTGAAGGGATTTTGTTTTTAAAAGCAGGTAAGTTATTTAACAGTTGATGGTCAAATTTACCGTGTATCATCTTTTTCAAATGGCTAAAGTTCACTAAAAAGCCAGTGTCATCTAGTTTATCACCGACAATTGTTAAATTAACAAAGTAAGTATGACCATGGACATTTTGACAAATACCTGCTTCTTCACACGGAATGTGATGTGCAGCTGAAAAATTAAAATCTTTATTTAATTCGAATTGATATGGATGCGTTGTACTAGGATAGATTTGTTGTAACATTTTAAAGCGCTCCTTTACTTTCAAGATATTGATTTAGTCCACGTTGACGTAAATGACAAGCTGGACATTCACCACAGCCATCCCCGATGATACCGTTATAGCATGTTAATGTTTTTGTACGAATATAATCTAAAACTTCGAGTTCATCACTTAATTTCCACGTTTCTGCTTTGTTTAACCACATTAAAGGAGTATGAATAACAAAATCTTTGTCCATAGCTAGGCTTAATGTTACGTTCATTGATTTTATAAAACTATCGCGACAGTCTGGGTAGCCTGAAAAGTCTGTTTCACATACGCCTGTAATAATATGCTTAGCCCCAATTTGATAAGCTAGAGCGCCTGCAAACGACAAGAAAAGTAAATTTCTAGCTGGAACAAATGTATTAGGTATACCATCTTCATTATTAGTAATTTCCATATCATGTTGTGTTAATGCGTTTGGAGTAAGTTGTGATAATAATGACATATCTAAAACGTGATGTTTCATTCCTTGATCTTGTGCAATTTGTTTTGCGACTTCAATTTCAGTATCATGTCTTTGGCCATAATTAAACGTTACGAGTTCAACTTCTTTGAAATGTTTTTTTGCATAAAAGAGACATGTTGTACTGTCTTGACCACCACTAAAGACAACGATGGCTTTTTCATTATTTAATACACTTTCCATTTTGTAATTGCTCCTATCATTAATAATATTAATAAAGAGGTTAATGGCATTGATAAGCCCGTTTTTAATTTATAAAATAAAAAAAGCCTATCTCCATAAAAGATAGACGAAAGAAATGGGTTGCTCCTATAATATATATTAAAGGTTTACCAAGGAATGTTTGAAATTTCAATGTCTAGTTTTTTATAGAGGGTTTCAGCTAGGAACCTCTGATATTCATTTATGTACGATGAATAGAATATACCATATATTAGTTAAAATCAAGGTCAGGATAATGACAATGCTTTTAAAGTTTTAGCTACATCCAATACATATTATAAAAATAAAACACATTTAGAACGGAGTATACAATGATTCTAGTCATAGATAATAATGATTCATTTACATATAATTTAATAGACTATATTAAGACTCAAACGAAACTAACAGTTCAAGTTGTTGGTATTGATAATCTGCTGATAGAAGACATCATTAATATGAAGCCAAAAGCAATTGTTATTTCACCTGGGCCGGGTAATCCGGATGATTATCCTATCTTGAATGAAGTGTTAGAACAATTTTATCAGCGTGTACCTATCCTAGGTGTATGTTTAGGATTTCAATGTATCGTGTCTTATTTTGGTGGAAATATCATTCACGGCTATCATCCTGTACACGGACATACTACACAGTTACGTCATACCAATGAAGGTATTTTTCAAGGACTGCCTCAAAATTTCAATGTAATGCGTTATCATTCATTAATTGCTGACGGAGCGACTTTTCCAAATTGCTTAAAGATTACAGCAAAAAACGATGAAGCGATTATTATGGCATTTGAGCATATTACATTTCCGGTTTTTGGTGTGCAATATCATCCTGAATCTATTTTGAGTGAATACGGTTATCGACAAGTTGAATTATTTTTATCGAAGGTAGGTGATTACTGTGAGAATAGAATATAATTATCGCTACTATTTAACTGAAAATGAATATAAGCAATACCATATTCAATTAAAGGGATTTATAAAGAAGTATGTTGCCACTAAGTTGGCTGATGTGGGAGAAGTGATACACTTTGCACAAGCGCAGCAACGACAAGGTAGATATGTCTCGTTATATTTAAGTTACGAAGCGGCAAAGTATTTTAATCATGTTATGTGTACACATTCATTAGCTAAAGATGATATTTATGCAGTAGCTTATAGTTTTGAAAAAGCGGAAAGCATAAATTCAACATATGAACATCAAACTTCTTATGTATCAAAGCATCATTTTTCATTTGTTGAATCTTCTGAGGTTATGATGACTAATATTAAACGTGTCCAACAAGCAATTGTTGAAGGGGAAACGTATCAAGTGAACTATACGGCGCGCTTAACGGATAACATTTATTATCCTATTAGTACTTTATATGAACGATTAACTCAATTTAGTAATGGTAATTATACTGCGTTATTACAAACAGATGAAATCCAAGTAGCGTCTATCTCACCAGAATTATTTTTTCAAAAAGGACAGTTTAACAATGTCGATAACGTTATCATAAGCAAACCGATGAAAGGGACAATGCCTAGAGGTAAAACGGAAGCTGAAGATCAACAGTATTATAAAACATTGCAAACTTCTTCGAAAGATCGTGCAGAAAATGTCATGATTGTTGATTTACTAAGAAACGATATAGTGAGAATATCACAGAGTGGCTCAATTAAGGTATATAAACTATTTTTCATTGAGGCATATAAAACTGTATTTCAAATGACTTCGATGGTGAGTGGAACTTTAAAAACTAATACAGACTTAACTCAAATTTTAACATCGTTATTTCCTTGTGGTTCGATTACAGGTGCACCGAAACTGAATACAATGAAATATATTAAACAATTAGAAAGTTCACCTCGTGGTATATACTGCGGAGCAATTGGACTATTACTTCCAACTGAAGATGATAAAATGATTTTTAATATTCCGATTCGTACTATTGAGTATAAATATGGACAAGCGATTTATGGAGTCGGAGCAGGTATTACAATTGATTCTAAGCCAAAAGATGAAGTAAATGAATTTTACGCAAAAACCAAGATTTTGGAGATGTTATAATGCAATTATTTGAAACAATGAAAATTGATAATGGACATATCCCTAGACTTACTTATCATACTAATCGCATAAAATGTTCTTCTGAGCGATTAAACTTTAAATTTGATGAACATGCATGGCGAAATGAATTAAATGATGTAACAACAAAGTATCACAGTGGCCAATATAGACTTAAAATCGTATTAAATGCTGAAAGCGAATTTGAAACGATAGTGTCATCTTTACCTGAGAAAAGTAGTTTTACAGCAAAATTTCAAGTGTTGCCCAAAACAGTTAATCCAACTTTTATAAATAATAAAACGACAGAACGAAAGCATTTAGCACACAATCATGAAACAGATTTAATATTGCTAACTTCAGAGGACGGCAAGGTCCTTGAATTTGATATTGGCAACATTGTCATTGAAGAGGATGGAAAATGGTACACACCAAGTTATAAAGATGATTTCTTAAAAGGATGCATGCGTGATTATTTAATAGATAGTGACAAACTTGTTGAAAAAGATTTTAATAAAACCGAATTGATTTATAAATATCATAACAATGAGATACGTTTATTTTTGATAAATAGTTTACGAGAGGTTGCCGATGTCCACCTTTGCCTTTAAAATTAGTATGATAATAATGTAGAAAATGAAGTGAAAACAAATTTAAAAATTAAATGGGGCCAAATATGATTATTGTTTATATTGCGCTGTTGTTAATTCTTGTATACGTGAATTATCGATTAGTGAATCGATTGCTATCTGAAAATAGAATATATGTTGTTCGTTTGATAGCAACAATTACTACTGTTATAAGCTTTATCCTTGTATACGCATTAATTCACGAACTTATGCCTTTTGTTGTGCGAGCAATGGATTTAATGTATCACCAGTAAATTTAGTAGTAGGTAAAATGAACGTAAATGAACTATTCAATCGATTCTATAATTAAAAGTCAAAGTAAAGTAACCAAATATTGAAGAGGTGTACAAATGAAAATATATAGTCAAGGTGACCAAGCCATTGTAGTCGCAATTGAAAAAGAAGTATCTAAAAGTTTAACCGAAGATTTATTAACACTTCGCTCATATTTAATTGAACAAAATTATCCATTTATTATAGAAATTGTGCCATCAGAATCAGACATGATGATTGTCTATGACGCAAGGGATATGATTAAACACCATAATATACAATCACCTTTTTTATACATGAAAGCACTAATTGAATCGATTCATTTAAACATAAAACATGATTTTAACCAGCAAGATTTGATTGAAATACCAATTGTGTATGGTTCGAAATATGGTCCGGATTTAGAATCACTTTTAAAACATTACAAAATCAAGCTAGAAACATTTATTGAATTACACTCTAAGGCGCAATATTTTGTTTCGATGATGGGATATTCACCTGGGTTTCCTTATTTAACTGGATTAAATAAGAAATTGTATATTAATCACACGAGTAAACAGAAAAAATTCATTCCAGCTGGTTCTGTAGTACTTGAAGGGAAAAAATGCGGTATTGTAACAACGGATACAATTAATGATTGGTTAGTTATTGGTTATACACCATTATCACTTTTTAATCCGAAAGAATCAGATTTCGCACGCTTAAAGTTAGGCGATAATATTAAATTTAGACCTATCAATGAAAATGAATTAGAAGTAGGAGCGTTTAAAGATGTCAATCATAATTGAAAAAAGTGGCTTATTCAGTAGCTTTCAGGACTTTGGTAGAAGGGGATATGAACATGATGGTGTAATTCCATGTGGTGCACTTGATACTTTAGCACATGAAATTGCTAATCGATTAGTTGCAAATGACAAGAATGAAGCAACTTTGGAAATGACTAATAAAATGGCAACGATTCGTTTTACAGAACCTACGCTGATTGCATTAGCAGGGGGTAATGTCAAAGCTTACACTGAGCATATGACTATATCTCCATATAAATTGTATTTGTTAGATAAAGGCGATGTTTTAAAGTTTAGAGAAACAAGTTATACATCGCGAGTGTATTTAGCTGTGGGAGGCGGATTTGAATTAGATGCATGGTTAGGATCTAATTCAACCGACTTTAATGTAAAAATTGGTGGTTTTAAAGGTAGAACATTACAAGATGGCGATGAAATAAAGCTTAAGAGAGATTATACAGCTCGTCATCATAAGTTATTTGAAAACCTTGCTCACACGAAACAAACAGATTGGGGTATTGATGGATACGCCTTGTCATTTAATTATATGTCTGATGTATTTCATGTCGTTAAAAATAAAGGTACGGAAGATTTTAAAGAAGATGCCATTCAAAGATTTGTGAAACATGATTATAAAGTAACGAGCAAAGCAAATCGCATGGGGATGATGCTTGAAGGTGAAAAAATCAAAGCTTTTTATGAAGATATGCCACCGTATCAGACTGTCAAAAAAGGAACGATACAAATTAAGCGTGATGGCACACCTATTATCTTATTAAATGATCATTATACACTAGGTAGCTACCCGCAAATCGGTACAATCGCAAGTTATCATTTAACGAAATTAGCACAAAAACCGCAAGGATCACGTTTGAAATTTCAATTTATAGATATTTTAACGGCTGAAAAGAACCTTGTTAAGTATAGTAACTGGTTAAACCAATTATTTCATGGAATAGAATATAGAATGCAATTAGAAATGATGAAATAATATTTGGTACGTAGCTCATACTAGAGTCCGATGCAAATAATTTCCTCCTAATGTATAATGAAATAATACTGTGTTTTATCTGCGAAATGTATCATATTCTAATTCGTTTCACAGTAAAATGAAAAGATAAAGTGTGTTTTTACTTGAATTTTGACTAAAATTACTCTATATTTATTAATTGAGCTATGCTTATTATTACAATTTGATTACAAATTTTAAATTTGTTAATTGAATGATAATATTAAATAAAGAAACTTACACAAGCAAATATGAGTTGTAGCCCAAAATACTTGTTAAATCAAAGTTGAAAGCTACAAATAATGAAAATTATAAACTTGAATCTGAAAGTAATTACTATAATTATGACAATGTTAACTTTTAAACGCACTTATTAATTAACTACATAATGTTAATATCTAATTTATTCAAGTACTTTCGCAAGATTTATTATCTAAATAACGGGGGAAAGAATCATGAGTTCACAAAAAAAGAAAATTAGTCTTTTTGCGTTCTTCTTATTAACCGTAATAACGATTACCTTGAAGACGTATTTTTCTTATTATGTTGATTTTTCTTTAGGTGTTAAAGGTTTAGTACAAAACTTAATATTATTGATGAATCCTTATAGTTTAGTAGCACTGGTTTTAAGTGTGTTCCTATTCTTTAAAGGCAAAAAAGCATTTTGGTTCATGTTCATAGGCGGCTTCTTATTGACGTTCCTATTATATGCCAATGTTGTGTACTTTAGATTCTTCTCGGATTTTTTAACGTTTAGTACTTTAAACCAAGTAGGTAACGTAGAATCTATGGGTGGTGCGGTTAGTGCATCATTCAAATGGTATGACTTTGTTTATTTCATTGATACGTTAGTTTACTTATTCATTTTAATATTTAAAACAAAATGGTTAGACACAAAAGCATTTAGTAAGAAATTTGTTCCTGTCGTAATGGCGGCTTCAGTAGCATTATTCTTCTTAAACTTAGCTTTTGCTGAAACTGACAGACCAGAATTATTAACACGTACATTTGACCATAAATATTTAGTGAAATATTTAGGACCGTATAACTTTACAGTATACGATGGTGTTAAAACTATCGAAAATAATCAACAAAAAGCGTTAGCATCTGAAGATGACTTAACAAAAGTATTAAATTACACGAAACAACGTCAAACAGAGCCTAACCCAGAATATTATGGGGTGGCAAAGAAGAAAAATATTATTAAGATTCATTTAGAAAGTTTCCAAACCTTCTTAATTAATAAAAAGGTTAATGGTAAAGAAGTAACACCGTTTTTAAACAAATTATCAAGTGGGAAAGAGCAATTCACATACTTCCCTAACTTTTTCCATCAAACAGGTCAAGGTAAAACATCTGACTCTGAATTTACAATGGATAACAGTTTATACGGTTTACCGCAAGGTTCTGCCTTTTCATTAAAAGGAGATAATACGTATCAGTCATTACCAGCAATTTTAGATCAAAAGCAAGGCTACAAATCTGATGTCATGCACGGTGACTATAAAACATTCTGGAACAGAGACCAAGTATATAAACACTTTGGTATCGATAAATTCTATGATGCAACATACTATGACATGTCAGATAAAAACGTTGTAAACTTAGGCTTGAAAGACAAAATTTTCTTTAAAGATTCTGCTAATTATCAAGCTAAGATGAAATCACCATTCTATTCTCATTTAATTACATTGACTAACCACTATCCATTCACATTAGATGAAAAGGATGCAACTATTGAGAAGTCAAACACAGGTGATGCAACAGTTGATGGTTATATTCAAACAGCGCGTTATTTAGACGAAGCATTAGAAGAATATATTAATGACTTGAAGAAAAAAGGATTATATGACAATTCAGTGATTATGATTTATGGTGACCACTATGGTATCTCTGAAAACCATAACAATGCCATGGAAAAACTATTAGGTGAAAAAATCACACCAGCTAAATTTACAGATTTAAACAGAACTGGTTTCTGGATTAAAATCCCTGGTAAATCTGGTGGTATCAATAATGAATATGCTGGTCAAGTCGATGTAATGCCAACAATTTTACATTTGGCTGGTATAGATACGAAGAACTATTTAATGTTCGGTACTGATTTATTCTCTAAAGGTCATAATCAAGTAGTTCCATTCAGAAATGGTGACTTTATAACAAAAGATTATAAATATGTTAATGGTAAGATTTATTCTAATAAAAATAATGAACTCATAACTACTCAACCAGCTGATTTCGAAAAGAATAAAAAGCAAGTTGAAAAGGATCTCGAAATGAGTGACAACGTGCTTAATGGTGATTTGTTTAGATTCTACAAAAATCCAGACTTCAAAAAGGTAAATCCTTCGAAGTATAAATATGAAACAGGACCTAAAGCAAACTCTAAAAAATAATATTTAAACACGAACTCGGATTGATAAAATATCAATCCGGGTTTTTATTATGTTCTTTTTTATTATGTTCTACATTATATGTGTTGATAAAAAGGTATATTATAAAGATCATTAGCATAGTCATCAAAGCCTTATCAAGTTTTATTTATAGTTGAAGCAACAATATATTAAATTATGACACTTAACGGTATCGATTTCTTTTGATTTCAAAAAGGTGTATAATGTATAGAACTGATTTAAGTACGTAGAGATTTCAACAGAAGAAGGAAGATGGGTATGGAAGCATATAAAATTGAACATTTAAATAAATCTTATGCCGATAAGACTATATTCGATAACCTAGATTTATCAATTTCAGAAGGTGAAAAAATAGGTTTGGTAGGCATAAATGGTACAGGGAAAAGTACGTTGTTAAAAGTAATTGGTGGTATTGATGATGATTTTACAGCCAATGTTATGCATCCAAATCAATATCGAATTCGATATTCGTCTCAGAAACAGGACCTGAATGAAGATATGACAGTTTTTGATGCAGTATTAAGTTCTGATACAACAACTTTACGCATCATCAAGCAATATGAGCAGGCAGTACAAGCTTATGCGGATGACCAAAGTGATAAATTGTTCAAGCGAATGATGGATGCGCAAGAAGCTATGGATCAACATGATGCTTGGGACTATAACGCTGAAATTAAAACAATCCTCTCAAAACTAGGTATACATGATACTACTAAATACATTAAAGAATTATCCGGCGGACAACAAAAACGTGTTGTACTTGCTAAAACATTAATAGAACAACCAGATTTATTGTTATTAGATGAACCTACGAACCATTTAGACTTCGAATCAATCAGCTGGTTGATCAATTATGTGAAGCAATATCCTCATACAGTTTTATTCGTAACCCATGATCGATATTTTTTAAATGAAGTTTCCACTAGAATTATTGAACTAAACAGAGGGAAGCTAGCGTCATATCCTGGTAACTATGAATCTTATATTGAAATGCGCGCTGAAAGAGAAGTAACACTTCAAAAGCAACAACAAAAGCAACGAGCTTTATATAAGGAAGAACTTGCTTGGATGAGGGCTGGAGCTAAGGCTCGTACTACAAAGCAACAAGCTAGAATTAATCGATTTAATGACCTAGAAAATGAAGTTAACCAGCAATATAAAGACGATAAAGGTGAATTGAATCTTGCTTATTCAAGATTAGGTAAGCAAGTGTTCGAATTAGAAGACTTATCAAAGGCTATTAATGATAAAGTATTATTTGAACATCTGACGGAAATTATTCAAAAAGGTGAGCGTATTGGTGTTGTTGGGCCAAATGGAGCTGGTAAAACAACACTCTTAAATGTTTTAAGTGGAGAAGACCAACAATTCGAAGGTAAATTGAAGACTGGGCAGACGGTTAAAGTAGCTTATTTTAAGCAAACAGATGAGACCCTGGATAGAGATATTCGTATGATTGATTATTTAAGAGAAGAAAGTGAGATCGCAAAAGAAAAAGATGGAACATCAGTATCTATTACACAACTTCTTGAACGATTTTTATTTCCAAGTGCAACTCATGGTAAAAAAGTTTATAAATTATCTGGTGGAGAGCAAAAGCGTTTGTATTTATTACGTCTACTCGTACACCAGCCAAATGTTCTGTTGTTAGATGAACCGACAAATGATTTAGATACTGAGACTTTAACAATACTTGAAGATTATATTCATACTTTCGGTGGTACAGTGATTACCGTAAGTCATGATCGTTACTTCTTAAATAAAGTTGCACAGTCATATTGGTTTATTCATGATGGTCAGATGGAAAAGATTATAGGAACTTTTGAAGATTATGAAAGTTATAAAAAATCATTAGATAAAAATAAATCCACATTGAAGCAACAATCTAAATCTTCTACAACTGTACGTAAGAAAAATGGGTTATCATATAAAGAAAAATTAGAATATGAACAATTGATGAAACGCATAGAACAAGCGGAAGTAAGAATGGAAGAAATTGATGTGCTCATGATTGAGGCAAGTGCAGATTATGGGAAAATTAAAGAATTAAACGAAGAAAAAGAACAACTTGAAATTCAATATGATTTAGACATCACAAGATGGAGTGAGTTAGAAGAAATTAAAGAACAACAATAAGGGGTCAATTTATGATGCAACAAACATTATCGCATTACTTTGGGTATGAAACGTTTCGACCAGGACAAGAAGAAATTATTAGCAAAGTATTAGACCATCGTAATGTGCTTGGTGTCTTACCAACTGGTGGAGGTAAGTCTATATGCTATCAAGTACCAGGTTTATTGTTAGGTGGTACAACAATTGTAATAAGTCCACTTATATCATTAATGAAAGATCAAGTGGATCAGTTAAAAGCGATGGGAATTCAGGCTGCTTTTTTAAATAGTAGTTTGACTCAAAAAGAGCAACAACGTATTGAAAAAGCATTATCAAATGGAGAAATTCAATTTTTGTATGTTGCACCAGAACGATTTGAAAACCGATATTTTTTAAACATGCTTCAGCGTATAAAGATTCACTTAGTCGCGTTTGATGAAGCGCATTGTATATCTAAATGGGGACATGATTTCAGACCGAGTTATCAAAACGTCATTTCTAAAGTATTTACGTTACCTCAAGATTTTACAATAATAGCGTTGACAGCAACTGCCACGGTTGAAGTACAGCAAGATATTAGAGAAAAGTTAAATATCGCTCAAACTGATCAAATTAAAACGAGTACTAAGCGTAGAAACTTAATTTTTAAAGTAAATCCTACTTACCAACGTCAAAAATTTGTATTAGATTATATTAAAACACACGATGAAGATGCAGGTATTATTTATTGTTCTACACGTAAGCAAGTTGAAGAGCTTCAAGAAGCCTTAGAAAGCCAGAAAATTGAAAGTGTTATATATCATGCAGGTTTGAGCAATAAAGAAAGGGAAGAAGCGCAAAATGACTTCTTATTTGATCGTGTTAAAGTAGTCGTTGCTACAAATGCTTTTGGTATGGGTATTGATAAATCCAATGTACGTTTTGTTATTCATTATAATATGCCTGGAGATTTAGAATCTTATTATCAAGAAGCGGGTCGTGCAGGTCGTGATGGGTTGAAAAGTGAATGTATTTTGTTATTTAGTGAACGCGATATCAATTTACACGAGTATTTTATAACAGTCTCTCAAGCTGATGATGACTATAAAGATAAAATGGGCGAAAAGTTAACTAAAATGATTCAATATACAAAAACAAAAAAATGTTTAGAAGCAACAATTGTCCATTATTTTGAACCGAATGAAAAATTAGAAGAATGTGAACAATGTAGTAATTGTGTTCAACAAGATAAATCATATAATATGACACAAGAAGCTAAGATGATTATTAGTTGCATCGCTCGTATGAAACAACAAGAGAGTTATAGTGTTATCATTCAAGTGCTAAGAGGAGAGTCAACAGATTATATTAAGTATAAAGGTTATGATCAAATTTCAACCCATGGTTTAATGAAAGGTTACACAACATCAGAATTAAGTCACTTAATAGATGAATTAAGATTCAAAGGGTTCTTAAATGAAAATGATGAAATATTAATGTGTGATACTTCAATTAAAAAATTACTCAGTAATGAAGTAGAAGTATTCACAACACCATTTAAGCAAAAAGCGACTGAAAAAGTATTTATAAATACGGTTGAAGGGGTTGACCGAGTATTATTCAGTCAGTTGGTAGAAGTTCGTAAAAAGTTAAGTGACAAATTAACGATAGCACCTGTAAGTATATTTTCTGATTACACGTTGGAGGAATTTGCTAAACGTAAGCCTGCTTCGAAACAAGATATGATTAATATTGATGGCGTAGGTAGTTACAAATTAAAACATTATTGTCCAGCATTTTTAGAAACGATTCAAAATTATAAAGCCAAAGTATAGTGAAGGCACCTAGTAAGCATTCCTTGTTTTACTGGGTGTTTTTTTGAATTTAAGGTAAAATATCACTATTTCTTAACTGGAGATTACCTATTATTCATTATTTTGTTAAAAAAGTTCAAGGATAAATCATTTAAATTTGAAAATTGTAATAAACGTGGTTAAATAGGGAATACATACATATAATCTCGGTTTTATGCTATGAGAAAAAAAGAGGTGGCAAAGTGATTAAGTTTAAAAATGTAACTAAGCTTTATGGCAAACATGTCGCTGTCGATAACATTAGTTTCAATATTAATGAGGGTGAATTTTTTGTACTAATTGGACCTTCAGGTTGTGGAAAAACTACGACATTAAAAATGATTAATCGACTCATTCACTTAAGTGAAGGTTATATTTATTTTAAAGATAAACCAATAAGTGATTATCCAGTATACGAAATGCGTTGGGATATTGGATACGTATTGCAGCAGATTGCATTATTCCCACATATGACAATTAAAGAAAATATTGCACAAGTGCCACAAATGAAAAAGTGGAAAGAAAAAGATATAGATAAAAGAGTAGATGAATTACTTGAAATGGTTGGATTAGAACCTGAAAAATATAAAAACAGAAAACCTGATGAATTGTCAGGGGGACAACGACAACGTGTAGGAGTTATACGTGCGTTAGCAGCTGATCCACCAGTTATTTTAATGGATGAACCGTTTAGTGCATTAGACCCAATCAGCCGAGAAAAACTTCAAGATGATTTAATTGAATTACAAACTAAAATTAAGAAGACAATCATATTTGTTACACATGATATTCAAGAGGCGATGAAACTTGGTGATAAGATTTGTCTTTTGAATGAAGGTCATATTGAACAAATTGACACACCAGAAGGATTTAAAAATAATCCTCAAAGTGAATTTGTTAAACAATTTATGGGTAGTCATTTAGAAGATGATGCGCCATGTGTTGAAGAGAACGCAATTATCCGTGACTTGGATATTATGAAACCAATCGATGAGGTTACAACTATGAGCGCTTATCCAATTGTTTATGACAATCAACAAATTGAAGTATTGTATCAACATTTATCAGAGAGCGAGCGTGTCATTGTCATGCAAGAAGATAGCGTAGGTCAATATGTTATTGATAGGAAAGATATCTTCAAATATTTGTCCCAGAAAAAGGAGGTAGCTCAACATGACTAACTTTTTCGACATATTGAGTGAACGTAAGGGGCAACTATTTTCGACAATGATAGAACATATTCAAATATCATTTATCGCATTATTGATTGCAACTGCTATTGCGGTACCATTAGGTATTTTATTGACGAAGACTAAAACGATATCTGAAATCGTAATGAATATTGCGGCAATTCTTCAAACCATACCATCGTTGGCATTATTAGGTTTAATGATTCCTTTATTTGGTATCGGTCGTGTGCCAGCAATTATTGCTCTTGTAGTGTATGCGTTGTTACCAATTTTAAGGAATACGTATACTGGAATTAAAGAAGTTGATCCATCACTCATTGAAGCGGCTAAAGGTATAGGTATGAAGCCATTTAGGCGTTTAACTAAAGTTGAACTTCCAATAGCAATGCCTGTTATAATGGCTGGTGTAAGAACGGCTATGGTATTAATTATAGGTACAGCAACACTAGCAGCATTAATTGGTGCAGGCGGACTAGGAGATTTAATTTTATTAGGTATAGACCGTAACAATGCATCATTGATATTATTAGGTGCAATTCCAGCAGCCTTATTGGCAATTATATTTGATTTAATTTTAAGATTAATGGCTAAATTATCTTATAAAAAGTTATTGATGACGTTAGGTGTTATAGTGATGATTATTATACTGGCCATTGCTATTCCTATGTTTGCACAAAAAGGTGATAAAATTACGTTAGCTGGAAAGCTTGGCTCCGAGCCTTCGATTATTACAAATATGTATAAAATTTTAATAGAAGAAGAGACCAAAAATACTGTAGAAGTGAAAGATGGTATGGGCAAAACAGCATTTTTATTTAATGCTTTAAAATCTGACGATATAGATGGGTATTTAGAGTTTACTGGAACAGTTTTAGGTGAATTAACAAAAGAACCATTGAAGTCAAAAGAAGAGAAAAAAGTATATGAACAAGCTAAGCAAAGTCTTGAAAAGAAATATCAAATGACAATGTTAAAACCAATGAAGTATAACAATACGTATGCTTTAGCTGTAAAACGTGATTTTGCTAAACAACATAATATACGTACAATTGGTGATTTAAATAAAGTTAAAGATCAACTTAAACCAGGATTTACTTTGGAATTTAATGATCGTCCAGATGGTTACAAAGCTGTTCAAAAGGCTTATAATTTAAATTTAGATAACATACGTACAATGGAACCTAAGTTGAGATATCAAGCGATCAATAAAGGTAATATTAATTTAATAGATGCATATTCAACTGACGCTGAATTAAAACAATATGATATGGTTGTGTTAAAAGATGATAAGCACGTATTTCCACCATATCAAGGAGCACCATTATTTAAAGAAAGCTTTTTAAAGAAACATCCAGAAATTAAGAAACCGTTAAACAAACTAGAAAACAAAATATCTGATGAAGATATGCAAATGATGAACTATAAAGTAACAGTTAAAAATGAAGACCCATATACAGTTGCGAAAGATTATTTAAAAGCAAAAGGGTTAATCAAATAACGACCAACGCCACATAAGATGCGTAACACCAAATTATATCTTATGTGGCGTTGTTATATTTAAATCTATAATTATGTTCAATTTAAACATGCAATAATGATTAAAAAATATGACATGTTAAACACAATGTAAGTTATTATGATGTGAAAATAGTAGCATTGCATTTTAGAAACATAGAGCGATATAATGAATATAAGTTTTTTAAAATTTCAGTTAATTCTAAGGAGGTTGTTTTTATTATGAAAGAACAACTTAATCAACTATCAGCATATCAGCCTGGTTTATCTCCAAGGGCATTGAAAGAAAAGTATGGCATTGAAGGAGATTTATATAAACTTGCATCAAATGAAAATTTGTATGGACCATCGCCTAAAGTTAAAGAAGCGATATCATCACACTTAGATGAGTTATATTATTATCCTGAAACAGGATCACCGACATTAAAAGCGGCGATTAGTAAACATTTAAATGTAGATCAATCACGCATTTTATTTGGTGCGGGATTAGATGAAGTTATATTAATGATTTCTAGAGCAGTATTAACGCCAGGGGATACTATTGTTACAAGTGAAGCGACATTCGGTCAATATTATCACAATGCGATTGTTGAATCAGCTAATGTGATACAAGTACCTTTAAAAGATGGTGGCTTCGATTTAGAAGGTATTTTAAAAGAAGTTAATGAAGATACGTCATTGGTATGGTTATGTAATCCAAATAATCCTACAGGTACATATTTTAATCATGAGAGCTTAGATTCGTTTTTATCTCAAGTACCTCCACATGTACCAGTAATTATAGATGAAGCTTATTTTGAATTTGTGACAGCAGAGGACTACCCGGATACACTTGCTTTGCAACAAAAATATGACAATGCATTCTTATTACGTACATTTTCAAAGGCGTATGGATTAGCGGGTTTACGTGTAGGATATGTGGTAGCAAGTGAACATGCAATTGAAAAATGGAACATTATTAGACCACCATTTAATGTGACACGTATATCTGAATACGCAGCAGTTGCAGCACTTGAAGATCAACAATATTTAAAAGAGGTAACTCATAAAAATAGTGTTGAACGTGAAAGATTTTATCAATTACCTCAAAGTGAGCATTTCTTACCAAGTCAAACGAATTTTATATTTGTAAAAACAAAGCGGGTAAATGAACTTTATGAAGCACTTTTAAATGTAGGGTGTATTACGCGACCATTTCCAACCGGTGTTAGAATTACAATTGGTTTTAAAGAACAAAATGATAAAATGTTAGAAGTTTTATCAAACTTTAAATACGAATAGTAAGTGTCGTCACATTGTATAAAAATGTGCTAAAATGCAGTGTGAATTAAGAGGCGAGAGTATTCAGTGGTAAAATGTGACAATAGATGATATTGTTTTGTATCAATTGCTTTTTTGCTATACTGAATCAATACTGATATTTTGAGGAGAAGATTAAAATGACCCGTAAATCAATCGCGATTGATATGGATGAAGTATTGGCAGATACATTAGGAGAAATCATTGATGCTGTCAATTTTAGAGCGGATTTAGGTATTAAAATGGAAGCTTTGAATGGTCAAAAACTTAAACATGTTATTCCCGAACATGATGGATTAATTACAGAAGTATTGAGAGAACCAGGCTTCTTCAGACATCTTAAAGTGATGCCGCATGCACAAGAAGTTGTGAAAAAATTAACTGAACATTATGATGTATATATTGCTACAGCAGCAATGGATGTACCAACATCATTTAGTGATAAATATGAATGGTTACTAGAGTTCTTTCCATTTTTAGATCCTCAGCATTTTGTTTTTTGTGGTAGAAAAAACATCGTTAAAGCTGATTATTTAATAGATGACAATCCTAGACAGCTTGAAATTTTTACTGGTACACCGATTATGTTTACAGCAGTGCATAATATTAATGATGATCGATTTGAACGCGTAAATAGCTGGAAAGATGTTGAACAGTATTTTTTAGATAATATTGAGAAATAAAAATATATCACTTGAAGCATTTCATGTAGCAAATAAAATCATATACTGGGGCCCCAACAAAGAGAATTTCGAAAAGAAATTCTACAAACAATGCGAGTTGGGGTGGGGCCCCAACACAGAGAAATTGGAACGCCAATTTCTACAGGCAATGCGAGTTGGGGTGGGCCCCAACATAAAGAAATACTTTTTCTTTAGAAATTAGTATTTCTTATGCATGAGTTGCACTCATGCATTCCTATTTTTAAGTACACATTAGCTGTGACTAATGATAAAGAATCGCTACATAATCAACCATTAGTCGTTCTTTATCATTTCCGTCTCACTCTCAATAAATGTAAGTCTATCTCATTATTATAAATCGGATGAATGTGTTAATCTATGTCAGATTACACGTCATCCGATTTTTTATAGAATTTGAAAAAGACGCATAAACCACTATGATTTAAAATACAATATCAATCATTTTAGTGGCATGCGCCAAAATTATATGTCTGTTTTTGAAACAGGGTAATAGCTTAAAGCTAATAACAACGAATATAATGTACGTTGAATCTTATGATTACACTTTAAACCTAATATAATATCCCGTTAAGATCATTCCGGATGCTTACAAATCATTGACAGTAAGTAACTGAATGGCATTTGGTATAACCTCAATATCAATAGGTGTTTCTAATGAAATTTCGCCATCAATATCAACTTTCATTGCTGGATCTGTTGTAAGTGAAATCTTTTTACCAGGTATATGCTCAATACCTTGAGTAATTTCATTCCAATTCATGCTATCACGCTTTTTAAAAATATCATTTAAAATACTGAAACTTTGTTCATTAAAAATGAAAGTGTTCAGTTCACCATCTTGAGGAGACAAATCAGTCAATGGTATACGACTACCACCAATAAATGGACCATTTGCTGATAGTATCATGGTCGTTTCGCCAGAATATGTCTTATCATCAATTGATAATTGATAATTAAATTGTGTTGGATTTAGCAGTGTTTTGACAGTTGATCCAATATAACTCAATTTACCAAATATATCTTTTGAACCATCTTGTACGTTTTCAGCGTTTTGAACAATTAGACCTAAGCCAACAAAGTTGAGTGCATATTGATTATTTATTTTAATTACATCGTATGTACCAACTTGTGCAGAAATCATTTGTTCACTAGCTTGTTTATGATTAGGTGCTATATTTAGCGTTTTTGTAAAATCATTAAAAGTACCGCCTGGTAAAATGCCAATAGGGAGTTGAAGGTCATGTGTCATAACACCATTTATAAGTTCGTTAACCGTGCCATCACCGCCAAGAATAAATAATATATCTACATCTTTTGCATAGTTTTTAGTTTTGATTTCTTGGCAATATTTAATAATGTCACCTTCGTTTTCACTCAATTGAATAGAAAGATGCTTACAAATTGAACTTAATGCTGTTGTAACTTCCCCAATACCTTGATTAATATTTTTTAATCCACTATGTTCATGGTAAAAGAGGACACCATGTGTATATTTATTTTCCATAGTTTAGCCTACTTTCTAAAAATTGGTTCATTAAATATATATATACCCACTTTTAATTGTTAATACCAAAAATATGTTTTTAAATAGAGAAAATGGTAATAACTGACATTGATGTCTATAGAGTGGGACGAGAAAATATAGTTATAGCTGTCTATAACGAGCATATTAAGCTTTTATTTATACTGATATCTTGAATTTAATTAATAGAAACCTATAAAAAAACAGTAAGCCATTTAAATGACTTACTGTTTTTTAAATTAGGCCAACAATATTAACGTATACCTTTCATCGCTTTGATGATTAAAGGTGAGAATGCTAATACAATTGTTGTAACAATAATTGCAACAACACCTAGGAAAATAAAGTAATTTGTTTGACCTAGTGGTTCTATTAACTTAACTAAAGTACCATTGATTGCTTGTGCAGAAGCGTTAGTTAAGTACCAAATACTCATCATTTGGGCATTAAATGCTTTAGGTGCTAACTTAACAGCAGCACTATTACCCGTTGGTGATAAGCAAAGCTCACCGATAACACAAATAATGTACGATAGAATAACCCAGTTAACTGAGAAGTTTGATGAACCTGATGCATAACCTACAATACCAATTAGTATGTATGACGCACCTGCTAAGAACGTACCAATTGCAAATTTTACTGGCAGGCTAGGTTGTTTAGTTCCAAGCTTTTGCCATAAAAGTGAAATAATTGGAGCTAATAATAAAATAAATAATGGGTTAATTGATTGGAAGATCGCTTCACCAAAGTTTGTTTTCCAACCAAATAGGTTTAATTTCATATCTGAATGTTCAATTCCATAAATGTTTAATACATTAGACCCTTGTTCTTGAATAGCCCAGAACACCATTCCAAGAATAAATAATGGAATAAATGCTTTAACACGAGAACGTTCAGTATCAGTGACATCTTTGCTTCTAATAATTAAAGTGAAGTAAATGATTGGTAATGCAATACCTAATACTAAAACAGTATTACTAACTAAGTTAAATGATAATGAGTTAGTTAATGCACCAATAACGATAATTAATACAATTGCTAAGACAACACTTCCGATAATAAGACCATACTTTTTCTTTTCAGCTGGTGTCAATGGGTTAGTAGGTTTCATACCAACGCTACCTAAGTTTTTGCGGTTGAAAAGTACATACCATACTAAACCTAATGCCATACCAACTGCTGCAATCAAGAATCCGCCGTGGAAGTTTTTAACATTAACAAAGTGTTGCAAAATAATAGGTGATAATAATGCACCCATATTAACTGACATATAGAAAATAACAAAACCTGCATCCATACGTCTATCATTTTCAGGATATAAACGGCCAACGATATTTGAAATGTTTGGCTTCATTAAACCTGAACCAATAATGATGAAGAACATTGATGTGAATAAGCCGATTAATGCAAATGGTAAGCTTAAACAAATATGTCCGATAATAATAAATACGGCACCTAATAAAGTAGCGCCTCTAGTGCCCGTAATTCTGTCAGCAATCCATCCGCCTGGTATTGATGTCATATAGATTAATGAACCATAAACTGACATAATTGACATAGCTGTTGTTTTATCAATTCCAAGGCCATTATCTGTTACGGCAAAGTACATGTAGAAAATGAGTAGGGCACGCATGCCATAATAACTAAACCTTTCCCAGAACTCTACAAAGAAGAGTACGCCTAGTCCTCGAGGATGCCCGAAAAATCCTGTTTGAGGTATGTCTTGAATTTGATTTCCATGGGAGTTTTGTTGTGTCATTTATACATCCCATCCTTTCTTCCCCTAATACAATAGTTTAAGTAAATTTGATTGTGCCTTATCAACTAAATATTCCACAAATCACAAAAAAATAAAAATATTGAGAATATTCTGCTATTAAGCGCGCACAATTAATTAGAGATAATATAAAAATATACTTATTGACGTTAAAGTGCAATAGGTTTCTATAAAAATGTTGTTTAATTCGTGTACTAATATTCTTTTGGTGTACTTTGGTATAAAATGTTATTTTAATGTAACCTATTATGTATGCTAAATGAAAAACACACCAATAAGTTAGGAAAATCAACTTATTGGTGTGTTTATTAAATGATTCATTTAACGATTATCTATTTTTTCGGGATATAAATCATGATTCATTAAACGATGCTCAGCCATTTTTTCATATTTAGAATTTGGACGTCCATAGTTTGTATAAGGATCAATAGAAATTCCACCACGTGGTGTGAACTTGCCCCAGACTTCAATATAATGTGGGTCCATAAGCTCTATCAAATCATTCATAATAATATTCATACAATCTTCGTGGAAATCACCGTGATTTCTGAAACTAAATAAGTATAATTTCAAAGATTTTGATTCGACCATTTTAACGTTTGGAATATATGAAATATAGATAGTTGCAAAATCTGGTTGCCCAGTAATCGGACATAATGATGTGAATTCTGGACAGTTGAATTTTACGAAATAGTCACGACCTTGATGCTTATTATCAAACGATTCTAATACATCGGGACGATAGTCAAAATTGTAAGTATTGTCTTGATTTCCTAATAAAGTTATATCTTGTAATTCATCTTGTTGACGGCCATGTGCCATATAAAGCGCTCCTTTAAATTTATTTTTTTATTATTTTGGCGTCTCGGCGTGCTTTTTCAAACATGTAATAACTTGCACCAATAATAACGACGTAACCTAATGTTGCATAGAAATCTGGAGATTCTCCGAATAGAATAAATCCAAGTATTGCTGTGAAAATTATAGATGCATACGTGAAAATAGAAATATCTTTTGCTGCTGCAAAACTATATGCTAATGTAACACCAATTTGACCCACAGCGGCAGCTAAGCCAGCCCCTAATAGATAAAGTATTTGCATCTGACTCATTGGTTCATAAGTATATGCAGTGAAAGGTATTAAAACGATGACAGAAAATAAGGAGAAGTAAAATACTATAGTATATGGTGCTTCTCTTGTACTAAGTGCTCGAACACATGTATATGCTGATGCTGCAAAAATACCTGAGAATAAGCCAGCTAATGATGGAATCATAGATGATGAAAATTCAGGTTTCACTATTAAAAGCATACCTAAAATAGCAATTATCATTGCTGTTATTTGATACTTCCTTACCTTTTCATGTAAGAAAACAATGCTTAATAAAATCGTCCAGAAAGGATTAAGTTTCATTAATGAATCGGCATCACTAAGCACCATATGATCAATGGCATAAATATTTAACAATACACCAATAAGTCCAAGTGTTGATCGTGTTATTAATAAGGGTTGACTTGAAAGTCTGCCAAACATTGGCTGATGGTATTTATATATAAAAAATAATGGAATAAACATTGCTACTAAGTTTCGTGCTAATGATTTTTGAAAAACAGGAAGGTCACCTGCAAGTCTGAAAAACACTGACATAAAACTGAAACCAATAGCCGAAATTAAAATGGCAATGATACCTTTTACTTTAGGATTCAATTTTATCGCCTCTTTTATATAAAATTAACGTATTTATATTAGCATAAAACAACATGTTGTGCATAAATAGTTGAAAATTACTATAAAAAGACTATAATAGACTTTACCGAACAAACGTTCTGTGTTTATTTGTCGGAATAATAGGGCATTACACTTTTATGAATGTTTGTGTTATTACATAAAACAAATATCAATTCAGTATCAAGCTAATAAGCTTTTTCTTGATTTCTGTTGATACAATTGAGATTGACACAGATTTAAAAAAATCAAGTGATATCTACTAAAAATTTTTTTTAAATTTGTTCAAGTTTTTCTAATTTAGTATTGGTGCCTAGTTGGAACGTTTTACGAACATTCGATTAGAAAATGGCACTTTAAATCATAGTGTGTCTTATGTATAATGAAACACATAATATAGTGTTGGTAAAACGAAAAAGACACAATATCTTGTGTTTTGTATGCAAATGCTTTATTTATGAAGAAATTACATTTAAAAGTAATTTAACACAGAAATTTAATAGTTATTATCAATTAATAGTCATATTTTTAGAAAATGTACTGAGCAAATGGAAGATATCCAATGATGTAAACACTACATATAGTGATTTTTATACATTCAACCCATATAAGCTACTATTTTCTCAAATATAAATCTATGCAATTGGTTTACATTTGAGAAAATAAGTAGCTTCATTATAGTTAATACAATGCTGAGATAACCATAGTAACCATGTTGTTAAAGCATTTTTTAATTGTAATGACTACTTTATTTAAAAGGGTTGAAGAAAGAAGGTGATCCAATGAAAATAATATATTTTTCATTTACTGGAAATGTCCGTCGTTTTATTAAGAGAACAGAACTTGAAAATACGCTTGAGATTACAGCAGAAAATTGTATGGAACCAGTTCATGAACCGTTTATTATCGTTACTGGCACTATTGGATTTGGAGAAGTACCAGAACCCGTTCAATCTTTTTTAGAAGTTAATCATCAATACATCAGAGGTGTGGCAGCTAGCGGTAATCGAAATTGGGGACTAAATTTCGCAAAAGCGGGTCGCACGATATCAGAAGAGTATAATGTCCCTTTATTAATGAAGTTTGAGTTACATGGAAAAAACAAAGACGTTATTGAATTTAAGAACAAGGTGGGTAATTTTAATGAAAACCATGGAAGAGAAAAAGTACAATCATATTGAATTAAATAATGAGGTCACTAAACGAAGAGAAGATGGATTCTTTAGTTTAGAAAAAGACCAAGAAGCTTTAGTAGCTTATTTAGAAGAAGTAAAAGACAAAACAATCTTCTTCGACACTGAAATCGAGCGTTTGCGTTATTTAGTAGACAACGATTTTTATTTCAATGTGTTTGATATTTATAGTGAAGCGGATTTAATTGAAATCACTGATTATGCAAAATCAATCCCGTTTAATTTTGCAAGTTATATGTCAGCTAGTAAATTTTTCAAAGATTACGCTTTGAAAACAAATGATAAAAGTCAATATTTAGAAGACTATAATCAACACGTTGCCATTGTTGCTTTATACCTAGCAAATGGTAATAAAGCACAAGCTAAACAATTTATTTCTGCTATGGTTGAACAAAGATATCAACCAGCGACACCAACATTTTTAAACGCAGGCCGTGCGCGTCGTGGTGAGCTAGTGTCATGTTTCTTATTAGAAGTGGATGACAGCTTAAATTCAATTAACTTTATTGATTCAACTGCAAAACAATTAAGTAAAATTGGGGGCGGCGTTGCAATTAACTTATCTAAATTGCGTGCACGTGGTGAAGCAATTAAAGGAATTAAAGGCGTAGCGAAAGGCGTTTTACCTATTGCTAAGTCACTTGAAGGTGGCTTTAGCTATGCAGATCAACTTGGTCAACGCCCTGGTGCTGGTGCAGTGTACTTAAATATCTTCCATTATGATGTAGAAGAATTTTTAGATACTAAAAAAGTAAATGCGGATGAAGATTTACGTTTATCTACAATATCAACTGGTTTAATTGTTCCATCTAAATTCTTCGATTTAGCTAAAGAAGGTAAGGACTTTTATATGTTTGCACCTCATACAGTTAAAGAAGAATATAGTGTGACATTAGACGATATCGATTTAGAAAAATATTATGATGACATGGTTGCAAACCCAAATGTTGAGAAAAAGAAAAAGAATGCGCGTGAAATGTTGAATTTAATTGCGCAAACACAATTACAATCAGGTTATCCATACTTAATGTTTAAAGATAATGCTAACAGAGTGCATCCGAATTCAAACATTGGACAAATTAAAATGAGTAACTTATGTACGGAAATTTTCCAACTACAAGAAACTTCAATTATTAACGACTATGGTATTGAAGACGAAATCAAACGTGATATTTCTTGTAACTTAGGCTCATTAAATATTGTTAATGTAATGGAAAGCGGAAAATTCAGAGATTCAGTTCACTCTGGTATGGACGCATTAACTGTTGTAAGTGATGTAGCAAATATTCAAAATGCACCAGGAGTTAGAAAAGCTAACAGTGAATTACATTCAGTTGGTCTTGGTGTGATGAATTTACACGGTTACCTAGCAAAAAATAAAATTGGTTATGAGTCAGAAGAAGCAAAAGATTTTGCAAATATCTTCTTTATGATGATGAATTTCTACTCAATCGAACGTTCAATGGAAATCGCTAAAGAGCGTGGTATCAAATATCAAGACTTTGAAAAGTCTGATTATGCTAATGGCAAATATTTCGAGTTCTATACAACTCAAGAATTTGAACCTCAATTCGAAAAAGTACGTGAATTATTCGACGGTATGGCTATTCCTACTTCTGAGGATTGGAAGAAACTACAACAAGATGTTGAACAATATGGTTTATATCATGCATATAGATTAGCAATTGCTCCAACACAAAGTATTTCTTATGTTCAAAATGCAACAAGCTCTGTAATGCCAATCGTTGACCAAATTGAACGTCGTACTTATGGTAATGCGGAAACATTTTACCCTATGCCATTCTTATCACCACAAACAATGTGGTACTACAAATCAGCATTCAATACTGATCAGATGAAATTAATCGATTTAATAGCGACAATTCAAACGCATATTGACCAAGGTATCTCAACGATACTTTATGTTAATTCTGAAATTTCTACACGTGAGTTAGCAAGATTATATGTATATGCGCACTATAAAGGATTAAAATCTCTTTACTATACTAGAAATAAATTATTAAGTGTAGAAGAATGTACAAGTTGTTCTATCTAACAATTAAATGTTGAAAATGACAAACAGCTAATCATCTGGTCTGAATTAGCAGATGATTAGACTGCTATGTCTGTATTTGTCAATTATTGAGTAACATTACAGGAGGAAATTATATTCATGATAGCTGTTAATTGGAACACACAAGAAGATATGACGAATATGTTTTGGAGACAAAATATATCTCAAATGTGGGTTGAAACAGAATTTAAAGTATCAAAAGACATTGCAAGTTGGAAGACTTTATCTGAAGCTGAACAAGACACATTTAAAAAAGCATTAGCTGGTTTAACAGGCTTAGATACACATCAAGCAGATGATGGTATGCCTTTAGTTATGCTACATACGACTGACTTAAGGAAAAAAGCAGTTTATTCATTTATGGCGATGATGGAGCAAATACACGCGAAAAGCTATTCACATATTTTCACAACACTATTACCATCTAGTGAAACAAACTACTTATTAGATGAATGGGTTTTAGAGGAACCTCATTTAAAATATAAATCTGATAAAATTGTTGCTAATTATCACAAACTTTGGGGTAAAGAAGCTTCGATATACGACCAATATATGGCCAGAGTTACGAGTGTATTTTTAGAAACATTCTTATTCTTCTCAGGTTTCTATTATCCACTATATCTAGCTGGTCAAGGAAAAATGACGACATCAGGTGAAATCATTCGTAAAATTCTTTTAGATGAATCTATTCATGGTGTATTTACCGGTTTAGATGCACAGCATTTACGAAATGAACTATCTGAAAGTGAGAAACAAAAAGCAGACCAAGAAATGTATAAATTGCTAAATGACTTGTATTTAAATGAAGAGTCATACACAAAAATGTTATACGATGATCTTGGAATCACTGAAGATGTGCTAAACTATGTTAAATATAATGGAAACAAAGCACTTTCAAACTTAGGCTTTGAACCTTATTTTGAGGAACGTGAATTTAACCCAATCATTGAGAATGCCTTAGATACAACAACTAAAAACCATGACTTCTTCTCAGTAAAAGGTGATGGTTATGTATTAGCATTAAACGTAGAAGCATTACAAGATGATGACTTTGTATTTGACAACAAATAACAATTAAATTAAAAGACCTTCACATGTAAAGGGAAATAGCGATTCGTTTCGTCTTGACTCCTACATGTTGAAGGTCTTTTTTTATGTGTATTTAAATCATTATGAGACTGAGTCAGAAATCAATGTTCTAAGATATACAATGTTATTTATATTGGCAGTAGTTGGCGGGGCCCCAACACAGAAGCTGGCGGAAAGTCAGCTTACAATAACGTGCAAGTTGGCGGGGCCCCAACACAGAAGCTGGCGGAAAGTCAGCTTACAATAATGTGCAAGTTGGTGGGGCCCCAACACTGAGAATTTCGAAATGAAATTCTACAGACAATGCAAGTTGGGGTGTGGGTCTCAACATAAAGAAAAACTTTTTCTTTAGAAATTATCATTTCCACTCATGTATTCCTTTTTAAGTACACATTAGCTGAGGCTAATGTTAAGAATCACTACATAATCAATCATTAGTAGTTTACATCATTTCCTCTATTCCCAGATATCAAAATCTTAAGTGTTCTATTTTACTTTAAGTAAACAAAATACACATTCTGAAAAATTAAATTTCAGTTTAATTGCAAATATCAATAAAATTGACACTAAATTATTTGAAAGGCTATTGAAATTATGGTCAAAAAACGCTACTATTAATGAGAAATATTATCAATGATAATGGTTATCATTAATTTAAAGGGAGAAAAATTTGTAATGAAGTATTTATTAAAGGGAAATATTTTGCTTCTATTACTAATATTGTTGACAATTATTTCGTTGTTTATAGGTGTGAGTGAACTATCAATTAAAGATTTACTACATTTAACTGAGTCACAGCGGAATATTTTATTCTCAAGCCGAATACCAAGGACGATGAGTATTTTAATTGCTGGAAGTTCGTTGGCTTTAGCAGGCTTGATAATGCAACAAATGATGCAAAATAAGTTTGTTAGTCCGACTACAGCTGGAACGATGGAATGGGCTAAACTAGGTATTTTAATTGCTTTATTGTTCTTTCCAACCGGTCATATTTTATTAAAACTAGTATTTGCTGTTATTTGCAGTATTTGCGGTACGTTTTTATTTGTTAAAATCATTGATTTTATAAAAGTGAAAGATGTCATTTTTGTGCCGCTTTTAGGAATTATGATGGAGGGGATTGTTGCAAGTTTCACAACCTTCATCTCATTGCGCACGAATGCTGTTCAAAGCATTGGTAACTGGCTTAACGGGAACTTTGCCATTATCACAAGTGGACGCTATGAAATTTTATATTTAAGTATTCCTCTTTTAGCATTGACATATCTTTTTGCTAATCATTTCACGATTGTAGGAATGGGTAAAGACTTTACTAATAATTTAGGTTTGAGTTACGAAAAATTAATTAACATCGCATTGTTTATTACTGCAACTATTACAGCATTAGTAGTAGTGACTGTTGGAACATTACCGTTCTTAGGACTAGTAATACCAAATATTATTTCAATTTATCGAGGTGATCATTTGAAAAATGCTATCCCTCATACGATGATGTTAGGTGCCATCTTTGTATTATTTTCTGATATAGTTGGCAGAATTGTTGTTTATCCATATGAAATAAATATTGGTTTAACAATAGGTGTATTTGGAACAATCATTTTCCTTATCTTGCTTATGAAAGGTAGGAAAAATTATGCGCAACAATAATAAAAAAATAATGCTTTTAATTGCAGTAACGTTATTAATTAGTATGCTGTACTTATTTGTAGGTATTGATTTTGAAATATTTGAATATCAATTTTCAAGTCGTTTAAGAAAGTTCATATTAATTATTTTAGTAGGTGCTGCCATTGCAACTTCAGTGGTGATTTTTCAAGCGATTACAAACAACCGTCTATTGACACCATCAATAATGGGCTTAGATGCAGTTTATTTATTTATCAAAGTATTGCCAGTCTTTTTATTTGGAATTCAATCGGTATGGGTTACTAATGTATATTTGAACTTTATAATAACACTTATAACGATGGTGTTATTCGCACTAATCCTATTCCAAGGTATCTTTAAAATTGGACATTTTTCAATTTATTTTATCTTACTTATTGGTGTCCTTTTAGGAACATTTTTTAGAAGTATTACAGGTTTTATTCAATTGATTATGGATCCTGAGTCATTTTTAGCAATACAAAGTAGTATGTTTGCAAATTTTAATGCTTCTAATTCGAATTTAGTTACTTTCTCAGCAGTGCTATTAGTAATCTTATTAGTCATTACAATTTTTCTATTGCCTTATTTAGATGTATTGCTTTTAGGTCGTGCTGAAGCAATTAATCTTGGGATATCGTATGAAAAATTAACGCGAATTCTACTTGTAATAGTCTCAGTTTTAGTTTCTGTGTCAACTGCATTAGTAGGACCAATTACATTTTTAGGTTTATTAACTGTAAATCTAGCGCATGAACTAATGAAGACGTATGAACATAAGTATATTTTAATTGCGACAATTTGCTTGAGTTGGATTAGTTTATTTAGTGCGCAATGGGTAGTTGAAAATGTGTTTGAAGCTACGACAGAAATGAGTATACTTATTGATTTGATTGGTGGAAGTTATTTCATTTATCTATTAGTTAGAAGGAGAAATGCGCAATGATTCAAGTTGGAAATTTAACTAAAACTATAAATAATCAAACGATATTGGAAGATATTAGCATAGATATCGAAAAAGGTAAATTGACTTCTTTAATTGGACCTAATGGTGCGGGTAAGAGTACGTTACTTTCAGCGATATGTAGGTTAATTCGTTTTGATAACGGTGAAGTGAAAATAGATGGACAGCTCATGTCTGATTATAAAAATAATGACTTGTCGAAAAAAATATCTATATTAAAACAAACAAACCATACAGAAATGAATATTACGGTAGAGCAGTTGGTAAACTTTGGACGATTCCCTTATTCTAAAGGTCGTTTGACGAAAGAGGATCATGATATTGTCAATGATGCGCTAGATTTGTTGCAACTACAAGATATCAGAAATCGTAATATTAAGTCATTATCTGGTGGGCAACGTCAGCGTGCATACATTGCAATGACAATAGCACAAGATACTGAATATATTTTGCTAGATGAACCATTAAATAATTTAGATATGAAGCATGCTGTTCAAATTATGCAAACGTTAAAAATGTTAGCACATAAAATGAATAAAGCGATTGTCATTGTATTACATGATATTAACTTTGCGTCCTGTTATTCAGATCAGATTGTAGCATTGAAAAACGGACAACTAGTTAAATCTGATTTGAAAGACAATGTCATTCAAAGCAGTGTTTTAAGTGATTTATATGACATGGATATTCAAATTGAACATATAAGAAATCAAAGGATTTGTTTATACTTCAAGGATTGATAATTAGGAAACACTTTAAAGGGGTGATGCACCAATTAAAGAAAGTTTAACTATAAAGCATTTATTTATTTTTCACATCAAGCACACAGATTAAGCCAAAAGAGGAGAAAATTATATTATGAAGAAAACAGTCTTATATTTAGTAGTAGCAGTAATGTTTTTATTAGCGGCATGCGGTAACAATTCTGATAAAGAACAATCAAAATCAGAAACTAAAGGTTCTAAAGATACAGTAAAAATTGAAAATAACTATAAAATGCGTGGCGAGAAAAAAGATGGTAGCGATGCTAAAAAAGTTAAAGAAACTGTTGAAGTACCAAAGAACCCTAAAAATGCAGTTGTGTTAGACTATGGCGCATTAGATGTAATGAAAGAAATGGGCTTATCAGACAAAGTAAAAGCATTACCTAAAGGGGAAGGCGGTAAGTCATTACCGAATTTCTTAGAATCATTTAAAGATGATAAATATACAAACGTTGGTAATTTAAAAGAAGTGAATTTTGATAAAATTGCTGCGACGAAACCCGAAGTAATCTTTATCTCTGGACGTACAGCTAATCAAAAGAATTTAGATGAATTCAAAAAAGCTGCACCTAAAGCGAAAATTGTTTACGTTGGTGCAGATGAAAAGAACTTAATTAGTTCAATGAAACAAAATACTGAAAATATCGGTAAAATATACGATAAAGAAGATAAAGCTAAAGAATTAAATAAAGATTTAGATAATAAAATTGCTTCAATGAAAGATAAAACGAAAAACTTCAATAAAACTGTTATGTATTTACTAGTTAACGAAGGTGAATTATCAACATTTGGACCTAAAGGTCGTTTTGGTGGATTAGTTTACGATACATTAGGATTCAATGCAGTTGATAAAAAAGTAAGTAATAGCAATCATGGACAAAATGTTTCTAACGAATATGTTAATAAAGAAAATCCAGATGTTATTTTAGCGATGGATAGAGGTCAAGCGGTAAGTGGTAAATCAACTGCGAAACAAGCATTAAATAATCCTGTATTAAAAAATGTTAAAGCAATTAAAGAAGACAAAGTTTATAATTTAGATCCTAAATTATGGTACTTTGCAGCTGGATCAACTACAACTACAATTAAACAAATTGAGGAACTTGATAAAGTTGTAAAATAATTTTAAAAGAGGGGAACAATGGTTAAAGGTCTTAATCATTGTTTCCCTCTTTTCTTTAAAAAAGGAAATCTGGGACGTTAATCAATGTCCTAGACTCTAAAATGTTCTGTTGTCAGTCGTTGGTTGAATGAACATGTTCTTGTAACAAGCTCATTTCAATACCAGTGGGCTCCAAACATAGAGAAATTGGATTTCCAATTTCTACAGACAATACAAGTTGGCGGGCCCCAAATATAGAGAATTTCAAAAAGGAATTCTCCAGAAGTGGTGCTTTATCGTGTCTGTCCCACTCCTTATAATGTTTTGGCTATGTTGTTTAAATTTCAAAATAAATATGATAGTGATATTTGCAGCGATTGTTAAACCGAGATTGGCAATTTGGACAACGCTCAACCATCATATATTCATTGATTGTTAATTCGTGTTTGCATACACCGCATAAGATTGCTTTTTCGTTAAATGAAGGCTCAGACCAACGCTTAATGGCGTGCTTTTCAAACTCATTATGGCACTTATAGCATGGATAGTATTTATTACAACATTTAAATTTAATAGCAATAATATCTTCTTCGGTAAAATAATGGCGACAGCGTGTTTCAGTATCGATTAATGAACCATAAACTTTAGGCATAGACAAAGCTCCTTAACTTATGATTCCTTTGGATGTTCACCAATAATGCGAACTTCACGATTTAATTCAATGCCAAATTTTTCTTTGACGGTCTTTTGTACATAATGAATAAGGTTTTCATAATCTGTAGCAGTTCCATTGTCTACATTTACCATAAAACCAGCGTGTTTAGTTGAAACTTCAACGCCTCCAATACGGTGACCTTGCAAATTAGAATCTTGTATCAATTTACCTGCAAAATGGCCAGGCGGTCTTTGGAATACACTACCACATGAAGGATACTCTAAAGGTTGTTTAGATTCTCTACGTTCTGTTAAATCATCCATTTTAGCTTGTATTTCAGTCATTTTACCAGGAGCTAAAGTAAATGCAGCTTCTAATACAACTAAGTGTTCTTTTTGAATAATGCTATTACGATAATCTAATTCTAATTCTTTTGTTGTAAGTTTAATTAACGAGCCTTGTTCGTTTACGCAAAGCGCATAGTCTATACAATCTTTAACTTCGCCACCATAAGCGCCAGCATTCATATACACAGCACCACCAATTGAACCTGGAATACCACATGCAAATTCAAGGCCAGTAAGTGCGTAATCACGAGCAACACGTGAGACATCAATAATTGCAGCGCCGCTACCGGCTATTATCGCATCATCAGATACTTCGATATGATCTAGTGATAATAAACTAATTACAATGCCACGAATACCACCTTCACGGATAATAATATTTGAGCCATTTCCTAAATATGTAACAGGAATCTCATTTTGATAGGCATATTTAACAACTGCTTGTACTTCTTCATTTTTAGTAGGGGTAATATAAAAGTCCGCATTACCACCTGTTTTAGTATAAGTGTATCGTTTTAAAGGTTCATCAACTTTAATTTTTTCATTTGGGATAAGTTGTTGTAAAGCTTGATAGATGTCTTTATTTATCACTTCTCAGTACATCCTTTCTCATGTCTTTAATATCATATAGTATTATACCAATTTTAAAATTCATTTGCGAAAATTGAAAAGAAAGTATTAGAATTAGTATAATTATAAAATACGGCATTATTGTCGTTATAAGTATTTTTTACATAGTTTTTCAAAGTATTGTTGCTTTTGCATCTCATATTGTCTAATTGTTAAGCTATGTTGCAATATTTGGTGCTTTTTTGTATTGAATTGCAAAGCAATATCATCATTAGTTGATAAGAGATTATCAAGTGCAAGATAAGATTCAAATGTTTGGGTATTCATTTGAATGATATGCAGACGCACCTGTTGTTTTAGTTCATGAAAATTGTTAAACTTCGCCATCATAACCTTTTTATTATATTTATGATGCAAACGATAAAACCCTACATAATTTAAGCGTTTTTCATCTAAGGATGTAATATCATGCAAATTTTCTACACCTACTAAAATATCTAAAATTGGCTCTGTTGAATATTTAAAATGATGCGTACCGCCAATATGTTTTGTATATTTTACTGGGCTGTCTAAGAGGTTGAATAATAATGATTCAATTTCAGTGTATTGTGATTGAAAACAATTAGTTAAATCACTATTAATGAATGGTTGAACATTTGAATACATGATAAACTCCTTTGATATTGAAAATTAATTTAATCACGATAAAGTCTGGAATACTATAACATAATTCATTTTCATAATAAACATGTTTTTGTATAATGAATCTGTTAAGGAGTGCAATCATGAAAAAAATTGTTATTATCGCTGTTTTAGCGATTTTATTTGTAGTAATAAGTGCTTGTGGTAATAAAGAAAAAGAGGTACAACATCAATTTACTAAGCAATTTAAAGATGTTGAGCAAAAACAAAAAGAATTACAACATGTCATGGATAATATACATTTGAAAGAAATTGATCATCTAAGTAAAACTGATACAACTGATAAAAATAGTAAAGAATTTAAGGCACTACAAGAAGATGTTAAAAACCATCTCATACCTAAATTTGAAGCATATTATAAGTCAGCAAAAAATTTGCCTGATGATACAATGAAAGTTAAGAAATTAAAAAAAGAATATATGACGCTTGCAAATGAGAAGAAGGATGCGATATATCAATTAAAAAAATTCATAGGTTTATGTAATCAATCTATCAAGTATAACGAAGACATTTTAGATTATACGAAACAATTTGAAAAAAACAGATACAAAGTTGAATCAGAAATTAAATTAGCTGATAATAAAAGTGAAGCAGCTAATCTTACGACAAAATTAGAACATAATAATAAAGCGTTAAGAGATACTGCGAAAAAGAACCTAGATGATAGTAAAGAAAATGAAGTAAAAGGCGCGATTAAAAATCACATTATGCCAATGATTGAAAAACAAATTACCGATATTAACCAAACTAATATTAGTGATAAGCATGTTAATAATGCAAGGAAAAACGCAATAGAAATGTATTACAGTCTGCAGAACTATTATAATACACGTATTGAAACAATAAAGGTTAGTGAGAAGTTATCAAAAGTCGATGTAGATAAGTTGCCGAAAAAGGGTATAGATATAACTCACGGCGATAAAGCCTTTGAAAAAAAGCTTGAAAAATTAGAAGAAAAATAACTATAATCATTTTTCAAAGTTAAAAATTTTGAATTTATGGTTAACATGTCAACTTACTATGTGTATAATGGTAAACATTGATATTAACTATATGTATAAAAATGTCACGCAGATGCTATTTAAATGTGATAAATATTTTTAGAGGTGAATAGAGTGGCTATAAAGCTAAGTTCAATTGACCAATTTGAACAGGTTATTGAGGAAAATAAATATGTTTTTATATTAAAACATAGTGAAACTTGTCCAATATCGGCAAATGCGTACGATCAATTTAATAAATTTTTATATGAACGCGATATGGACGGTTATTATTTGATTGTCCAACAAGAACGCGATTTGTCAGATTATATTGCTAAAAAAACGAACGTTAAACATGAATCACCTCAAGCATTTTATTTTGTAAATGGTGAAATGGTTTGGAATAGAGACCACGGTGATATTAATGTGTCGTCATTAGCACAAGCAGAAGAATAATGAAACTATAGGGTTGGAACATTTTGCCTTACACTACTAGACGTGAATAGCACAACTTAAATTCGTGTGAATCATAGTAGTTTGGCTATAATGATGTTCTGACCTTTTATTTTATATAACCTTTAGAAGCAGTTAAGTTAGTACTTTTTTACAAACATATGTATAATGTATTCGAGTATTTTTATTGAAAATATTTTGGAAAACGACGAATCCAATAAGAAAATTTAAACATGATTTGTAAGTTAGTTTAATAGGAAATATATGCTAAACCAGAAGAAGTATACTGTTATTTACTGGAATAATTAATAATCATGTCATGTTAAATGTTCGCATATAATCACGAGATAAAATCTGAAATTTAAGATTAATCTTTTATGAATAAAAAACGTATCACAACAAATAATAAAGTAAGGTGGTCAAGGTTATGAAAGTATTAGTAGCCATGGATGAGTTTCATGGAATTATTTCGAGTTATCAAGCTAATAGATATGTTGAAGAGGCAGTTGCAAGCCAAATTGAAACTGCAGATGTAGTTCAAGTACCATTGTTTAATGGAAGACATGAATTATTAGATTCTGTATTTTTATGGCAATCTGGGCAAAAATATCGTATACCAGTACATGATGCAGATATGAATGAAGTTGAAGGTGTTTACGGACAAACTGATACAGGGATGACCGTTATCGAGGGGAATTTATTTTTAAAAGGTAAAAAACCAATTGTTGAACGAACAAGTTATGGTTTAGGAGAAATGATTAACCATGCATTAGATAACGACGCAAAACATGTTGTAATTTCATTAGGTGGGATTGATAGTTTTGATGCTGGTGCAGGTATGTTACAAGCATTAGGTGCTCAATTCTATGATGACGAAGGACGTGTCGTAGATATGAGACAAGGTGCTGGTGTAATTAAATATATTCGTCGTATGGATATGTCGAACTTACACCCTAAAATGGAAACAGCAAGAATTCAAGTAATGTCGGATTTTTCAAGTCGATTATATGGTAAGCAAAGTGAAATCATGCAAACTTATGATGCGCATCAGTTGAATCATAATCAAGCAGCAGAAATCGATAATTTAATTTGGTATTTTAGCGAGTTATTTAAAAGTGAATTGAAAATTGCAATTGGTCCAGTTGAACGTGGTGGTGCTGGTGGTGGAATTGCAGCAGTCTTGAATGGACTGTATCAAGCTGAAATATTAACCAGTCATGCATTAGTAGACCAACTAACACATTTAGAAAATTTAGTTGAACAAGCGGATTTAATTATTTTTGGAGAAGGATTAAATGAAAATGATCAGTTGCTAGAAACGACAACATTGCGTATTGCAGAACTTTGTCATAAACATCAAAAGGTAGCCATTGCAATTTGTGCAACTGCTGAAAAGTTTGATTTATTTGAATCACAAGGGGTTACAGCAATGTTTAATACCTTTATCGATATGCCGGAAACTTATACTGACTTTAAAATGGGATTACAAATTAGGCATTATACTGTTCAGTCTTTAAAACTGTTGAAAACACATTTTAATGTTGAGGTTTAGTAAAGAAGGACTAAATTGGTGATGCTGTCATGATGGTTAATAACAATTATGATGGTTAGCAAAACGAATTAGAAGATTGAAAGTATACGTAAAAAATATGAAAAATCACGCTATCATTGCACTGAATGTTAGCGTGATTTTTTTATATTAATTAAGCCTGAGTTGAACTAGTATATAATCGTTGGTTTTTAGTTATTTTCAGCGATATCTTCTACAATTCCAATGATTACTTGTACTGCCTTTTCCATGACATCAATGGATGCATATTCATATGGGCCGTGGAAGTTACCGCAACCTGTAAAGATGTTTGGAGTTGGTAACCCCATAAATGACAATTGTGAACCATCTGTACCACCACGAATAGGTTCAGTGTTTGCTGGAATATCTAATTTAGCAAAGACACGTTTAGGTATATCAATAATATGAGGCAATGGTAATATTTTTTCTGCCATATTGAAATATTGATCCGATATATCAACTTTAACTGGATAATTTTCAAAATGGGCATTGATATCGTCACGTATTTCTAAAATACGTTTCTTACGCAATTCGAATTGTTTTTTATCATGATCACGAATAATGTATTGCAAAGTTGCTTTTTCAACAGTTCCTTCAAAGTTCATTAAGTGATAAAAGCCTTCGTATCCTTCAGTGCGCTCCGGAACTTCACTATCAGGTAGCAAACTATCGAATTGTTCACCTAAACGTATTGCGTTTACCATTGCATTTTTAGCTGAACCAGGGTGAACATTCACACCGTGGCATGTAATAACCGCTTCAGCAGCGTTAAAGCTTTCATATTGTAATTCTCCATATTGACTACCATCCATAGTATAAGCAAAATCAGCATTGAAGCGGTCAACATCAAATTTATGTGGACCACGACCGATTTCTTCGTCTGGTGTAAATCCAATGCGAATGGTACCATGTTTAATTTCTGGATGTTCTTGTAAATAACAAATAGCTTCCATAATTTCCACAATACCCGCTTTATCGTCTGCACCTAGTAACGATGTACCATCAGTTACCATTAATGTATGACCAACTAAACTGTTAAGTTCTGGAAATACTTTAGGATCTAAGACACGTTTAGTATTGCCTAGTTTGTATGGCTTACCATCATAGTTTTCAATAATTTGCGGTTTAACATTTGAAGCATTGAAATCAGGTGATGTATCAACATGCGCCAAAAATCCAACTGTTGGGACGTCGGCATCGATGTTACTTTCTAATGTAGCAAATAAGTAGCCATTTTCATCTAAATCAGTTGGCAATCCTAATTGTTGTAATTCTTTTTCTAATAAATGTAACAAATCCCATTGCTTTTCAGTTGAAGGTGTTGTTGTAGATTTTGGATCAGATTGCGTATCAATTGTCGTATATCTTGTTAATCTATCTATCAATTGGTTCTTCATTATATTCGACCCCTTAAACTCTATTATTCATGTTGTAAGATTTTTTATATGTCTTACCTTTGATTTTACCATACAGTTGTTTGATACGTGTGTATAGGTAATATAGAATTTCAGAAACTAATATACCGAAAGCAATCGCACCTGAAATCAGTGTAACTTCTAAAAATGTATTTACAGCACTTGTGTAATCATTCGATACTAAAAAACGAGTCGCTTGATAAGCTGCACCACCAGGTACTAATGGTATAATGCCTGGCACTATGAATATAATTACCGGTCGTTTATATCTGCGACTCATAGTATGACTCATTAAGCCTAAAATTAAGCTTCCCAAAAATGAAGCGCCAACTTTTCCAAACTCTAAATCTACCGTTAATTGGTAAATCGTCCATGCAATGGCACCTACAAATCCACATGCTACTAAGAGACGTTTGGGTGCATTGAAAATGATAGAGAAAAGTACTGTTGATATAAAGCTGATTGTAAAATGAAATAAATAAAATAGCATGCTTTAACAGTCCTTCCTTAAATGATTAATAAAACGATTGCGACACCAGCACCGATTGCGAATGCTGTTAATGCAGCTTCAACACCTCGGGACATACCTGCAAGTAATTCACCCGCTAATAAATCTCGAATGGCATTGGTAATTAATATACCAGGGACAAGTGGCATGACACTGGCTATAGTAATGATATCTTGATTGGTTGCAATACCTAATTTAGTAAATGTGGCTGCAATGGATATGACCACAGCGGCTGCAACAAACTCTGAGAAAAATTTAATTTGTATATAGCGTTGCACAAAGCTGAATGTTAAAAATGCGGATCCACCAGCAATGACTGCAATCCAACAATCTGATGCGACACCACCAAACATAAATAGGAAGAAGCCACATGCAATGGCAGCTGCAAAGAAATTCGTTAAAAAAGAATATTGTAATGATGCATGCTGTAAATGAATAAATTCAGATTTAGCTTCATCAATTGTGAGTTCTTTATTTGATATTTTACGTGAAAGACTATTCGTTAAAGCGATTTTCTCTAAATCTGTTGTACGCTCTTGTACACGAATTAATCTTGTACTTGTTCGATCGTTTAATGAAAAAATAATTGCAGTTGAACTGACAAAACTATATGTATTATGAAGACCATAACTATGTGCGATACGGTTCATTGTATCTTCAACTCGATATGTTTCAGCACCTGATTCAAGTAAAATTCTACCTGCAATTAATACAACATCAATCACTTTGTTTTCATCTATAATTGTGATTGAATCTGGCATATCAATTCACCTCCAATGATATGTGTTATTTATTTGAACAATTGAAGTTTACAACTTGTTGTTGCAACTTTCAATAGTGAGACTTTGTGTTAGTATGATGAACTTGTATGGTTCAAATTTAAATAAGAAAAACTGTTAATCTTTGCTATTATACTATGATTTAATAATAGCAAAGGATTAACAGTTTTGTCGTTGTTATAAATTGATAATAGGGTTAAACATTACTTTGTTTCGCCCTTGATTTTTGGCTACATGCACCATATCGTCTGCATCTTTAAACACTTTACGCTGTGATTTTGGATCGTCATCTGTTAGATAACCAACACCGATAGACACTGACAATTTAATAACTTCTTTGTTTGGTAAATGGAATGATGATTTTTCAACACCTGAACGAATATTTTCAGCTAATTTAACACTTTGATCAAGTGAATAGTTGTGAATGACAACTGAGAACTCTTCGCCACCATTTCTAAAAATTTTAAATTGATTCGGCACATAGTTTTTAAGTAATTGAGACATTTGTTTTAATACAGCATCACCTGATTTGTGTGAGTAGGTATCATTGACATCTTTAAATCCATCGATATCGATTAATAATAATGCGATACTTTGATGTTCTTTTTCAGCTTTTCGTGAAATTTCATTTAAATGTCTATCAAATTCTTTTACATTACCTAAGCCTGTTAAGTAATCATATTTATCTTCGTTTTCATAACGATTTACGAGTGAGAAGAAATGCCAAATATCGACAAATGTTATCGCTGAAGCTAAAGTGATAATTAATGAAATTGGTATTAAAATGATAACTTCCGATAGTGTGTAAATAGGACTCACTAATGCGACACCAAATAAAATGATTATTGTAACAACATTAAGTATTAATAATGATAGCACATCATTTTGTTTTAAAAATGGTCCAATAGCACTTGTTACTGCGGCAATAACAATCAACGTAACACCGTACATAATCGAGTTGTTAAATACTACAATTTCAACAATTGCTACAATTACTGTGGCAGATAATGTATAGACCATATTTGTAAATCTACCTAAAAACAATAAAGGAACGAATGTTAAGTGAATTAAATAATCTTCACGATAAGGGATAGGGTAGACAGATAATAATAATGATACGATTGTCATTAAAACAGTGACATAAGCCTTAGAAAAAACCATACGTTTGTTTTCTGAATACTGTAAGCGATGGAATAAATAGATCCCAGCGACTATAACAGATATATTGTATATAAATGCTTCGAACATGTCTGAATCGACTCCTTTAATTGACCACTAGCTATTGTAAGTGAAAACTTACAATTTGTCATTAGTTTACATATAAAATTAATGTATGATATAGACTTTGATGTTAAAATGTTGCCTTAAATGATATGATGAAAAAATGAATAATAGGCGATATATAAGAAATGAATCGTATAGTTGTAAATATGATATCATTGATTGAGCGAATTAATTTATAATAAAGCTATAAGATATACGTAGAAAATAGATATATCATTCTATAAAGACAATATTAAATAAATATAACGTTAAAAACAATTAATATCGATGAAGGTGAATAAATGGTTACATTATTACTAGTTGCAGTAACAATGATTGTCAGTCTGACGATAACACCAATTGTTATTGCAATATCGAAAAGATTAAATTTAGTTGATAAACCAAATTTTAGAAAAGTACACACTAAACCTATTTCAGTTATGGGTGGTACAGTGATTCTCTTTTCATTTTTAATAGGTATTTGGATTGGTCATCCTATTGAAACAGAAATCAAACCACTTATTATTGGTGCGATTATTATGTACGTACTTGGGCTTGTAGATGATATCTACGATTTGAAACCGTATATAAAATTGGCTGGTCAAATTGCCGCTGCCTTAGTAGTTGCTTTTTATGGTGTGACTATTGATTTTATTTCGTTGCCAATGGGTACAACGATTCATTTTGGATTTCTTAGTATTCCAATTACTGTGATTTGGATTGTTGCTATTACAAATGCAATTAACTTAATTGATGGACTCGATGGTTTGGCGTCGGGTGTTTCTGCAATAGGGCTCATTACAATAGGATTCATTGCAATTTTACAAGCTAATATTTTCATAACGATGATTTGTTGTGTTTTATTAGGCTCTTTAATTGGGTTTTTATTTTACAATTTCCATCCTGCCAAAATATTTTTAGGTGATAGTGGGGCTTTAATGATTGGATTTATCATCGGATTCCTTTCTTTACTCGGATTCAAAAATATTACAATTATTGCATTGTTCTTCCCAATTGTTATCTTAGCAGTTCCATTCATTGATACTTTGTTCGCAATGATTCGACGTGTGAAAAAAGGACAGCATATAATGCAAGCTGATAAATCGCATTTGCATCATAAACTATTAGCTTTAGGCTACACACATAGACAAACAGTATTATTAATCTATTCAATCTCTATTTTATTTAGTCTTTCGAGCATTATCTTGTATGTATCGCCACCATTAGGTGTTGTATTAATGTTTGTATTAATCATATTTAGTATTGAATTAATTGTTGAATTTACAGGATTAATAGATAACAACTACCGACCAATATTAAATTTAATTAGTCGTAAGTCATCTCATAAAGAGGAATAGGGAATGAAAGCATAGCTGTATGGAATAATTTGTATTATATGGCTTTACTCTTTACAATTTTTTATGTATTAAATTTCAAATATAAAAAAGCACTGCCATAAACGTGTACTTCAATTGTCATTTAATAATACGCAATTGATATTTACCGTCTTATGATAGTGCTTTTTATTTTTATTCAGTTGGTATATCGAAAGGCAACTGCTTTGGAGTTTCTTCAGTCAAATCGAAATTTCCAGCAGTCATTTGATTTAAAAAGTTAATAAACGCTTCATAGTCACTTTTAACGACATCGATATAGTAGCTTACCTTATCAGTGTAAGTTTGGTTTCTTAACATAAAATGAGTTGAAGCTAATTCATATTCAAATTTACCAGTTTGATCATAATTCAGTGTTACTATACATGGTACTGCTTCTCGTAGTTCGACACGTCCGATATCATAAATGACGTCTCTAACAGCACCGCTATAGGCGCGAATTAAACCGCCACCACCTAATTTAATACCACCAAAATATCTTGTTACTACGACACACGCATTATGAACATCGAGCTTTTTTAATATGTCTAACATTGGGACACCGGCAGTTCCTGTCGGTTCACCATCATCATTCGCTTTTTGAATATTCATTTCAGGTCCAATAGTATATGCAGAACAATTATGAGTGGCATCTTTATGTTCTTTTTTTATTGCAGCAATAAATGCTTTAGCTTCATCTTCATTTTGAACAGGTTTGATATGAGCAATGAATCTTGATTTACTAATCACATTTTCAATAATGTGTTCTTTTTTAACAGTAATGATATTTTGTGTCATAATAACTCCTTAATTCATAAGCTTAAGATTATTTAATCTTCATTATACACTGAAAATGACATGACTATAAATCGTTTGATTGCCATTTTCTTTTTAACTGAAATATTGTATCATTGCTATGAGTATATTTTAGGAGGACGACTATGAAAATTGCTGTGATGACCGATTCTACAAGTTATCTGTCGCAGGACTTAATCGATAAATATAATATTCAAATAGCGCCATTAAGTGTGACTTTTGATGATGGGAAGAACTTTACAGAAAGTAATGAAATAGCAATTGAAGAATTTTATAATAAAATGGCATCGTCTCAAACGATTCCAACAACAAGCCAACCAGCAATTGGCGAATGGATTACTAAATATGAAATGTTAAGAGATCAAGGTTACACAGATATCATTGTCATTTGCTTATCAAGTGGAATTAGTGGAAGTTATCAATCTAGTTATCAAGCAGGGGAAATGGTTGAAGGTGTTAATGTACATGCATTTGATAGTAAGCTTGCAGCAATGATTGAAGGATGTTATGTATTACGTGCTATTGAAATGGTTGAAGAAGGATACGAACCACAGCAAATTATTGATGATTTAACTAATATGCGTGAACACACAGGTGCATATTTAATTGTTGATGACTTAAAGAATTTACAAAAAAGTGGTCGAATTACTGGTGCTCAAGCATGGGTTGGAACATTATTGAAAATGAAGCCAGTTCTTAAGTTTGAAGATGGCAAGATTATACCAGAAGAAAAAGTTCGTACTAAAAAGCGTGCTATTCAAACATTAGAAAAGAAAGTATTAGATATTGTAAAAGACTTTGAAGAAGTAACTTTATTTGTCATAAATGGAGATCATTTCGAAGATGGTCAAGCGTTATACAAAAAGTTACAAGATGATTGTCCTTCAGCTTATCAAGTAGCATACTCTGAGTTTGGTCCAGTTGTTGCAGCACATTTAGGTTCTGGTGGATTAGGTTTAGGCTATGTTGGCAGAAAAATAAGATTAACATAATTATAAAATTTTAATAAAAGAGTCTATATTGTAATTGGAAATTATCTCTTGCATACATGGCTTTAAATGTTCATCATTTGAAAGTCAAAATGCTAAAGATATAAGAAAATCATTATAATATTAGGCTCTTTTTTACGTTGAAATGAGGTTTTAAGCATTAAACATTACGGGAAATTAATTCATCCTCATACTTCACTTACTAATGAAAAAATTAAAAAAGAAGTAACAGGTGTCATCAAACAAAATTCAAACTATTATTGTGTTCAATGTGAAAGTACAAATCCAAAGCATTTTTATCAATATGATTCCTCAGTACATTCCAAGAAAATTGTATATTGCAGAAATTGTATATCACTGGGGCGAATGGATAATGTAACAAGATATAAAATAACAGAGAGCTCGCAAAGTTCATCGCAAGCATATTATCATCTCTCATTTGAATTGTCAGAACAGCAGTCTTATGCCTCAGAACATATTGTTCGAGCCATTAGAATGAGACAAACGATTTTGTTATATGCAGTAACAGGTGCAGGTAAGACAGAAATGATGTTTCAAGGCATTCAATATGCAAGACGACAGGGAGATAATATAGCTATTGTGTCACCACGTGTAGATGTTGTTGTAGAAATTAGTAAACGTATTAAACACGCATTTCTTAATGAAGATATAGACATACTACACCAGCAATCAAGTCAACAATTTGAAGGGCATTTTGTTGTATGCACAGTGCATCAACTTTACCGATTCAAACAGCACTTTGATACTATTTTTATTGATGAAGTCGATGCCTTTCCTTTATCAATGGATAAAAGTTTACAACAAGCATTGAAGTCATCTTCTAAAGTTGAACATGCAACGATTTATATGACAGCAACACCACCGAAACAACTTTTGTCAGAGATTCCCCACGAAAATATAATTAAATTGCCAGCTCGCTTTCATAAAAAATCACTTCCAGTTCCTAAATATCGCTATTTCAAACTTAATAATAATAAGATTCAGAAAATGTTATATCGAATTTTACAAGATCAAATTAATAAACAACGTTATACACTGGTGTTTTTTAACAATATAGAAACAATGATTAAAACATTTTCGGTTTATAAGCAGAAAATTACTAAATTAACATATGTCCATAGCGAGGATGTTTTTCGCTTTGAAAAAGTTGAACAATTAAGGAATGGACATTTCGATGTCATTTTTACTACGACAATATTAGAACGTGGATTTACAATGGCAAATTTGGATGTTGTTGTTATCGATGCACATCAATATACTCAAGAGGCTTTAATACAAATTGCTGGACGTGTTGGACGAAAATTAGAATGTCCTACTGGAAAAGTATTGTTTTTTCATGAAGGAGTAAGTATGAATATGATTCAAGCTAAAAAAGAGATTCAAAAGATGAACAAATTAGCATTAAAAAGAGGTTGGATTGATGAATAATTGTTTGAGTTGTGGTGCTAAGTTATATGAAAATATAACCATTTATAATTTGTTCAAGAAACCTAATAGATTATGTGACAGATGCAAAGAGAATTGGGACAATATTAAACTTGATATTAAAGCAAGGCGATGTTCAAGGTGCTTAAAACACTTAAATCAAAATGAAGCATATTGTTTAGACTGCAAGTTTCTATCGGCACACTTTAATTTAATGGAACAATTATATTGTCAATTTCAATATGACGGTTTAATGAAAGAGATGATACATCAGTATAAATTTTTGAAAGACTATTATTTATGTGAATTATTGGCACATTTGATTGAAATACCACAAACATCTTATGACTATATTGTGCCAATTCCTTCTTCGCCGGCACATGATTTATCTAGAACATTTAACCCGGTAGAAGCAGTACTAAAAGCTAAAGGGATTCGCTTTGATAAGATTTTAAAGATGTCAAATAGACCTAAACAGTCTCATTTAACTAAGAAAGAGCGTCTGGCAGATGAAAATCCATTTATTATTGATACGGAATTAGATTTAAATGGCAAGGAAATATTACTCGTTGACGATATTTATACAACTGGATTAACAATTCATCGTGCAGGGTGTAAATTATATGCTAAAAATATCAGAAAATTCAAAGTGTTTGCGTTTGCACGATAGCGTAAAAATGTTAAAATATAATAAAGAGTTACCAATAAAGAGGTTTAAGGAGAGATTACTATGATTAGATTTGAAATTCATGGAGATAACCTCACTATCACAGATGCTATTCGCAACTATATTGAGGAAAAAATTGGTAAGTTGGAACGTTATTTTAATGACGTACCAAATGCAGTGGCGCATGTTAAAGTTAAAACTTATTCAAATTCAGCTACTAAAATTGAAGTAACAATTCCATTGAAAAATGTTACGTTAAGAGCTGAAGAGCGAAACGATGATTTATACGCAGGTATTGATTTAATTAATAATAAACTTGAAAGACAAGTTCGAAAATATAAAACACGTATTAATCGTAAGAGCCGTGATCGAGGAGATCAAGAAGTGTTTGTTGCCGAATTACAAGAAATGCAAGAAACACAAGTTGATAATGACGCTTACGATGATAACGAGATAGAAATTATTCGTTCAAAAGAATTCAGCTTAAAACCAATGGATTCAGAAGAAGCGGTATTACAAATGAATCTATTAGGTCATGACTTCTTTGTATTCACAGACAGAGAAACTGATGGAACAAGTATCGTTTACCGCCGTAAAGACGGTAAATATGGCTTGATTCAAACTAGTGAACAATAAATTAAGTTTAAAGCACTTGTGTTTTTGCACAAGTGCTTTTTTATACTCCAAAAGCAATTTCTGACTATTTCATAGTTCGATAATGTAATTTGTTGAATGAAACATAGTGACTATGCTAATGTTAATGGATGTATATATTTGAATGTTAAGTTAATAATAGTATGTCAGTCTATTGTATAGTCCGAGTCGAAAATCGTAAAATATTTATAATATAATTTATTATGAAGTATAATTGCGTTTTGAGAATATATTTATTAGTGATAAACTTGTTGGCAACAGAATGTGAATGAAGTATGTCATAAATATATTTATATTGATTCTACAAATGAGTAAATAAGTATAATTTTCTAACTATAAATGATAAGATATATTGTTGTAGGCCAAACAGTTTTTTAGCTAAAGGAGCGAACGAAATGGGATTTTTATCAAAAATTCTTGATGGCAATAATAAAGAAATTAAACAGTTAGGTAAACTTGCTGATAAAGTAATCGCTTTAGAAGAAAAAACGGCAATTTTAACTGATGAAGAAATTCGTAATAAAACGAAACAATTCCAAACAGAATTAGCTGTCATTGATAATGTCAAAAAGCAAAATGATTATTTAGATAAAATTTTACCAGAAGCATATGCACTTGTTAGAGAAGGCTCTAAACGTGTATTCAATATGACACCATATAAAGTTCAAATTATGGGTGGTATTGCAATTCATAAAGGTGATATCGCTGAGATGAGAACAGGTGAAGGTAAAACATTAACAGCGACAATGCCAACATACTTAAATGCATTAGCTGGTAGAGGTGTTCACGTTATTACAGTCAATGAATACTTATCAAGTGTTCAAAGTGAAGAAATGGCTGAGTTATATAACTTCTTAGGTTTGACTGTCGGATTAAACTTAAACAGTAAGACGACAGAAGAAAAACGTGAAGCATATGCACAAGACATTACTTATAGTACTAATAATGAGCTAGGTTTTGATTACTTACGTGATAACATGGTGAATTATTCTGAAGATAGAGTAATGCGTCCATTACATTTTGCAATCATTGATGAGGTTGACTCAATTTTAATCGACGAGGCACGTACGCCATTAATTATTTCTGGTGAAGCTGAAAAGTCAACGTCACTTTATACACAAGCAAATGTTTTTGCGAAAATGTTAAAACAGGACGAAGATTATAAATACGATGAAAAAACGAAAGCCGTACATTTAACAGAACAAGGTGCGGATAAAGCTGAACGTATGTTCAAAGTTGAAAACTTATATGATGTACAAAATGTTGATGTTATTAGTCATATCAACACAGCTTTACGTGCGCACGTTACATTACAACGTGACGTAGACTATATGGTTGTTGATGGCGAAGTATTAATTGTCGATCAATTTACAGGTCGTACAATGCCAGGCCGTCGTTTCTCGGAAGGTTTACACCAAGCTATTGAAGCGAAGGAAGGCGTTCAAATTCAAAATGAATCTAAAACTATGGCGTCTATTACATTCCAAAACTATTTCAGAATGTACAATAAACTTGCGGGTATGACAGGTACAGCTAAAACTGAAGAAGAAGAATTTAGAAATATTTATAACATGACAGTAACTCAAATTCCGACAAATAAACCTGTGCAACGTAACGATAAGTCTGATTTAATTTACATTAGCCAAAAAGGTAAATTTGATGCAGTAGTAGAAGATGTTGTTGAAAAACACAAGGCAGGGCAACCAGTGCTATTAGGTACTGTTGCAGTTGAGACTTCTGAATATATTTCAAATTTACTTAAAAAACGTGGTATCCGTCATGATGTGTTAAATGCGAAAAATCATGAACGTGAAGCTGAAATTGTTGCAGGCGCTGGACAAAAAGGTGCCGTTACTATTGCCACTAACATGGCTGGTCGTGGTACAGATATCAAATTAGGTGAAGGCGTAGAGGAATTAGGCGGTTTAGCAGTAATAGGTACAGAGCGACATGAATCTCGTCGTATTGATGACCAGTTACGTGGTCGTTCTGGACGTCAAGGTGATAAAGGGGATAGTCGCTTCTATTTATCATTACAAGATGAATTAATGATTCGTTTTGGTTCTGAACGTTTACAGAAAATGATGAGCCGACTAGGTTTAGATGACTCTACACCAATTGAATCAAAAATGGTATCAAGAGCTGTAGAATCAGCACAAAAACGTGTAGAAGGTAATAACTTCGACGCGCGTAAACGTATCTTAGAATACGATGAAGTATTACGTAAACAACGTGAAATTATCTATAACGAAAGAAATAGTATTATTGATGAAGAAGATAGCTCTCAAGTTGTAGATGCAATGCTACGTTCAACGTTACAACGTAGTATCAATTACTATATTAATACAGCAGATGACGAGCCTGAATATCAACCATTCATCGACTACATTAATGACATTTTCTTACAAGAAGGTGACATTACAGAGGATGATATCAAAGGTAAAGATGCTGAAGATATTTTCGAAGTCGTTTGGGCTAAGATTGAAGCAGCATATCAAAGTCAAAAAGATATCTTAGAAGAACAAATGAATGAGTTTGAGCGTATGATTTTACTTCGTTCTATTGATAGCCATTGGACTGATCATATCGACACAATGGATCAATTACGTCAAGGTATTCACTTACGTTCTTATGCACAACAAAATCCATTACGTGACTATCAAAATGAAGGTCATGAATTATTTGATATCATGATGCAAAATATCGAAGAAGATACTTGTAAATTCATTTTAAAATCTGTAGTACAAGTTGAAGATAATATTGAACGTGAAAAAACAACAGAGTTTGGTGAAGCGAAGCACGTTTCAGCTGAAGATGGTAAAGAAAAAGTGAAACCGAAACCAATCGTTAAAGGCGATCAAGTTGGTCGTAACGATGATTGTCCATGTGGTAGTGGTAAAAAATTCAAAAATTGCCATGGAAAATAAATGATATAAAATAACTCCTTCCAATTAAACACCTATAGTTTGTGTTATGGGAGGAGTCTTTTTATTTTACAAGCGTTAAATACTTAAAAAAATGTGAAGAAGTTGTTAAACGTTGTTATGTACTTAGTTTAAAAAAATAGGTTTAAGCATATGTCGATGATAAATGTACTGATTTTTAACAATAAAAGCATAAACTAATTGACAATGTGCTTATATTTCTTAACATTGTTATTTAACAAAATTATGTTAAAATTTAGCATTATAAAAGATACAAATCAATGACTTGAATTGAATTATAAATAGGAGCGAAGGCTATGGAATTATCAGAAATCAAACGAAATATAGATAAGTATAATCAAGATTTAACACAAATTAGGGGGTCTCTTTGACTTAGAGAACAAAGAAACTAATATTCAAGAATATGAAGAAATGATGGCAGAACCTAATTTTTGGGATAACCAAACGAAAGCGCAAGATATTATAGATAAAAATAATGCGTTAAAAGCAATAGTTAATGGTTATAAAACACTACAAGCAGAAGTAGATGACATGGATGCTACTTGGGATTTATTACAAGAAGAATTTGATGAAGAAATGAAAGAAGACTTAGAGCAAGAGGTCATTAATTTTAAGGCTAAAGTGGATGAATACGAATTGCAATTATTATTAGATGGACCTCACGATGCCAATAACGCAATTCTAGAGTTACATCCTGGTGCAGGTGGCACGGAGTCTCAAGATTGGGCTAATATGCTATTTAGAATGTATCAACGTTATTGTGAGAAGAAAGGTTTTAAAGTTGAAACTGTTGATTATTTACCTGGAGATGAAGCGGGGATTAAAAGTGTAACATTGCTCATCAAAGGGCATAATGCTTATGGTTATTTAAAAGCTGAAAAAGGTGTACACCGACTAGTACGAATTTCTCCATTTGATTCATCAGGACGTCGCCATACATCATTTGCATCATGCGACGTGATTCCAGATTTTAATAATGATGAAATAGAGATTGAAATCAATCCGGATGATATTACAGTTGATACATTCAGAGCTTCTGGTGCGGGTGGTCAGCATATTAACAAAACTGAATCGGCAATACGAATTACCCACCACCCCTCAGGTATAGTTGTTAATAACCAAAATGAACGTTCTCAAATTAAAAACCGTGAAGCAGCTATGAAAATGTTAAAGTCTAAATTATATCAATTAAAATTGGAAGAGCAGGCACGTGAAATGGCTGAAATTCGTGGCGAACAAAAAGAAATCGGATGGGGAAGCCAAATTAGATCATATGTTTTCCATCCATACTCAATGGTGAAAGATCATCGTACGAACGAAGAAACAGGTAAGGTTGATGCAGTGATGGATGGAGACATTGGACCATTTATCGAATCATATTTAAGACAGACAATGTCGCACGATTAATATATATTTTAAAACCGAGGCTCTAAAAGGGCATCGGTTTTTGGTTTTTATAAAGGTAGCTAAATAAATTGTAAATTAGATTTTGAAATATGATTTGTTTATGAATATTTAAGAACAATTCGGTAGATAGGTTTAGAATATATTTTTTAAAAGTTGTGTTTGTTAAAACAACATATGCAGTGTGCATTTAGTAATATTACCTATGGCGATTTTCAAGGTATTGAATTAATTATTGAAAACGTTCTCAATTATATGGTATGAATACATTTTACACTATGATAAAAGTTTGTATTCTTTTTATATTGTTAACCATTTGATTACATCGTTATAACAATAGCTTTTGACAAAATGTATTGTGCTATAGTATTTGCATACTTAAAATACTAACAGCAAAGGAATGACAGCAAGATGAAAAAATCTCTTACGGTGACGGTTTCGTCAGTGTTAGCTTTTTTAGCTTTAAATAATGCAGCACATGCACAACAACATGGCACACAAGTAAAAACACCTGTTCAACATAATTATGTATCAAATGTTCAAGCACAAACGCAATCACCGACAACTTATACAGTAGTTGCTGGCGATTCATTATATAAAATTGCTTTAGAGCATCACTTAACGTTGAATCAATTATATTCATACAATCCTGGTGTAACACCTTTAATTTTTCCTGGTGACGTGATTTCACTTGTGCCTCAAAATAAAGTGAAACAAACTAAAGTGGTTAAATCACCAGTAAGAAAAGCAAGCCAAGCTAAAAAGGTAGTAAAACAACCTGTACAACAAGCGTCTAAAAAAGTAGTAGTTAATCAAGCACCTAAGCAAGCAGTAGCTAAGACAGTTAATGTAGCATACAAACCTGCCCAAGTACAAAAATCAGTACCAACTGTACCTGTTGCACATAACTACAATAAATCAGTTGCTAACAGAGGAAACTTATATGCTTATGGAAACTGCACATATTATGCTTTCGATCGTCGTGCACAATTAGGTAGAAGTATAGGAAGTTTATGGGGCAATGCAAATAACTGGAATTACGCAGCAAAAGTTGCAGGATTTAAAGTAGATAAAACACCAGAAGTTGGCGCTATTTTCCAAACAGCTGCTGGTCCATATGGACATGTTGGTGTTGTTGAATCTGTAAACCCTAATGGAACAATTACTGTTTCGGAAATGAACTATGCTGGATTTAATGTTAAATCTTCAAGAACAATTTTAAATCCAGGAAAATATAATTACATCCACTAAGTAATATATCAAGACAAGACTATCCTCTTAGCCTGTTTAAGTAACAGGTTGAGAGGATTTTTTGGTATCATTTAATCAGAGTTATATAAAGAAGATATTTAAATGATATTTAATTGAATGATATGTAAAAAGAAAGTATAATTTATGATTAATTAATGGAGGAGGTAATTGAAATGGGTGTACATCAATATTTTAAAAGATTATCAGATATGGAAAGACTTATAAGATTACCTGGAAAATTTAAATATTTTGAACACAATGTTGCAGCACACTCCTTTAAAGTAACTAAAATTGCTCAATATCTAGCAACAGTTGAAGAATATCATGGACGAAAGATTAATTGGAAAAGCTTATATGAAAAAGCATTAAATCATGATTTCGCTGAAGTGTTTACTGGTGATATAAAAACACCTGTTAAATATGCGAGTAGTGAATTAAAAAAATTATTTTCGCAAGTTGAAGAAGAAATGGTAGAGACCTTTATTGAAGAAGAAATTCCATTACAATATAGAGATGTTTATAAGCAACGACTGCAAGAAGGTAAAGATGATTCATTAGAAGGCCAAATACTTTCAGTTGCTGATAAAATTGATTTGCTTTATGAAACATTTGGAGAAATACAAAAACGTAATCCCGAAGAATTATTTTTCGAAATTTATGAAATGAGTCTAGAAACAATTATTCAATTTGACCATTTAGCATCTGTACAAGATTTTATTAATAATATCATTCCAGAAATGTTGACTGAAAACTTTATACCTAGAACAGAATTAAGAGAAACAACCATGAACATTTTAAATAAAAGAAAAGAGGAAAATGAATGATATGGTATTTTAGCGCAGCATTCTTTCCATGTGTCCTGGTAGTATTGTTTAGTGTAATAACAAGAAGTAAATGGATCGGTACTATTCTGACATTAATTTTAATCGGTGCCTCAATCTATAAAGAGTATTTCCATAACGAGTGGATTATTTTTATTGATGTAGTGTCATTATTAGCTGGTTATTTAATTATAGATCAACTCGAATTTCATAAACATCAAGATGAAGATCGCTAAGATTAACTTTAAAATAATGTTTCAAACAAATTTGTTGAAACAAAACGATGATTAATATAATGTGTATTTACATACTAAAAATAACAAGATAAACGATTTGATTTAATGCAAGCATAGTTAGCACAACTATGTTTGTTTTTCTTTGTTCGACATTTTTACGAACAAACGTTTGCTTTTTGTGTGACTACTTTGCTAAAATATGTAATGAGAAAGCGAAGAGTTGAGCGGAAATATAAATAAAACGTTGAAAGAGGAGGCATATGTGACAATGGTTGAACATTATCCTTTTAAAATACATTCTGATTTTGAGCCTCAAGGTGACCAACCGCAAGCAATTAAAGAAATCGTGGAAGGTATTAAAGCGGGGAAAAGACATCAAACTTTATTAGGTGCTACTGGCACAGGGAAAACATTTACGATGAGTAATGTTATTAAAGAAGTTGGGAAACCAACGTTAATTATCGCGCATAACAAAACATTAGCAGGACAATTATATAGTGAGTTTAAAGAGTTTTTTCCTGAAAACAGGGTGGAATACTTTGTAAGTTACTATGATTATTATCAACCAGAGGCATACGTACCGTCTACTGACACTTTTATTGAAAAAGATGCCTCAATCAATGATGAAATTGATCAACTACGACATTCTGCTACAAGTGCATTATTTGAACGCGATGATGTAATTATTATTGCTAGTGTAAGTTGTATATATGGTTTAGGTAATCCTGAAGAATATAAAGATTTAGTAGTAAGTGTTCGAGTTGGTATGGAAATGGATAGAAGTGAATTACTTAGAAAACTTGTAGATGTGCAATATACACGAAATGACATCGATTTCCAACGAGGAACGTTTCGAGTGCGTGGTGATGTAGTTGAAATATTCCCAGCCTCTAAAGAAGAACTTTGTATAAGGGTTGAGTTTTTCGGCGATGAGATTGACCGTATCCGAGAAGTTAACTACCTAACAGGTGAAGTGTTGAAAGAAAGAGAACATTTTGCGATATTCCCAGCTTCTCACTTCGTAACACGTGAAGAAAAGTTGAAAGTTGCGATTGAACGTATTGAAAAAGAATTGGAAGAACGATTGAAAGAATTACGAGATGAGAATAAATTACTAGAAGCGCAAAGGTTAGAACAGCGTACCAACTATGATTTAGAAATGATGCGAGAAATGGGATTCTGTTCAGGAATTGAAAACTATTCAGTACATTTAACGTTGCGACCACTAGGTTCGACACCATATACTTTATTGGATTACTTTGGCGATGATTGGTTAATAATGATTGATGAATCACATGTGACGTTACCGCAAGTTCGTGGCATGTATAACGGAGACAGAGCACGAAAACAAGTTTTAGTTGATCATGGATTTAGATTACCAAGTGCGTTAGATAACCGCCCACTTAAATTTGAAGAATTTGAAGAAAAGACGAAACAACTTGTGTATGTATCTGCAACGCCTGGTCCATACGAAATTGAACATACGGATAAGATGGTTGAACAAATTATTCGTCCTACTGGTTTACTGGACCCTAAGATTGAGGTTAGACCTACTGAAAATCAAATTGACGATTTATTAAGTGAAATTCAAACAAGGGTTGAGCGTAATGAAAGAGTACTTGTTACAACACTCACTAAAAAGATGAGTGAAGATTTAACCACATATATGAAAGAAGCAGGCATTAAAGTTAACTATCTACATTCTGAAATTAAAACATTAGAACGAATCGAAATAATTAGAGACTTACGAATGGGTACATATGATGTTATCGTAGGTATTAATTTATTAAGAGAGGGTATTGATATACCAGAAGTTTCTCTAGTTGTCATATTAGATGCAGATAAAGAAGGATTTTTACGTTCTAACCGCTCATTAATTCAAACAATAGGTAGAGCTGCGCGTAACGATAAAGGTGAAGTCATTATGTATGCTGATAAAATGACTGATTCGATGAAGTATGCAATTGATGAGACACAACGTCGTCGAGAAATACAGATGAAACATAATGAAAAACATGGTATTACACCTAAAACAATTAATAAAAAAATACATGATTTAATTAGTGCTACTGTTGAAAATGACGAAAATAATGACAAAGCACAAACTGTGATACCTAAGAAGATGACGAAAAAAGAACGTCAAAAGACAATCGACAATATAGAAAAAGAAATGAAACAAGCAGCGAAAGATTTAGATTTCGAGAAAGCTACAGAATTAAGAGATATGTTATTTGAATTAAAAGCAGAAGGGTGACAAGTAAATGAAAGAACCATCCATAGTAGTAAAAGGTGCTCGTGCGCATAACTTGAAAGATATTGATATCGAACTACCTAAAAATAAATTAATTGTTATGACAGGTTTATCTGGGTCAGGTAAATCGTCATTAGCATTCGATACTATATATGCTGAAGGACAACGACGTTATGTTGAATCATTAAGTGCCTATGCGCGTCAATTTTTAGGCCAAATGGACAAACCAGATGTTGATACAATTGAAGGATTATCGCCAGCAATTTCAATAGATCAAAAAACAACAAGTAAAAATCCAAGATCAACTGTAGCAACAGTAACAGAAATATATGATTATATACGTTTGTTATATGCACGCGTTGGTAAACCTTACTGTCCAAATCACAATATAGAAATTGAATCGCAAACAGTACAACAAATGGTTGACCGCATTATGGAATTAGAGGCACGTACAAAGATTCAATTATTAGCACCTGTCATCGCTCATCGTAAAGGTAGTCATGAAAAGCTAATCGAAGATATTGGTAAAAAAGGTTATGTACGTTTAAGAATCGATGGCGAAATTGTTGATGTAAATGATGTACCTACATTAGATAAGAACAAGAATCATACAATAGAAGTTGTTGTAGACCGATTAGTTGTTAAAGATGGAATTGAAACACGACTAGCTGACTCTATAGAAACTGCGTTAGAGCTTTCAGAAGGACAATTAACAGTTGATGTTATTGACGGGGAAGACCTTAAGTTTTCAGAAAGCCACGCTTGTCCTATATGTGGATTTTCAATCGGAGAATTAGAACCAAGAATGTTTAGCTTTAACAGTCCTTTTGGTGCTTGTCCAACATGTGATGGCTTAGGGCAAAAGTTAACAGTCGATGTAGACTTGGTTGTTCCTGACAAAGATAAGACACTAAACGAAGGTGCAATAGAACCTTGGATACCGACGAGTTCTGATTTTTATCCAACATTGTTAAAACGTGTTTGTGAAGTTTATAAAATCAATATGGATAAACCTTTTAAAAAGTTAACAGAACGTCAACGTGATATTTTATTGTATGGTTCGGGTGACAAAGAAATTGAATTTACATTTACACAACGTCAAGGTGGTACTAGAAAACGAACAATGGTCTTCGAGGGTGTAGTTCCTAATATAAGTAGACGATTCCACGAATCACCTTCAGAATATACACGTGAAATGATGAGTAAATATATGACCGAACTACCTTGCGAAACTTGTCATGGAAAGCGATTGAGTCGTGAAGCGTTATCTGTTTATGTAGGTGGTTTAAATATTGGTGAAGTAGTCGAATACTCAATCAGTCAAGCGCTGAACTATTATAAAAACATTAATTTGTCAGAACAAGATCAAGCGATTGCAAATCAAATATTGAAAGAAATTATTTCTCGACTCACTTTTTTAAATAATGTGGGACTTGAATATTTAACGCTAAACAGAGCTTCAGGTACACTTTCAGGTGGTGAAGCACAACGTATTCGATTAGCAACGCAAATTGGGTCACGTTTGACTGGTGTCTTATATGTATTAGATGAGCCATCAATTGGACTGCATCAAAGAGATAATGATCGATTAATTAATACACTTAAAGAAATGAGAGATTTAGGAAATACTTTAATTGTAGTTGAACACGATGATGATACAATGCGTGCGGCTGATTACTTAGTGGACATAGGGCCTGGTGCTGGTGAGCATGGAGGACAGATTGTGTCTAGTGGTGCACCTCAAAAGGTAATGAAAGATAAAAAATCTTTAACAGGACAATACTTGAGTGGTAAGAAACGTATTGAAGTACCTGAATATCGCAGACCGGCTTCAGATCGTAAAATTTCTATACGTGGAGCTAGAAGTAACAACCTTAAAGGGGTTGATGTGGACATACCACTATCAATCATGACGGTCGTTACAGGTGTATCAGGTTCAGGTAAAAGCTCATTAGTAAATGAAGTATTATACAAATCATTAGCTCAAAAAATCAATAAATCTAAATTAAAGCCAGGATTGTACGATAAGATTGAAGGTATTGATCAACTTGATAAAATTATTGATATTGATCAATCACCGATAGGTAGAACGCCACGCTCTAATCCAGCAACGTATACTGGTGTGTTTGATGATATACGTGATGTGTTTGCGCAAACAAATGAAGCTAAAATTCGAGGATATCAAAAAGGCCGTTTTAGTTTTAATGTAAAAGGTGGACGCTGTGAAGCTTGTAAAGGTGACGGTATTATTAAGATTGAAATGCATTTTTTACCTGATGTTTATGTTCCTTGTGAAGTGTGTGATGGTAAACGATATAATCGTGAGACACTAGAGGTTACTTACAAAGGTAAAAATATTGCTGACATTTTAGAAATGACTGTTGAAGAGGCAACACAATTTTTTGAAAACATTCCTAAGATTAAGCGCAAGCTACAAACACTAGTTGATGTTGGTCTTGGATACGTCACATTAGGTCAACAAGCTACAACGTTATCAGGTGGTGAGGCTCAACGTGTGAAACTTGCATCTGAACTTCATAAACGTTCAACTGGTAAATCTATTTATATCCTAGACGAACCGACAACAGGGTTACATGTTGACGATATTAGTAGATTATTAAAAGTATTAAACCGATTAGTTGAAAATGGTGATACTGTTGTAATTATTGAACATAACCTAGATGTTATCAAAACAGCAGACTATATTATAGACTTAGGTCCTGAAGGTGGTAGTGGCGGTGGTACTATTGTTGCGACTGGCACACCTGAAGATATTGCTCAGACAAAGTCATCATATACAGGAAAGTATTTAAAAGAAGTACTTGAACGAGATAAACAAAATACTGAAGATAAATAAGATAAAAAGAAGTGAAGGATGTTGTAAATTTATCCTTCGCTTCTTTTTATTAATTTAGTAATGAATAGTAGAAAGAAAAGATGCGTAAAAAGAATTATGTTAAGATAGGGTCAATCTAGAGTTGCTAAACATAAATCGAAACTGAGAGTGGGACAGAAATGATAAAGAATCACTAATGATTTATTATGTAGTGATTCTTTGTCATTCGCCACAACTATTGTGTACTTAAAAATAGGAATGCATGAGTGCGACTCATGCATAAGAAATACTAATTTCTAAAGAAAAAGTATTTCTTTATGTTGGGGCCCACCCCAACTTCCATTGCCTGTAGAAATTGGTGTTCCAATTTCTTTGTGTTGGGGCCCCGCCAACTAATTCGAATTTATCATTGTAGAGCTTAGGTCATTGATTTATGGCTCGGACTTTTATGGCGATATGAACCATGTAAATTAAGCAAGCAATAAATTAATGATTGATATTGACTTGTAAAATAATAACAATAATGAACAATTAATATTTATTTTAGCTTTTCAATGTAGATTGGTGTTATATTTTTGATATGATAAGAAGAGATGTAAGAGTAGGGATAAATACAATTGAGGTGAACCCATGTTAACGACAGAAAAACTAGTTGAAACATTAAAGTTAGATTTAATCGCTGGTGAAGAAGGACTATCGAAGCCAATTAAAAATGCTGATATATCAAGACCGGGCTTAGAGATGGCAGGTTATTTTTCACATTATGCGTCAGATAGAATACAACTATTAGGAACAACGGAACTATCGTTTTACAATTTATTACCAGATAAGGATCGCGCAGGTCGTATGCGTAAACTATGCAGACCAGAAACGCCTGCAATTATTGTGACACGTGGATTGCAGCCACCAGAAGAATTAGTTGAAGCTGCAAAAGAATTAAATACGCCACTTATAGTTGCTAAAGATGCGACTACAAGTTTAATGAGTCGCTTAACAACGTTTTTAGAGCATGCACTTGCAAAGACGACATCTTTACATGGTGTTTTAGTAGATGTTTACGGTGTTGGTGTACTAATTACCGGTGATTCAGGAATAGGTAAAAGTGAGACTGCGTTGGAGTTAGTTAAACGTGGGCATAGATTAGTAGCAGATGATAATGTAGAAATACGTCAAATTAATAAAGATGAACTAATAGGGAAACCACCAAAGTTAATAGAACATCTATTAGAAATACGTGGACTAGGTATTATCAATGTTATGACTTTATTTGGCGCGGGTTCAATATTAACTGAAAAACGAATTAGATTAAATATTAATTTAGAAAACTGGAACAAGCAAAAGTTATATGATCGCGTAGGACTTAATGAAGAGACGTTAAGTATTTTAGATACTGAAATCACTAAAAAAACAATACCTGTAAGACCTGGAAGAAATGTTGCGGTAATTATTGAGGTCGCTGCAATGAACTATCGATTAAATATCATGGGCATTAACACTGCCGAAGAATTTAGTGAAAGATTAAATGAAGAAATTATCAAAAACAGTCATAAGAGTGAGGAGTAGGTTGAATGGGTATTGTATTTAACTATATAGATCCTGTGGCATTTAACTTAGGACCACTGAGTGTGCGATGGTATGGAATTATCATTGCTGTCGGAATACTACTTGGTTACTTTGTTGCACAACGTGCACTAGTTAAAGCAGGATTACATAAAGATACTTTAGTAGATATTATTTTTTATAGTGCACTATTTGGATTTATCGTGGCACGCATCTATTTTGTGATTTTCCAATGGCCATATTACGCGGAAAATCCAGGTGAAATTATTAAAATATGGCATGGTGGTATAGCAATACATGGTGGTTTAATAGGTGGCTTTATTGCTGGTGTTATTGTATGTAAAGTGAAAAATTTAAACCCATTTCAAATTGGTGATATCGTTGCGCCAAGTATAATTTTAGCGCAAGGAATTGGACGCTGGGGTAACTTTATGAATCACGAGGCACATGGTGGACCTGTGTCACGCGCTTTTTTAGAACAATTACATTTGCCTAATTTTATAATAGAAAATATGTATATTAACGGCCAATATTATCATCCAACATTCTTATATGAATCCATTTGGGATGTCGCTGGATTTATTATCTTAGTTAATATTCGTAAACATTTAAAATTAGGAGAAACATTCTTTTTATATTTAACTTGGTATTCAATTGGTCGATTCTTTATAGAAGGATTACGTACAGATAGCTTAATGCTTACAAGTAATATTAGAGTTGCACAATTAGTATCAATTCTTTTAATTTTAATAAGTATAAGTTTAATTGTATATAGAAGGATTAAGTATAATCCACCGTTGTATAGCAAAGTTGGGGCGCTTCCATGGCCAACAAAAAAAGTGAAGTAGTGATATTTTGAGAAAATTTTTATCAAAAACATATCATCATACAAACCCTTTATGGCATGTATACCGTCTTGTTAAATTTTCGAAAGTTTTTAAAAATGTAATCATCATTGAATTTTCGAAATTTATTCCAAGTATGGTACTGAAAAGACATATATATAAACAACTTTTAAATATTAATATCGGTAATCAATCATCGATAGCTTATAAAGTAATGTTAGATATTTTTTACCCAGAACTGATTACGATTGGTAGTAACAGTGTTATTGGTTACAATGTAACAATTTTGACGCATGAAGCATTAGTTGATGAATTTCGTTATGGACCAGTGACGATAGGGTCTAACACTTTGATTGGTGCAAATGCTATCATTTTACCCGGTATAACGATTGGTGACAATGTAAAAGTTGCAGCTGGTACGGTTGTTTCAAAAGATATACCGGATAATGGATTTGCATATGGCAACCCTATGTATATAAAAATGATTAGGAGGTGACAATTTTATGGCGCAAAAGAATAATAATGTAATTCCAATGACTTTTGATGATGCATTTTATCGTAAAATGGCTAATCAGAAGTTTAAACAAAGAGAATATAAACGAGCTGCTGAATACTTTGAAAAAGTGTTAGAATTGTCACCTGATGATCTGGAAATTCAAATTGATTATGCACAATGTCTAGTGCAACTTGGTATTGCTAAAAAAGCAGAACATTTATTTTATGACAATATTATTTATAATAGGCATCTAGAAGATAGCTTTTATGAATTGAGTCAGCTCAACATTGAAGTTAACGAACCAAACAAGGCATTCTTGTTTGGTATTAATTATGTTATTGTTAGCGACGACCAAGATTATAGAGATGAATTAGACCAAATGTTTGATGTGAAATATCAAAGTGAAGAACAAATTGAACTTGAAGCTCAATTGTTTGTAGTTCAAATACTATTCCAATATCTTTTTTCTCAAGGTCGATTAAAAGATGCAAAGAATTATGTCTTACATCAACCACAAGAAGTTCAAGATCATCGTGTCGTACGTAATTTACTGGCAATGTGTTATTTATATCTCGGCGAATATGACACGGCTAAAGCATTGTACGAAGCACTATTACAAGAGGATAGTACAGATATATATGCATTATGCCATTATACTTTGCTACTTTATAACACTAAGGAAAATGAACAATACCAAAAGTATTTAAAAATATTAAATAAAGTTGTACCTATGAATGACGATGAAAGTTTTAAATTAGGTATTGTTTTAAGTTATTTAAAGCAGTATCGTGCATCACAACAATTGTTGTACCCTTTATATAAAAAAGGGAAATTTTTATCAATTCAAATGTACAATGCTTTAGCATATAATTATTATTATTTAGGTGAAGAAGACGAAAGTCATTACTACTGGGATAAATTGAAGCAAATTTCTAAAGTGGAAATTGGACATGCTCCTTGGGAAATTGAAAATAGCAAAGAAGTTTTTGACCAACATATTTTGCCATTACTTCAAAGTGATGACAGTCATTATCGTTTATATGGTATTTTTTTATTGGATCAATTAAATGGCAAAGAAATTGTGATGACGGAAAGTATTTGGCAGGTTCTGGAAAATCTAAATAATTATGAGAAATTGTATTTAACGTATTTAGTTCAAGGTTTAACGCTCAATAAATTAGACTTCATTCATCGCGGCTTGTTAACGCTTTACCATAATGAATTATTTGTAAGTGAAAATGATTTAATGGTTGCATGGATTAATCAAGGTGAACTCATAATTGCTGAAAAAGTAGATTTAACTGATGTTGAGCCATATATCGGTGCGTTTATTTATTTGTATTTTAAAAATCAACCTCGAAACGTTACAAAGAAGCAAATTACAACATGGTTAGGCATAACACAATATAAACTGAACAAAATGATTGAATTTCTCTTGAGCATATAGATTTATGAAAAGTTAGATTTATTATATAATGCGCATAATGATTAATAATGAGGAGGCGTTAATAAAATGACTGAAATAGATTTTGATATAGCAATTATCGGTGCAGGTCCAGCTGGTATGACTGCTGCAGTATACGCATCACGTGCTAATTTAAAAACAGTTATGATTGAAAGAGGTATTCCAGGCGGTCAAATGGCTAATACAGAAGAAGTAGAGAACTTCCCTGGTTTCGAAATGATTACAGGTCCAGATTTATCTACAAAAATGTTTGAACACGCTAAAAAGTTTGGTGCAGTTTATCAATATGGAGATATTAAATCTGTAGAAGATAAAGGCGAATATAAAGTGATTAACTTTGGTAACAAAGAATTAACAGCTAAAGCGGTCATTATTGCTACAGGTGCAGAATACAAGAAAATTGGAGTTCCTGGTGAACAAGAACTTGGTGGACGCGGTGTAAGTTATTGTGCAGTATGTGATGGTGCATTCTTTAAAAATAAACGCCTATTCGTTATCGGTGGTGGTGACTCAGCAGTAGAAGAGGGAACATTCTTAACTAAATTTGCTGACAAAGTAACAATCGTTCACCGTCGTGATGAGTTACGTGCACAGCGTATTTTACAAGATAGAGCATTCAAAAATGATAAAATCGACTTTATTTGGAGTCATACTTTGAAATCAATTAATGAAAAAGATGGCAAAGTGGGTTCTGTGACATTAACGTCTACAAAAGATGGTTCAGAAGAAACACACGAGGCTGATGGTGTATTCATCTATATTGGTATGAAACCATTAACAGCGCCATTTAAAGACTTAGGTATTACAAATGATGTTGGTTATATTATGACAAAAGATGATATGACAACATCAGTACCAGGTATTTTTGCAGCAGGAGATGTTCGCGACAAAGGTTTACGCCAAATTGTCACTGCTACTGGCGATGGTAGTATTGCAGCGCAAAGTGCAGCGGAATATATTGAACATTTAAACGATCAAGCTTAATTCGAAGTCGAATTAAGATGTTGAGCTGTAAATTATTTGGATATTTATTTTAATAGTGTCATCACATTGTTAAAATAATGTCTTACTTTTAAATTAAAGCAAATTATATAGAAAACTAGAACTTAGTACGTATCATTTGTGCGTTTCAATGAGTTCTAGTTTTTTTATATGTTATATTAAACTTATAACTTTATGGGAGTGGACAGAAATGATATTTTTACAAAATTTATTTCGTTGTCCCACCCCAACTTGCACATTATCGTAAGCTGACTTTTCGTCAGCTTCTGTGTTGGGGCCCCGCCAACTTGCATTGTGTGTAGAAATTGGGAATCCAATTTCTCTGTGTTGGGGCCCACACCCCAACTCGCATTGCCTGTAGAAATTGGGAATCCAATTTCTCTTTGTTGGGGCCCCTGACTAGAGTTGAAAAAAAGCTTGTTGCAAGTGCATTTTCATTCAGTCAACTACTAGCAATATAATATTATGGACCCTAGGACATTGATTTATGTCCTAAGCTCCTTTAAATGATGTATATTTTTAGAAATTTAATCTAGACATAGTTAAAAATAAATATAAAACATCGTTGCTTAATTTTGTCATAGAACATTTAAATTAACATCATGAAATTCGTTTTGGCGGTGAAAAAATAATGGATAATAATGAAAAAGAAAAAAGTAAAAGTGAACTATTAGTTGTCACAGGTTTATCTGGTGCAGGTAAATCTTTGGTTATTCAATGTTTAGAAGACATGGGATATTTTTGTGTAGATAATCTACCACCAGTGTTATTGCCTAAATTTGTAGAGTTGATGGAACAAGGAAATCCATCCTTAAGAAAAGTGGCAATTGCAATTGATTTAAGAGGTAAGGAACTATTTAATTCATTAGTTGCAGTAGTGGATAAAGTCAAAAGTGAAAGTGACGTCATCATTGATGTTATGTTTTTAGAAGCAAGTACTGAAAAATTAATTTCAAGATATAAGGAAACGCGTCGTGCACATCCTTTGATGGAACAAGGTAAAAAATCGTTAATCAATGCAATTAATGATGAGCGAGAGCATTTGTCTCAAATTAGAAGTATAGCTAATTTTGTTATAGATACTACAAAGTTATCACCTAAAGAATTAAAAGAACGCATTCGTCGATACTATGAAGATGAAGAGTTTGAAACTTTTACAATTAATGTCACAAGTTTCGGTTTTAAACATGGGATTCAGATGGATGCAGATTTAGTATTTGATGTACGATTTTTACCAAATCCATATTATGTGGTAGATTTAAGACCTTTAACAGGATTAGACAAAGACGTTTATAATTATGTTATGAAATGGAAAGAGACAGAGATTTTCTTTGAAAAATTAACTGATTTGTTAGATTTTATGATACCCGGGTATAAAAAAGAAGGGAAATCTCAATTAGTAATTGCCATCGGTTGTACGGGTGGACAACATAGATCTGTAGCATTAGCAGAACGACTAGGTAATTATCTAAATGAAGTATTTGAATATAATGTTTATGTGCATCATAGGGACGCACATATTGAAAGTGGCGAGAAAAAATGAGACAAATAAAAGTTGTACTTATCGGTGGTGGCACTGGCTTATCAGTCATGGCTAGGGGATTAAGAGAATTCCCAATTGATATTACAGCGATTGTAACAGTTGCTGATAATGGTGGGAGTACAGGGAAAATCAGAGATGAAATGGATATACCAGCACCAGGAGACATCAGAAATGTGATTGCAGCTTTAAGTGATTCTGAGTCAGTTTTAAGCCAACTTTTTCAGTATCGTTTTGAAGAAAATCAAATTAGCGGTCACTCGTTAGGTAATTTATTAATCGCAGGTATGACTAATATTACGAATGATTTCGGACATGCCATTAAAGCATTAAGTAAAATTTTAAATATTAAAGGTAGAGTCATTCCATCTACAAATACAAGTGTGCAATTAAATGCTGTTATGGAAGATGGAGAAATTGTTTTTGGAGAAACAAATATTCCCAAAAAACATAAAAAAATTGATCGTGTGTTTTTAGAACCTAACGATGTGCAACCAATGGAAGAAGCAATTGATGCTTTAAGGGAAGCAGATTTAATCGTTCTTGGACCAGGGTCATTATATACGAGCGTTATTTCTAACTTATGTGTCAATGGTATTTCAGATGCGTTAATTCATTCTGATGCGCCTAAGCTATATGTATCTAATGTGATGACGCAACCTGGGGAAACAGATGGTTATAGCGTGAAAGATCATATCGACGCGATTCATAGACAAGCTGGACAACCGTTTATTGATTATGTCATTTGTAGTACTCAAACTTTCAATCCTCAAGTTTTGAAAAAATATGAAGAAAAACATTCTAAACCAGTTGAAGTTAATAAGGCTGAACTTGAAAAAGAAAGCATAAATGTAAAAACATCTTCTAATTTAGTTGAAATTTCTGAAAATCATTTAGTAAGACATAATACTAAAGTGTTATCGACAATGATTTATGACATAGCTTTAGAATTAATTAGTACTATTCCTTTCGTACCAAGTGATAAACGTAAATAATATAGAACGTAATCATATTATGATATGATAATAGAGCTGTGTAAAAAAATGAAAATAGACAGTGGTTCTAAGGTGAATCATGTTTTAAATAAGAAAGGAATGACTGTACGATGAGCTTTGCATCAGAAATGAAAAATGAATTAACTAGAATAGACGTCGATGAAATGAATGCAAAAGCAGAGCTCAGTGCACTGATTCGAATGAATGGTGCACTTAGTCTTTCAAATCAACAATTTGTTATAAATGTTCAAACGGAAAATGCAACAACGGCAAGACGTATTTATTCGTTGATTAAACGTGTCTTTAATGTGGAAGTTGAAATATTAGTCCGTAAAAAAATGAAACTTAAAAAAAATAATATTTATATTTGTCGTACAAAGATGAAAGCGAAAGAAATTCTTGATGAATTAGGAATTTTAAAAGACGGCATTTTTACGCATGAAATTGATCATTCAATGATTCAAGATGACGAAATGAGACGCAGTTACTTGAGAGGAGCTTTTCTGGCAGGTGGCTCAGTGAATAACCCTGAAACATCTTCGTACCATTTGGAAATTTTTTCTCAAAATGAGAGTCATGCAGAAGGCTTAACAAAACTAATGAATAGTTATGAGTTGAATGCCAAACATTTAGAGCGAAAAAAAGGAAGTATTACGTATTTAAAAGAAGCGGAAAAGATTTCGGATTTTCTTAGTTTGATAGGTGGCTATCAAGCGTTATTAAAATTTGAAGACGTACGTATTGTAAGAGATATGCGTAATTCTGTTAACCGACTCGTTAATTGTGAAACGGCAAATCTAAATAAAACAGTTAGTGCTGCGATGAAACAAGTTGAGAGCATTAAATTGATTGATAAAGAAATTGGTATTGAAAATTTACCAGACAGGTTGAGGGAGATTGCTAGAATTCGAGTAGAACATCAAGAAATTTCGTTGAAAGAGCTTGGAGAAATGGTGTCAACTGGTCCAATTTCAAAATCAGGTGTAAATCATCGATTAAGAAAACTTAATGATTTAGCCGATAAGATTAGAAATGGTGAACAAATAGAATTATAAGTAAGAAGGTGTTTTTGGTAGCGAATTATCAAAAATACCTTTTTTATGATTAAAAAGTGTTTAATGAATAATAGTCGACTAACTATTAAATTGATCTGGAAAGTTTAATGAAGGAAATTCAATAACCAAGCGTTACCTAATTTTCTCATTAAGTAGCATCATATATATCAATTTGGTCGTAAGAAAATACGAATGTGATAATTAATTGAGTCCCTGAAAGTCCCTGATTATAGACAAAAAAATCAGCATAAAAAGAATCCCGACATTGCGGGATTCTCTGTATTGAAAAGTATTGTATTTTATTTAAATGCCTCCTTGAAGGGAATCGAACCCCTATCTTAAGAACCGGAATCTTACGTGTTATCCATTACACCACAAGGAGTAAATATGTTAATCAAATCACTGTACTATCAGAAGTAAAATAAGTACAATCTAAAATAGATATTATCAGTTTACAAAGGAAAGAGACAAGCGTCAATCAATGTAACTATTTAAAGTCAAAGTGTTTGACCAAATTTGACTTAATATGTAAAATAATGAGTAACAGTTATTACAAGGAGGAAATATAGATGAATTTAATTCCTACAGTTATTGAAACAACAAATCGCGGTGAACGTGCATACGATATATACTCACGTTTATTAAAAGACCGTATTATTATGTTAGGTTCACAAATTGATGACAACGTAGCAAATTCAATCGTATCACAGTTATTATTCTTACAAGCACAAGACTCAGAGAAAGATATTTATTTATACATTAATTCACCAGGAGGAAGTGTAACAGCTGGTTTTGCGATTTATGATACAATTCAACACATTAAACCTGATGTTCAAACAATTTGTATCGGTATGGCTGCATCAATGGGATCATTCTTATTAGCAGCTGGTGCTAAAGGTAAACGTTTTGCGTTACCAAATGCAGAAGTAATGATTCACCAACCATTAGGTGGTGCTCAAGGACAAGCAACTGAAATCGAAATTGCTGCAAATCACATTTTAAAAACACGTGAAAAATTAAACCGCATTTTATCAGAGCGTACTGGTCAAAGTATTGAAAAAATACAAAAAGACACAGATCGTGATAACTTCTTAACTGCAGAAGAAGCTAAAGAATATGGCTTAATTGATGAAGTGATGGTACCTGAAACAAAATAATTCAAAGTAAAGAGTAGACTAAGCAGTCTGCTCTTTTTGTATGAGTAAACCAAGGTATAAATAAATTGTCAAAAACATTTCGATTAAAAGCAAAAAATAACGGGTAAAAATGTTTATGAGAATTTAATTAGACACGTTGCGTCTGCGGTTCAACAATCTAAAAAATATAAAGGATGATTTTATGAAAGGCATTGAATTACTTAACAATCCATTTTTAAACAAAGGTACAGCTTTTACTAACGAAGAAAGAAAACAGTTAGGGCTTGAAGGTTTATTACCTGCGAATGTTCGAACTTTAGAACAACAAGCAGAACAATGTTATGAACAATTCAAGGCGAAACAAACCGATTTTGAGAAACGTTTATTTTTAATGGCAATTTTTAATCGTAATCGTACATTGTTTTACAAATTGACTTCAGAGCATTTAGTTGAATTTATGCCAATTATCTATGACCCTGTTATTGCACAATCGATTGAACAATATAATGAGAATTTCAGCAGACCCCAAGATGCAGTATTTTTATCTGTTGATAGACAAGATCAAATTGAACAAGAATTGCGCAACGTTGCAAATGGCAGAGATATTCGATTAATCGTAGTGACAGATGCGGAAGGTATATTAGGTATCGGCGATTGGGGCGTTGATGGTGTAGATATTGCGATAGGAAAATTAATAGTATATACAGCAGCAGCTGGAATAAATCCTTCACAAGTCTTACCTGTATCTTTAGATGTAGGTACTAATAATGAACAATTACTAAAGGATGACCTTTATTTAGGAAATCGTCATAAACGTGTCGATGATGAGACATATTACGCATTTGTAGATAAATTTGTGAGTGCAGTGCGTAAAGAATATCCTAATGCACTATTACATTGGGAAGATTTTGGTAGAGGGCATGCCAAAAATATTTTAGATAAATATGAAGATACGTTACCAACTTTTAATGATGATATTCAAGGTACAGGTATAGTTACATTAGCTGGTGTACTAGGTGCATTAAATATTTCTAAAGTAGATTATACGAATCAGACGTTTTTAGTTTATGGTGGTGGTACAGCTGGTATGGGTATTACCAATATTTTAAAAGATGAACTAATTAAACAGGGTGTTTCAGAAGAAAAAGCAAATCAGCATTTCTATATTATGGATAAACAAGGATTATTGTTTGATGATATGGATGATTTAACTGAAGCGCAACAAGTATTTGCTAAAAATAGGAATGAATTTTCAAATACAGTAAACTGGAAAAATTTAAAAGAAGTAATTGAAAATATTAAGCCTACTGTTTTAATCGGTACATCAACTCAAACAGGTGCATTTACAGAAGATGCAGTAAAAGAGATGTTAAAACATACAGAACGTCCAATGATTTTCCCATTGTCTAATCCTACAAAATTAGCAGAAGCAACTGCACAAGATTTATTAAAATGGACTAACGGAAAAGCATTAATTGGAACTGGTATCCCATATAATGACATTGAATACAATGGTGTGAATTACAGTATTGGTCAAGCAAATAATGCATTGATGTATCCTGGTTTAGGTTTGGGGCTTATTGCGTCAAAAGCGAAGAAAGTAAATCAACAGATTCTATCAGCTGCCAGTCATGCACTTGGTGGCATGGTCAATCCAGATGAACCAGGTGCTGCAGTCTTACCACCTGTCGAGAAAATACATCAATGTTCTCGTGCCATAGCCAAAGCGGTTGCACAAAGTGTCATTGATCAAGGATTAAACGCTGAAACTATTGATGATATTGACAAAGCAATTGAAGCTGAAATTTGGTATCCTGAATACAAATCATACATTTAATTTTATAAAGTAGTAAAAGGTCATTTGAACATTTTGTTTCAAGTGGCCTTTTCGTATTTACATTAAAATTAATTAACCAATATTCATAAGTGATTTTAAAGTTATAACTATATGTAATATCAGCGAATAGAAGGGAGTGGGACAGAAATGATATTTTTACAAAATTTATTTCGTTGTCCCACCCCGGCAAGGTTGACTAGAGTTGAAAAAAGCTTGTTGCAAGCGCATTTTCATTCAGTCAACTACTGCCAATATAATATTATAGACCCTAGGACATTGATTTATGTCCCAAGCTTTTTGCTTGAAGTGGAGTAGGAGAGATCAATGTCCCACTCACTTACTAATTAAATCTTCAAGTGCCATTTTTAAATTACTATATTTAAATTGGAATCCCAATGCTTGAATTTTATTAGGTAATACTTTTTGAGTATCCAATACTACTGTTGACATTTGACCGAGTATGAGACGCATTGCAAGATTTGGTGCCCAAGTTTCATGAGGCTTATGCATAGCTCTTGCTAAAGTGTAGCCAAATAAATTTTGACGCTCAGGTATAGGTGCAGTTAAATTAAACGGACCACTAGCTGACTCGTTATTTATTAAAAATAAAATAGCTTGAATTAAATCATTGATATGAATCCATGAATACCATTGTTGACCAGAACCTAATTTACCACCAATGTAATATTCGTATGGTAGTTTCATTGTTTGTAACGCACCGCCTTCATTCGATAAAATCATACCGAAACGACCGATGACAACTCGCGTACCTAATTGTTCAAATTGTTGTGCGAAACGTTCCCATTGATACACAATATCTGATAAGAAATCAAATGGTAAAGTTTTATAAACTTCTGTGTAACTCATAAATAAATCAGGGGGATAGTAACCAGTGGCACTAGCATTAAATAAAACTTTAGGTGCTTTATTACGTGATTTAAACAATTCATATAAAGCTTGTGTAGATTGAATTCTACTTAGCATTAGCGTTTGTTTATATTCCGGTGTCCATCGTTTATTCAATGTAGCACCTGCTAAGTTGATGACCACATCGATATTTTGAGGAACTTTGTGTTCCCACCCAGATTTAGCCCAGTTGACATATGAAATTTTCTTATCATTTGAAATTTGGTCGTGTCGCGTTAATATCGTGATATGTGAATCTGATTTTTTGATTTCATTAACTAATTGAGATCCAACCATACCAGTCCCGCCAGTAATTAAGTATTGTTTCATTATCATTCACCCCATGTAATTTTGTATTTAGTTACTATTTAATAATCATTATTGTTGTTCAAAGGTTATACATTATTTAGACAATAATATGTCAATAATTTTTTTTGAATTGTATTTTAATAAAAATGATATAAGTTATAATAAAGGTGTACCTTCGATAACGAATAAACATCTCTTAAAAGTATGTGTAAAACGCTGCATGATACAAACGAAGGTAAAAATTTGACTCCCTTTAGTAGTGGACCCGTACGTTTATCGTGCGGGTCGTTTTTATTTATTTCTTATTCCCATTATACATCAATTCAAAGCATTAATTTTTTAAACAAATTTAAGAATACATAGTAATATAACAATCTAAACATAAAAACTTTTAACACAACACTTAAAGCAATGCTTTAATTTTCAATACGTAGCTATAATTTGTTGTAAAATCAAAAAGGTTAAAATGTTAATTTTCAAAAAAAGGCTCAAAATATGTTTGATTTAGTTATTAAATGTTAAGATATATAAGACTACTATTTCTTTGTAAAAATGAACCCGATTTACGAGTGAGTAATAGTGAAGGCAGTTTTAAGTTGAAGAAGGCAAAAAGAGTACATGTTTATTAATATTTGTAGAAACTAGGTAAGCAAATTAGTTGTGAAAATGTTAATGGTTGCGTGATAATTTCTATATTTAAATTAGTTTGAAGTGAGGGAGAGTATGTCGAATCAAAATTACGACTACAATAAAAATGAAGATGGAAGTAAGAAGAAAATGAGTACAACAGCGAAAGTAGTTAGCATTGCGACGGTATTGCTATTACTCGGAGGATTAGTATTTGCAATTTTTGCATATGTAGATCATTCGAATAAAGCTAAAGAACGTATGTTAAACGAACAAAAGCAGGAACAAAAAGAAAAGCGTCAAAAAGAAAATGCAGAAAAAGAGAGAAAGAAAAAGCAACAAGAGGAAAAAGAGCAGAATGAGTTAGATTCACAAGCGAACCAATATCAGCAATTGCCACAGCAGAATCAATATCAATATGTGCCACCTCAGCAACAAGCACCTACAAAGCAACGTCCTGCTAAAGAAGAGAATGATGATAAAGCATCAAAGGATGAGACGAAAGATAAGGATGACAAAGCATCTCAAGATAAATCAGATGATAATCAGAAGAAAACTGATGATAATAAACAACCAGCTCAGCCTAAACCACAGCCGCAACAACCAACACCAAAGCCAAATAATAATCAACAAAGCAATCAATCAAATCAACAAGCAAAACCACAAGCACCACAACAAAATAGCCAATCAACAACAAATAAACAAAATAATGCTAATGATAAGTAGTATTTAGTCAAACAAAAATGAACCAGTATGACAGACAACACAATTAATCAGGTTGTCTCGAATATTGGTTCTTATTTTTATAATTGTTAATTAGGGGAGAGATGATACTTAAATAGTTAGTTGTTTGTTTTGCGGATAGTGAAATTTATTTTGAGTGAGGTGGGACAGAAATGATATTTTCGCAAAATTTATTTCGTCGTCCAACCCCAACTTGCACATTATTGTAAGCTGACTTTCCGCCAGCTTCTGTGTTGGGGCCCCGCCAACTTGCATTGTCTGTAGAAATTGGGAATCCAATTTCACTATGTTGGGGCCCATCCCCAACTTGCACATTATTGTAAGCTGACTTTTCGTCAGCTTCTGTGTTGGGGCCCACCCCAACCTCCATTGTCGGTAGAAATTGGGAATCCAATTTCTCTATGTTGGGGCCCCTGACTTTAATTGGAAAAAGCTTGTTACAAGCGCAATTTTGTTCAGTCAACTACTGCCAATGTAACTTTCCAGATTTTAGAGTGTAAATGCCAATATAAAATTGTACATGTTTAAACAATCAAAAGTGTACATTATTAAATTATCATTTCCATCTAGAGCATTGATTTATGTCCTAGTCTCAAATAATAAGCAAATGATTAGCGAGTCAGTATAAGGGTATACATTTGACTACAGCGAATAAAATAAAACGTTTTGTTGTATAACAAATCGAAAATATATTGCAAGCGCTTTATCAAATTATTTAGAAAATTTAAGTTTTATGCTTGCAATTTTTGAAATAGAATAGTACTATTGCAAGTGTAAAGAGGTTAATTTTTGTCCCACGCGGGACTTAAAAAGGCAACCACTGGTTGTGATATATCCTTATTTACATTTATAAATATAAGGAGGAGGTAGTAGTGAAAGACTTATTGCAAGCACAGCAAAAGCTTATACCGGATCTCATAGATAAAATGTATAAACGTTTTTCTATTCTTACTACTATCTCAAAAAATCAGCCTGTCGGACGTCGAAGTTTAAGCGAACATATGGATATGACTGAACGTGTACTGCGTTCTGAAACAGATATGCTTAAGAAACAAGATTTGATAAAAGTTAAGCCTACCGGAATGGAAATTACAGCTGAAGGTGAGCAACTGATTTCGCAATTGAAAGGTTACTTTGATATCTATGCAGATGACAATCGTCTGTCAGAAGGTATTAAGAATAAATTTCAAATTAAGGAAGTTCATGTTGTTCCTGGTGATGCTGATAATAGTCAATCTGTTAAAACAGAATTAGGTAGACAAGCAGGTCAATTACTTGAAGGCATATTACAAGAAGATGCGATAGTTGCTGTAACTGGCGGATCCACGATGGCATGTGTTAGTGAAGCAATTCATTTATTACCATATAATGTATTCTTCGTACCAGCCAGAGGTGGACTAGGCGAAAATGTTGTCTTTCAGGCAAACACAATTGCAGCCAGTATGGCACAACAAGCTGGCGGTTATTATACGACGATGTATGTACCTGATAATGTCAGCGAAACAACATATAACACATTGTTGTTAGAGCCATCAGTCATAAACACTTTAGACAAAATTAAACAAGCAAACGTTATATTACACGGCATTGGTGATGCGCTGAAGATGGCGCATCGACGTCAATCACCTGAAAAGGTCATTGAACAACTTCAACATCATCAAGCTGTCGGAGAGGCATTTGGTTATTATTTTGATACACAAGGTCAAATTGTCCATAAGGTTAAAACAATTGGACTTCAATTAGAAGACCTTGAATCAAAAGACTTTATTTTTGCAGTTGCAGGAGGCAAATCGAAAGGTGAAGCAATTAAAGCATACTTGACGATTGCACCCAAGAATACAGTGTTAATCACTGATGAAGCCGCAGCAAAGATAATACTTGAATAAGAGATAAAAAGTTTAATACTTTTTAAATATCATTTTAAAGGAGGCCATTATAATGGCAGTAAAAGTAGCAATTAATGGTTTTGGTAGAATTGGTCGTTTAGCATTCAGAAGAATTCAAGAAGTAGAAGGTCTTGAAGTTGTAGCAGTAAACGACTTAACAGATGACGACATGTTAGCGCATTTATTAAAATATGACACTATGCAAGGTCGTTTCACAGGTGAAGTAGAGGTAGTTGATGGTGGTTTCCGCGTAAATGGTAAAGAAGTTAAATCATTCAGTGAACCAGATGCAAGCAAATTACCTTGGAAAGACTTAAATATCGATGTAGTATTAGAATGTACTGGTTTCTACACTGATAAAGATAAAGCACAAGCTCATATTGAAGCAGGCGCTAAAAAAGTATTAATCTCAGCACCAGCTACTGGTGACTTAAAAACAATCGTATTCAACACTAACCACCAAGAGTTAGATGGTTCTGAAACAGTTGTTTCAGGTGCTTCATGTACTACAAACTCATTAGCACCAGTTGCTAAAGTTTTAAACGATGACTTTGGTTTAGTTGAAGGTTTAATGACTACAATTCACGCTTACACAGGTGATCAAAATACACAAGACGCACCTCACAGAAAAGGTGACAAACGTCGTGCTCGTGCAGCAGCAGAAAACATCATCCCTAACTCAACAGGTGCTGCTAAAGCTATCGGTAAAGTTATTCCTGAAATCGATGGTAAATTAGATGGTGGTGCACAACGTGTTCCTGTAGCTACAGGTTCATTAACTGAATTAACAGTAGTATTAGAAAAACAAGACGTAACAGTTGAACAAGTTAACGAAGCTATGAAAAATGCTTCAAACGAATCATTCGGTTACACTGAAGACGAAATCGTTTCTTCAGACGTTGTAGGCATGACTTACGGTTCATTATTCGACGCTACACAAACTCGTGTAATGTCAGTTGGCGACCGTCAATTAGTTAAAGTTGCAGCTTGGTATGATAACGAAATGTCATATACTGCACAATTAGTTCGTACATTAGCATACTTAGCTGAACTTTCTAAATAATTTTAGTATAGTTTTTATTCAAATACGCTAGTGCTCAGAACTATTTAGCATTAATTAAAGCTTATGAGTAAGCGGGGAGCACAAACGCTTCTCCGCTTATTTTTATATAAAATTTCCTAATTACAAGGAGGAAACACCATGGCTAAAAAAATTGTTTCTGATTTAGATCTTAAAGGTAAAACAGTCCTAGTACGTGCTGATTTTAACGTACCTTTAAAAGACGGTGAAATTACTAATGACAACCGTATCGTTCAAGCTTTACCTACAATTCAATACATCATCGAACAAGGTGGTAAAATCGTACTATTTTCACATTTAGGTAAAGTAAAAGAAGAAAGTGATAAAGCAAAATTAACTTTACGTCCAGTTGCTGAAGACTTATCTAAGAAATTAGATAAAGAAGTTGTTTTCGTACCGGAAACACGCGGCGAAAAACTTGAAGCAGCTATTAAAGACCTTAAAGAAGGCGACGTATTATTAGTTGAAAATACACGTTATGAAGATTTAGACGGTAAAAAAGAATCTAAAAATGATCCAGAATTAGGTAAATACTGGGCATCTTTAGGTGATGTGTTTGTAAATGATGCTTTTGGTACTGCGCATCGTGAGCATGCATCTAATGTTGGTATTTCTACACATTTAGAAACTGCAGCTGGATTCTTAATGGATAAAGAAATTAAGTTTATCGGTGGCGTAGTTAACGATCCACATAAACCAGTTGTTGCTATTTTAGGTGGAGCAAAAGTATCTGACAAAATTAATGTCATCAAAAACTTAGTTAACATAGCTGATAAAATTATCATCGGCGGAGGTATGGCTTATACTTTCTTAAAAGCGCAAGGTAAAGAAATTGGTATTTCATTATTAGAAGAAGATAAAATCGACTTCGCAAAAGATTTATTAGAAAAACATGGTGATAAAATTGTATTACCAGTAGACACTAAAGTTGCTAAAGAATTTTCTAATGATGCCAAAATTACTGTAGTACCATCTGATTCAATTCCAGCAGACCAAGAAGGTATGGATATTGGACCAAACACTGTAAAATTATTTGCAGATGAATTAGAAGGTGCGCACACTGTTGTATGGAATGGACCTATGGGTGTATTCGAGTTCAGTAACTTTGCACAAGGTACAATTGGTGTATGCAAAGCAATTGCAAACCTTAAAGATGCAATTACGATTATCGGTGGCGGTGATTCAGCTGCAGCAGCAATCTCTTTAGGTTTTGAAAATGATTTCACTCATATTTCAACTGGTGGCGGAGCGTCATTAGAGTACCTAGAAGGTAAAGAATTGCCTGGTATCAAAGCAATCAATAATAAATAATAAAGTGATAGTTTAAAGTGATGTGGCATGTTTGTTTAACATTGTTACGGGAAAACAGTCACAAGATGACATCGTGTTTCATCACTTTTCAAAAATATTTACAAAACAAGGAGTGTCTTTAATGAGAACACCAATTATAGCTGGTAACTGGAAAATGAACAAAACAGTACAAGAAGCAAAAGACTTCGTCAATGCATTGCCAACATTACCAGATTCAAAAGAAGTAGAATCAGTAATTTGTGCACCAGCAATTCAATTAGATGCATTAACTACTGCAGTTAAAGAAGGAAAAGCACAAGGTTTAGAAATCGGTGCTCAAAATACGTATTTCGAAGATAACGGTGCGTTCACAGGTGAAACGTCTCCAGTTGCATTAGCAGATTTAGGCGTTAAATACGTTGTTATCGGTCATTCTGAACGTCGTGAATTATTCCACGAAACAGATGAAGAAATTAACAAAAAAGCGCATGCTATTTTCAAACATGGTATGACACCAATTATTTGTGTTGGTGAAACAGACGAAGAACGTGAAAGTGGTAAAGCTAACGATGTTGTAGGTGAGCAAGTTAAGAAAGCTGTTGCAGGTTTATCTGAAGAGCAACTTAAATCAGTTGTAATTGCTTATGAACCAATCTGGGCAATCGGAACTGGTAAATCATCAACATCTGAAGATGCGAATGAAATGTGTGCATTTGTACGTCAAACTATTTCTGACTTATCAAGCAAAGAAGTATCAGAAGCAACTCGTATTCAATATGGTGGTAGTGTTAAACCTAACAACATTAAAGAATACATGGCACAAACTGATATTGATGGGGCATTAGTAGGTGGCGCATCACTTAAAGTTGAAGATTTCGTACAATTGTTAGAAGGTGCAAAATAATCATGGCTAAGAAACCAACTGCGTTAATTATTTTAGATGGTTTTGCGAACCGCGAAAGCGAACATGGTAATGCGGTAAAATTAGCAAACAAGCCTAATTTTGATCGTTATTACAACAAATATCCAACGACTCAAATCGAAGCGAGTGGCTTAGATGTTGGACTACCTGAAGGACAAATGGGTAACTCAGAAGTTGGTCATATGAATATCGGTGCAGGACGTATCGTTTATCAAAGTTTAACTCGAATCAATAAATCAATTGAAGACGGTGATTTCTTTGAAAATGATGTTTTAAATAATGCAATTGCACACGTGAATTCACATGATTCAGCGTTACACATCTTTGGTTTATTGTCTGACGGTGGTGTACACAGTCATTACAAACATTTATTTGCTTTGTTAGAACTTGCTAAAAAACAAGGTGTTGAAAAAGTTTACGTACACGCATTTTTAGATGGTCGTGACGTAGATCAAAAATCCGCTTTGAAATACATCGAAGAGACTGAAGCTAAATTCAATGAATTAGGTATTGGTCAATTTGCATCTGTGTCTGGCCGTTATTATGCAATGGACCGTGACAAACGTTGGGAACGTGAAGAAAAAGCTTACAATGCTATTCGTAACTTTGATGCCCCAACTTATGCGACTGCCAAAGAAGGTGTGGAAGCAAGTTATAATGAGGGCTTAACTGACGAATTCGTAGTACCATTCATCGTTGAGAATCAAAATGACGGTGTTAATGATGGAGATGCAGTGATCTTCTATAATTTCCGACCTGATAGAGCAGCACAATTATCGGAAATTTTTGCGAACAGAGCATTCGAAGGCTTTAAAGTTGAACAAGTTAAAGATTTATTCTATGCAACATTCACTAAGTATAATGACAATATCGATGCGGCTATCGTTTTCGAAAAAGTTGATTTAAATAATACAATTGGTGAAATTGCACAAAATAACAATCTAACTCAATTACGTATTGCAGAAACTGAAAAATATCCTCACGTTACTTACTTTATGAGTGGTGGACGTAATGAGGAATTTAAAGGTGAACGTCGTCGTTTGATTGATTCACCTAAAGTTGCAACGTATGACTTGAAACCAGAAATGAGTGCTTATGAAGTTAAAGATGCATTATTAGAAGAGTTAAATAAAGGTGACTTGGACTTAATTATTTTAAACTTTGCTAACCCTGATATGGTTGGACATAGTGGTATGCTTGAGCCGACAATCAAAGCAATTGAAGCGGTTGATGAATGTTTAGGCGAAGTGGTTGATAAGATTTTAGACATGGACGGTTATGCAATTATTACTGCTGACCATGGTAACTCTGATCAAGTATTGACGGATGATGATCAACCAATGACTACGCATACAACGAACCCAGTACCAGTGATTGTAACAAAAGAAGGCGTTACACTTAGAGAAACTGGTCGCTTAGGTGACTTAGCACCTACATTATTAGATTTATTAAATGTAGAACAACCTGAAGACATGATAGGTGAATCTTTAATTAAACACTAATATTGTAAAAGATGTTAAGTAAACGCTTAATGACACTTATTTTTTGAAAATAATAGTAATATCATTTTGTTAAATGAAAGAATAAAGCTATAATAATTATAGAATAACTATTTAAAGGAGATTATAAACATGCCAATTATTACAGATGTTTACGCTCGCGAAGTCTTAGACTCTCGTGGTAACCCAACTGTTGAAGTAGAAGTATTAACTGAAAGTGGCGCATTTGGTCGTGCATTAGTACCATCAGGTGCTTCAACTGGTGAACACGAAGCTGTTGAATTACGTGATGGAGACAAATCACGTTATTTAGGTAAAGGTGTTACTAAAGCAGTTGAAAACGTTAATGAAATCATCGCACCAGAAATTATTGAAGGTGAATTTTCAGTATTAGATCAAGTATCTATTGATAAAATGATGATCGCATTAGACGGTACTCCAAACAAAGGTAAATTAGGTGCAAATGCTATTTTAGGTGTATCAATCGCAGTAGCACGTGCAGCAGCTGACTTATTAGGTCAACCACTTTACAAATATTTAGGTGGATTTAATGGTAAGCAGTTACCAGTACCAATGATGAACATCGTTAATGGTGGTTCTCACTCAGATGCTCCAATTGCATTCCAAGAATTCATGATTTTACCTGTAGGTGCTACAACGTTCAAAGAATCATTACGTTGGGGTACTGAAATTTTCCACAACTTAAAATCAATTTTAAGCAAACGTGGTTTAGAAACTGCAGTAGGGGACGAAGGTGGTTTCGCTCCTAAATTTGAAGGTACTGAAGATGCTGTTGAAACAATTATCCAAGCAATCGAAGCAGCTGGTTACAAACCAGGTGAAGAAGTATTCTTAGGATTTGACTGTGCATCATCAGAATTCTATGAAAATGGTGTATATGACTACAGTAAGTTCGAAGGCGAACACGGTGCAAAACGTACAGCTGCAGAACAAGTTGACTACTTAGAACAATTAGTAGACAAATATCCTATCATTACTATTGAAGACGGTATGGACGAAAACGACTGGGATGGTTGGAAACAACTTACAGAACGTATCGGTGACCGTGTACAATTAGTAGGTGACGATTTATTCGTAACAAACACTGAAATTTTAGCAAAAGGTATTGAAAACGGAATTGGTAACTCTATCTTAATTAAAGTTAACCAAATCGGTACATTAACTGAAACATTCGATGCAATCGAAATGGCTCAAAAAGCTGGTTACACAGCAGTAGTTTCTCACCGTTCAGGTGAAACAGAAGATACAACAATTGCTGATATCGCTGTTGCTACAAACGCTGGTCAAATTAAAACTGGTTCATTATCACGTACTGACCGTATTGCTAAATACAATCAATTATTACGTATCGAAGATGAATTATTTGAAACTGCTAAATATGACGGTATCAAATCATTCTATAACTTAGATAAATAATCATTTTAAACATTAAGTACTGCCATAATTTTAGTTGAGGATTATTATGTCGGTATAAATTGAATAAAGTTTTTGAGTTCACGCTTAAAAAGTTCACGCTTGTATTTATAACCTGCCACAGAGTTGAGACTGTGGTAGGTTTTTTGTTTTGAAGTATTATTCGTAACAGACTAATAATCATGAGGTAACTAATAACACATATTTAACTTGTATTCTTAAACTGGTATAATAAATTTATGTTGAAATGAATATTGTATGACAGGGTATTCACTTTTATTAAAAGGTAAAATTAAATAAAGGTTTTATAGAACGTATTTAAATATATGAGGAGTAAACAAATGGCTGATAGAACGAATAAAGAAATTAAAACAGGACGCTTTATTGCAACTGCATCAATCGTATTCTCAATATTGTTGATTATTCATTACTTTGTTTCGTTGGATAATGCGACTGCCAAAGCATTACTCAATTTAACGAATCAAAACACTTCAGATAAAGCGATAGATTACATTTTAAACAGCTTTAGATTCACTGGTATTATGTATATTTTGGCTTATCTAGCAGGCTTCATCACTTTTTGGAATCGACATACTTATGTGTGGTGGTTTATGTTTGCAGTTTATGTATCAAATAGTTTGTTTACGTTGATTAATTTATCAATCACAATTCAAGCAATAAAAGCTGCACACGGTGCGTACTTAACGTTGCCAATTTTAATTGTTATTATAGGTTCGGTTGCATTAGCGATTTATATGCTTGTTGTTTCTATCAAACGTAAAAGTACATTTAATCGCTAGAAAATTGATTTTAACAATAAAAATATGATATACTACTTGTCGTATATAAGGAACGGAGGACAATTTATGCATACATTTTTAATCGTATTATTAATCATTGATTGTATTGCATTAATAACTGTTGTACTACTCCAAGAAGGTAAAAGCAGTGGGCTTTCAGGTGCCATCAGTGGTGGTGCTGAGCAGTTATTCGGTAAACAAAAACAACGTGGCGTCGATTTATTCTTAAATAGATTAACAATTATTTTATCAATATTATTTTTTGTACTTATGATTTGCATAAGTTATCTTGGTATGTAAGGTCCGGCGATGTAAATGTCGGGCTTTTTTATTTATAATTAGAATAATAAAGGACTCATGTTCAATTATTAGAAACATATTGTTTAATTAAGTACGTTTGTTAATTGTGAAAAAGGAGCGTTAGATTTATGCAAATAAAGTTACCAAAGCCTTTCTTTTTTGAGGAAGGTAAACGTGCCGTGTTATTACTACATGGTTTTACAGGCAATTCGTCCGATGTTCGTCAATTAGGTCGATTTTTACAAAAGAAAGGTTATACATCGTATGCACCGCAATATGAAGGCCATGCAGCACCACCAGAAGAGATACTTCAATCAAGTCCTTTTGTTTGGTTTAAAGATGCCTTAGATGGCTATGACTACCTTGTTGAACAAGGTTATGATGAAATCGTTGTTGCTGGCTTGTCATTAGGTGGCGATTTTGCATTAAAATTAAGCTTAAATCGAGATGTAAAGGGTATTGTAACGATGTGTTCTCCTATGGGTGGCAAAACTGAAGGTGCCATTTATGAAGGCTTTTTAGAATATGCACGCAATTTTAAAAAGTATGAAGGTAAAGATCAAGAAACGATTGATAACGAAATGCATCATTTCAAACCAACTGAAACTTTAAAAGAATTAAGTGAAGCATTAGATACGATTAAAGATCAAGTTGATGAGGTTTTTGACCCAATTTTAGTGATTCAAGCAGAAAACGACAATATGATTGATCCACAATCCGCAAATTATATATATGAACATGTAGACTCTGACGAAAAAGATATCAAATGGTATAGTCAGTCAGGACATGTTATTACAATTGATAAAGAAAAAGAACAAGTTTTCGATGATATTTATCAATTTTTAGAGTCATTAGACTGGTCAGAATAAAAAGAGATTTTAACATTAGAAAGGAGGGGCATAATGAATTTAAAGCAATCAATAGAAGAGATTATTAATCAACCTGAATATGAACCTATGTCAGTTTCAGATTTTCAAGATGCATTAGGTTTAAGCAGTGCCGACTCATTTAGAGATTTAATTAAGGTGCTTGTGGAATTAGAACAATCAGGATTAATCGAACGTTCGAAAACAGATAGATACCAAAAAAAGCATAGTTCTAAAGGTCAATCGAAATTAATTAAAGGAACATTAAGTCAAAACAAGAAAGGTTTTGCTTTCCTAAGACCTGAAGACAAAGATATGGAAGATATATTTATTCCCCCAACAAAAATTAATCGTGCCTTGGATGGAGATACTGTTATTGTAGAAATCCATCAATCAAAAGGTGAGCATAAAGGTAAAATTGAAGGGGAAGTTAAGTCAATTGAGAAGCATTCAGTAACTCAAGTGGTTGGTACGTATAGTCAGGCTAGACATTTTGGTTTTGTCATTCCAGATGATAAACGAATTATGCAAGATATTTTCATTCCTAAAGGACAAAGCTTAGGTGCAGTAGATGGTCACAAAGTATTAGTTCAAATTACTAAGTATGCTGACGGTTCAGATAATCCAGAAGGACATATTTCTGCTATTTTAGGACATAAAAATGATCCTGGCGTAGATATTTTATCTATTATCTATCAACATGGCATAGAAATTGAATTTCCTGATGAAGTGTTACAAGAAGCTGAAGCAACACCAGACAATATAGAAGATAGTGAAATTAAAGGACGTCATGATTTACGTGATGAATTGACCATCACTATTGATGGCGCGGATGCCAAAGACTTAGATGACGCAATTAGTGTTAAAAAGTTAGCGAACGGTAATACGCAATTAACTGTAAGTATTGCTGATGTCAGCTATTATGTAACAGAAGGTTCTGCATTGGATAAAGAGGCTTATGATAGAGCTACAAGTGTATATCTTGTTGACCGTGTAATTCCAATGATTCCACATCGATTAAGTAATGGTATTTGTTCATTAAATCCTAATGTTGATCGTTTAACTTTAAGCTGTCGCATGGAAATCGATGATAGTGGTCGCGTTGTAAAACATGAAATCTTTGATAGTGTGATTCATTCTGATTATCGAATGACGTATTATGCGGTAAATCAGATTATTACTGAAAAGGATCCTACGATTCGAGAGCAGTATAATGAAATTACGCCTATGCTAGATTTAGCACAAGATTTATCAAATCGTTTAATTCAAATGAGAAAACGCCGTGGTGAAATTGATTTTGATATTAGCGAAGCGAAAGTGCTAGTTAACGAAGATGGTATACCTACAGATGTTCAATTGAGACAACGTGGTGAAGGCGAACGTCTTATTGAGTCATTTATGTTAATTGCAAATGAAACAGTTGCTGAACATTTTAGTAAGTTAGATGTACCATTTATTTACCGAGTGCATGAGCAACCTAAATCAGATCGCTTAAGACAATTCTTTGATTTTATTACAAACTTTGGCATCATGATTAAGGGTACTGGCGAAGATATTCATCCAACAACACTTCAAAAGGTTCAAGAAGAAGTAGAAGGTCGACCTGAACAAATGGTCATTTCAACAATGATGTTACGTTCAATGCAACAAGCGCATTATGATGATGTGAACTTGGGACATTTTGGCTTATCAGCTGAATATTATACGCATTTTACATCACCAATTAGACGTTATCCTGATTTAACAGTTCATCGTTTAATCCGTAAGTATTTAATTGAGAAATCAATGGATAACAAAGAAGTGAAGCGTTGGGAAGACAAATTGCCTGAGTTAGCTGAACATACTTCTAAACGTGAACGTCGTGCTATTGAGGCAGAACGTGACACTGATGAATTGAAAAAAGCAGAATATATGATTCAACATATTGGTGATGAATTTGAAGGTATTGTCAGCTCAGTAGCTAACTTCGGTATGTTCATTGAATTGCCAAATACGATAGAAGGTATGGTTCATATTGCGAATATGACTGATGATTATTACCGTTTTGAAGAGCGTCAAATGGCATTAATTGGTGAGCGTCAAGCTAAAGTATTTAGAATTGGTGACACAGTTAAGGTTAAAGTGACGCATGTTGATGTAGATGAACGATTAATTGATTTTCAAATTGTAGGTATGCCTTTACCGAAAAATGATCGATCACAGCGCCCAGCGCGAGGTAAGACAATTCAAGCTAAAACGCGTGGTAAATCATTAGATAAATCGAAATCTGATGATAAAGGTCATAAGAAAAAAGGTAAGCAACGTAAAGGTAAAAATGAACGTAAAAATGACAAATCAGGAAACAGTAAACATAAGCCATTTTATAAAGATAAAAGTGTGAAAAAGAAAGCACGTCGTAAGAAAAAATAAGCAGCAATGAGGTGAGTATGAATGGCTAAGAAGAAATCACCAGGTACATTAGCGGAAAATCGTAAAGCTAGACATGATTATAATATTGAAGACACGATTGAAGCGGGAATTGTGTTGCAAGGCACAGAAATAAAATCAATTCGCCGAGGTAGTGCTAACCTTAAAGATAGTTATGCGCAAGTTAAAAACGGTGAAATGTATTTGAATAATATGCATATAGCACCATACGAAGAAGGGAATCGTTTTAATCACGATCCTCTTCGTTCTCGAAAATTATTATTGCATAAGCGTGAAATCATTAAATTGGGTGATCAAACACGTGAGATTGGTTATTCGATTGTGCCGTTAAAGCTTTATTTGAAGCATGGACATTGTAAAGTATTACTTGGTGTTGCACGAGGTAAGAAAAAATATGATAAACGTCAAGCTTTGAAAGAAAAAGCAGTCAAACGAGATGTTGCGCGCGATATGAAAGCCCGTTATTAAGCGATTTAGTTGCTTAATCGGGCTATATTTGATATAGTTATATGTGCTTTTGTAAATTACAAAAGTATGATTTGTTTGATTTATTATTTCGGGGGCGTTTCTGGATTCGACAGGGGTCCCCCGAGCTCATTAAGCGTGTCGGAGGGTTGTCTTCGTCATCAACACACACAGTTTATAATAAATGGCAAAACAAACAATAATTTCGCAGTAGCTGCCTAATCGCACTCTGCATCGCCTAACAGCATTTCCTATGTGCTGTTAACGCGATTCAACCTTAATAGGATATGCTAGACACTGCCGTTTGAAGTCTGTTTAGAAGAAACTTAATCAAGCTAGCATCATGTTGGTTGTTTATCACTTTTCATGATGCGAAACCTTTCGATAAACTACACACGTAGAAAGATGTGTATCAGGACCTCTGGACGCGGGTTCAAATCCCGCCGTCTCCATATTTGTAGCCTACAACCTTTGTGGATGTGGGCTTTTTTATATGTTTTTTATCTTTTCTTGTGAGGAAGGTTAAATTAGCTGTGTACGTTGATATGATAGTATCTGCTTAGGTTCAAATTTTCATGAATGAAAAATTAATAGTTGTGTACATATAAGATTTTGCGTTAAAAGTTGAAAGAATGTGTGTCAAATAAGTGTCAAAAAAGTTGAGCTTTGAGTTTTAAAATGTAAATTTTATTTGCAAAATTAATTAAGCTAAAGAAGTATCATAAATAAGAGAATTAAATATATAGTTTAGAATTAGAATCAAGATTTTTATAAATATTATATTTTTCTTTTAATTGACTTAAATTTGATATATTGTTTAAATGTAATGAGGAAAAGTTGTGATAGTTTTAGATGGTTAAATTAAAGGTTTTAATATAGCTGGTTTTTAATAGATTTTTAAGGATGATATCGTTTGCGAGTGAACGTATCTATTTAGTGAAATAGTATTTATAGATGGGGGCATAATCAATGAATGACTTGAGTTTATCTTCATTTTTGAAACGCAGTAACAAATTTATGCAATTCAATTGTTTTATTTGTTTGATTCTAATAATAGTATTTTACATAATTGGTATGAATATACAGGACTTTAGTGATTTTCCTAGTAAAGATTTAAATCATAAAGTGACTTATAATTTTAATGGGTTTTTGGAGATATTTGTTAATAATGCTTTTATAGTTCCTTTTGTGTCACTTATATTATCGATAATACCAATACCATATTTGTATTTTATTCCTACAATATCTACAATTTATTCATTGTCGGTTATTATTGGGGTTACATTTTCATATAAATTAAACGAAGGGATAGCTATTTTTATTGGTATTTTGCCTCATGGTATTTTAGAAATATACTTAACGAGCATTGAACTATCAATGTTATTCTTATTAAATACCTATATTAGAAAAAATTCAATGAATTTATTTAGAAAAAGAAAAGAGACATTGCCAAATTTTTTTGTTTTATTAAAATCAATAGTAAAGTGTTACCTGCTAATATTTTTACCTGTGGCATTTTTATGCGCTTTAATTGAAATTACTGTTACACCAACTGTTTACAAATTTTTAACTAATATAATATAGAACTTTTAAAAGGGCATAGCTAACTATGTGTATAGGTTTATTTTTGATCGATAAATATTGATTTGTAAAATATGAGTTCACGAAAAATGTTGCATGGTATTCGTGAAACTATAATCGAGTCATTTCAAAAATGACCATTCCAAAACAACAAAAAAGAGTAGGCGAGCTACTCTTTTTTGTTATATTTAACAATTAAATTAGTGTGTCATTATGAGTGTAAGTAAGCTAATTTATAATGACAATAATAACAACAAAGATTATAACGCTGAATGCGAGCATTCATAAATTTATACTTCATCTAAACCACTGTGGTCGTCATCTTTTTGCTTTTCTTTTTCTTTCTCTCGTTCTTGTTCTTTTTTGTACTCTTCTTCAAATTCTTTTTCTTTCTTTTCTACTTCTTCTCTTGTTTCCGCTCTATGAGAAAAATCTTCGGTTTTAAGTTTACTAAATTTGAATGATTTAGAATCAACTGTTTTATCTTCTGAGTATTTATGGACATTTAAATTAATATTTCCATCACCTCTTAACTCATAGATAAACATGGCTTGTGCAGTTTTGCCTTTTTTAATTTGATCTTGGTTATGTTCTGTCCAATCTTTATATTTTTTATCACTTAAAAGATAACCATCTCTTAATTTATTTACTGTATTTTTATCATCTTGAGTGATATTAATATAGTCATGAGAAATAGAAGATGGATTTAAATCTTTATCGTCTTTTTTAGCAGTAATTTCCATTTTAAAAGCGATATATTTCTTTTTCTCATCTTTTTCATTGATGATAAACGGTTCTTTTATTTTAGCTTCAAATTTGTCACTAACAATAGTATCGCCTTTAATTTTTATATCCATATTTTTTTTGCTTTTAAATTCTTTAAGTTCTTCATTTAATTCTTCATTGTCATTTTCTTTCTTTTTGTGACTAGTGCTCTCTTTTTTTGCACTATCTTGATGATGTCCACAAGCACCTAAGATAAGTGTACTTGCTAATAATATCCCCATTACTTTTTTCATTTAACATGTCTCCTTTATTTCGCAAAAATTTATTTTAAAAACTCTAAACGACTTATCGTTTTGAGTAATTAAACAAAGTTGATATTTTGTGAGATTCTAAGATGATATTAAATAATTCTTGTAATAATGATTCTATGTATTGTTGCAATAAATTAATGGAACTATAATTACTAATATTATATTACTTTTATTGATAGAAATATATTACTTTTTAAAAAACTTGTAATATATCGAAAGATTTAAATGTAAAATTTTGATTTGTTAAGAAATTACGTTTATAAAAATAAAAAAATCAACTTATTTGTATGAGATGAATATGTATTGAAGAAGATGTGTTATTAATTTGGAAAATACTGGTCAAAGATGGGAGATCTTAAAAGCGTTATTGTATTCTTTAGTCAATGCAAATAGATTGCCATAATAATAAGCGTATTTGATGTTTAAAAAGTTACTTAAGGCTATAAAGCAAAACTTTTTATATGAGCAGTCGAATATAACGTTTAAAATCATTCTTTTTGGATATAAACGATTAAGTAAAATGATTTTTCAGTTTGAAATTAATCATATAAATTTCCTTAAGAGAAGGGTGATATCTTAATGATTAATATTATTTCAGCTATAGGATCTATTGGAACATTTATAATGGCTTTATTTTATTTTGTATCAGTTTCAGTTCAACTTTATCAAATGAAAATTAGCTTTCTGCCAGCTTTAGGTTTTAATCAAATTTTATTAGAAAGGGAGGGTGATCAACTTAATATAATGAATTCGGCAACAGAAGAGCATCATCATAAAGATTATATTAAACTATATAATTTAGGTGGCGGTGCTGCTAAAAAAATTGCAATAGAGGTTTTATTGGGTAATGATAAAGTCATTCAGAAAAAATACGTGAATATTTTACCTAGTAAAGAAGGGTACATGTTACCAATTAATAAAAATGTGTACGAAGAATTAGAAAGAACGATTGAGAACAATGGTTATGAAGCTGATTTGAATGTACGTATGACTTATTATCATAATGTAAGTCGCAAACAACAGGAAGTTATATTAAAAGGTCAAATCGACCGTTTTAATACTTATAATAATAAAGAAATTTATGATTTGCAGTTTATCTAAAAATTGATTTAAGAGGGTAGTTGTTTATTACGAAAAATATCATTCAATTTTAATGAAATAATGGCGTCATTACTATAAAATATTACTTTATGTTGTAATGCATTTTTCTTTAAGATAGAACTAAAAGGAGGGGCAAAGATGCAAATTAGACAAATACATCAACATGACTTTGCTCAAGTTGACCAGTTAATTAGAACGGCATTTGAAAATAGTGAACATGGTTATGGTAATGAATCAGAACTAGTAGACCAAATTCGTCTAAGTGATACGTATGACAATAACTTAGAATTAGTAGCTGTTCTTCAAAATGAAGTTGTAGGGCACGGTTTACTAAGTGAAGTTTATCTTGATAACGAGGCACAACGGGAAATTGGATTAGTGTTAGCACCTGTATCTGTTGATATTCATCATCAAAATAAAGGTATCGGGAAGCGATTGATTCAAGCATTAGAACGAGAAGCAATATTAAAAGGATATAATTTTATCAGTGTATTAGGATGGCCGACGTATTATGCCAATCTAGGATACCAACGCGCAAGTATGTACGACATTTATCCACCATATGATGGGATAACAGATGAAGCGTTTTTAATTAAAGAATTAAAATTGAACAGTTTAGCGGGAAAAACAGGTACCATAAATTACACATCTGCTTTTGAAAAAATATGATTGCAAGCTAGGATTACATTAGGCAGTTCATATTAATAATACAAATTGTTTGCAATGAAATCGTACGTTGTCGTTTGTAAATTTTTAAAATAGCAATAAATAAAATGTTTGTTAGTAAAGTATTATTGCAGATAATAAAATATCGATACAAATTAATTGCTGTAATGCAATTTTAGTGTATAATTGCATTAATGGAGATTAAATATATCTTTAAAGGGTATACAGTTAATATAAAATAACTTTTTAAAAAGAGGGAATAAAATGAATATGAAGAAAAAAGAAAAACACGCAATTCGGAAAAAATCGATTGGCGTGGCTTCAGTGCTTGTAGGTACGTTAATCGGTTTTGGACTACTCAGCAGTAAAGAAGCAGATGCAAGTGAAAATAGTGTTACGCAATCTGATAGCGCAAGTAACGAAAGCAAAAGTAATGATTCAAGTAGCGTTAATGCTGCACCTAAAACAGACAACACAAACGTGAGTGATACTAAAACAACGTCAAACACTAATAATGGCGAAACGAGTGTGGCGCAATATCTAGCACAACAGGAAACGACACAATCAGTATCAACAAATGCAACTACGGAAGAAACACCGGTAACTGGTGAAGCTACTACGGCAACGAATCAAGCTAATACACCGGCAACAACTCAATCAAGCAATACAAATGCGGAGGAATTAGTGAATCAAACAAGTAATGAAACGACTTCTAATGATACTAATACAGTATCATCTGTAAATTCACCTCAAAATTCTACAAATGCGGAAAATGTTTCAACAACGCAAGATACTTCAACTGAAGCAACACCTTCAAACAATGAATCAGCTCCACAGAGTACAGATGCAAGTAATAAAGATGTAGTTAATCAAGCGGTTAATACAAGTGCGCCTAGAATGAGAGCATTTAGTTTAGCGGCTGTAGCTGCAGATGCACCGGCAGCTGGCACAGATATTACGAATCAGTTGACGAATGTGACAGTTGGTATTGACTCTGGTACGACTGTGTATCCGCACCAAGCAGGTTATGTCAAACTGAATTATGGTTTTTCAGTGCCTAATTCTGCTGTTAAAGGTGACACATTCAAAATAACTGTACCTAAAGAATTAAACTTAAATGGTGTAACTTCAACTGCTAAAGTGCCTCCAATTATGGCTGGAGATCAAGTATTGGCAAATGGTGTAATCGATAATGATGGTAATGTTATTTATACATTTACAGACTATGTAAATACTAAAGATGATGTTAAAGCAACTTTGACTATGCCCGCTTATATTGACCCTGAAAATGTTACAAAGACAGGTAATGTGACATTGGCTACTGGCATAGGTAGTACAACAGCAAACAAAACAGTATTAGTAGATTATGAAAAATATGGTAAGTTTTATAACTTATCTATTAAAGGTACAATTGACCAAATCGATAAAACAAATAATACGTATCGTCAGACAATTTATGTCAATCCAAGTGGAGATAACGTTATTGCGCCGGTTTTAACAGGTAATTTAAAACCAAATACGGATAGTAATGCATTAATAGATCAGCAAAATACAAGTATTAAAGTATATAAAGTAGATAATGCAGCTGATTTATCTGAAAGTTACTTTGTGAATCCAGAAAACTTTGAGGATGTCACTAATAGTGTGAATATTACATTCCCAAATCCAAATCAATATAAAGTAGAGTTTCCAACAGACGATGATCAAATTACAACACCGTATATTGTAGTTGTTAATGGTCATATTGATCCGAATAGCAAAGGTGATTTAGCTTTACGTTCAACTTTATATGGGTATAACTCGAATATAATTTGGCGCTCTATGTCATGGGACAACGAAGTAGCATTTAATAACGGATCAGGTTCTGGTGACGGTATCGATAAACCTGTTGTTCCTGAACAACCTGATGAGCCTGGTGAAATTGAACCAATTCCAGAGGATTCAGATTCTGACCCAGGTTCAGATAGTGGTTCAGATTCTGGCAGCGATTCTAATTCAGATAGCGGTTCAGATTCGGGTAGTGATTCTACATCAGATAGTGATTCAGATTCAGATAGTGATTCAGATTCAGCAAGCGATTCAGATTCAGCGAGCGATTCAGATTCAGCAAGTGATTCTACATCAGATAGTGATTCAGATTCAGCAAGTGATTCCGATTCAGCGAGTGATTCAGATTCAGCAAGCGATTCCGACTCCGACAGTGACTCCGACTCAGATAACGATTCTGACTCAGACAGTGACTCAGACTCAGATAGCGATTCAGATTCAGAGAGCGATTCCGACTCCGACAGTGACTCGGATTCAGATAGTGATTCTGACTCAGACAGCGACTCAGACTCAGACAGCGACTCAGACTCAGACAGTGATTCAGATTCCGACAGTGATTTAGACTCAGACAGTGACTCCGACTCAGATAACGATTCTGACTCAGACAGTGACTCAGACTCAGATAGCGATTCAGATTCAGAGAGCGATTCCGACTCCGACAGTGACTCGGATTCAGATAGTGATTCTGACTCAGACAGCGACTCAGACTCAGACAGCGACTCAGACTCAGACAGTGATTCAGATTCCGACAGTGATTTAGACTCAGACAGCGACTCAGACTCAGACAGTGACTCAGATTCCGACAGTGACTCGGATTCCGATAGCGATTCCGACTCAGACAGCGACTCAGACTCAGATAGCGATTCCGACTCAGACAGCGATTCCGACTCAGATAGCGACTCAGACTCAGACAGCGATTCCGACTCAGATAGCGACTCAGATTCAGCGAGTGATTCAGATTCAGACAGTGATTCCGACTCAGACAGCGATTCAGATTCCGATAGCGATTCAGAATCAGATAGCGACTCCGACTCAGTTAGCGATTCTGACTCAGACAGTGACTCAGATTCAGATAGCAATTCAGAATCAGATAGTGATTCAGATTCCGACAGCGACTCAGATTCAGCGAGTGATTCCGACTCAGGTAGTGACTCAGATTCCGATAGCGATTCCGACTCAGATAGTGATTCAGATTCCGACAGCGACTCAGATTCAACGAGTGATTCCGATTCTGATTCAACGAGTGACACAGGATCAGACAACGACTCTGACTCAGAAAGTGATTCAAATAGCGATTCCGACTCAGGTTCTAACAATAATGTAGTTCCGCCTAATTCACCTAAAAATGGTACTAATGCTTCTAATAAAAATGAGGCTAAAGATAGTAAAGAGCCATTACCAGATACAGGTTCTGAAGGTGAAGAGAATACGTCACTAATTTGGGGATTATTAGCATCATTAGGTTCATTACTACTTTTTAGAAGAAAAAAAGAAAATAAAGATAAGAAATAAGTAATAATGATATTAAATTAATTATATGATTCATGAAGAAGCCACCTTAAAAGGTGGCTTTTTTACTTGGATTTTCCAAATATATTGTTTGAATATAATTAATAATTAATTCATCAACAGTTAATTATTTTAAAAAGGTAGATGTTATATAATTTGGCTTGGCGAAAAAATAGGGTGTAAGGTAGGTTGTTGATTAGGGAAAATTAAGGAGAAAATACAGTTGAAAAATAAATTGCTAGTTTTATCATTGGGAGCATTATGTGTATCACAAATTTGGGAAAGCAATCGTGCGAGTGCAGTGGTTTCTGGGGAGGAGAATCCATATGTATCAAAAGCGTTATCTGTATCAGGGCAAAAGAGTAATAATTTAACCTTAAAGCAGTATAAAGACAGTCTTAGGAGCGTTATGTGTACATCAGAAATAAATAAAAACGATGGATATGATGAACCTGAATATAAAGAGGCAATGGATACTTACCGAAAAAAATTATTTGCTGAACTAGATGCGCTAAATAAATTTTTAGATGAAGAAAGAAAAATAGAAAGTAGTAAAAAAAATAACAACCAAGTTCCAAATGGTGTATTGGGCTTAACACATCAAAGGTATTTAGCTATTCACGAAGCAATAAAGGAAAATAAAAATGAGTTTGAAAGAAAGACACAAGATATCGAAAGTAGAAATCCTGATTTGAAAAAATTTGATAGAGATAAAGATTACGAAGTTAGAGTTAAATTAAATGAACTAGAAAATAAAGTATTAATGCTTGGACACGCTTTTCCAAATAAACATGAAGCTAGAGAGAATCTTTATAATAAATTAGATTTGATTGTTGGCCGTAGTGATGATGAGAGAGAAGAAAGGCATCCTCAAAATGATAGGTTATCTAAAGAACGAGTTGAAGATTTAGAATCAATTATTGATGAATTTTTTGTTGAAATCAATGAAAATAGGCCGTTGAATATACCGGCGTTAGTTGAAAGTAATGAAGAAAATATAGTAATGGCAAAAAAACTAAAAGCAGATACAGAAGAAGCTAAAGCGAATACATCTAAAAGGAGTAAAAGAAGTTTAAATACTCAAAATCACAAATCTAAAATAAACGAAGTAACTGAAGAACAAAAAGCTAATTATGAAAAGAAATTTAAAGAAATAAAAGAACGATTTTTAGCTAAACAAAAAAATAAAAATAACACACCAGTTGTATCGTTAGAATATGACGAAGACGACAACGAAAACGACAAGCAACTTGTGGTTTCTGCACCAACAAAGAAACCAACATCACCGACTACATATACTGAAACAATGACACAGGTTCCAATGCCTACAGTTGAACGTCAAGCACATCAACAAATCGTTTACAAAGCACCAAAACAATTGGCTGGATTAAATGGTGAAAGTCATGATTTCACAACAACTCATCAATCACCAACAACTTCAAATCACACGCATAATAATGTTGTTGAATTTGAAGAAACGTCTGCTTTACCTGGTAGAAAATCAGGATCACTGGTTGGTATAAGTCAAATTGATTCTTCTCATCTAACTGAACGTGAGAAGCGTGTAATTAAGCGTGAACACGTTAGAGAAGCTCAAAAGTTAGTTGATAATTATAAAGATACACATAGTTATAAAGACCGATTAAATGCCCAACAAAAAGTAAATACTTTAAGTGAAGGTCATCAAAA